>DATEEA010000063.1:0-43945 GCA_035281445.1 Candidatus Polarisedimenticolia bacterium
CCTACGACATGCGGACCGTGCTGCGGCACGAAAGGGAGGCGCTGGGGTTCCTCATCAGCCGGCATCCTCTCACGCTCTACGCGCGGGAGGCGGCCCGCGTGCGCCGGGTGGCCGGCGCGGACCTTCCCCGCCACGTGGGGCGCACTGTCACCACCATCGGGTGGCTGGTGACGGGAAAGGTGGTCTCGGCCAGGAACGACGAGCCGATGGAGTTCGTCTCCTTCGAGGACACCACGGCGCTGTACGAGACGGTGCTCTTTCCCGGCGCCTACCGCCGGTTCTGCCACCGCCTCAGCCACACCGAGCCGTACGTGCTGCGCGGCAAGGTGGAGGAGGACTTCGGCGCGGTCACCCTCACCGTGACCGACGTGGCCTTCCTGAGATCCACCTGAGACCGGCTCATCGTCAACAGAGGCCGCTCGGGCACAGGGACCAGAGTCGAGGCGCCCCGGGCCCGGTCCACCGCGCTCCGCGGGCCGCGATCCGGGCCCTGTCAGGCTCCCAGGGACTCGATAATCTTCTCGGCCGCGGACTCGCCGCTGTGGATGCAGTCGGGGATCCCCACGCCGCGGTAGGCGTTGCCGGCCAGCGCCAGGCCGCGGTGGCGCGCGGCCTGCTGCTCGATGGAGTCCACGAGCGTCAAATGGCCCACCGCGTACCGGGGCATCGAGCGGGGGAAGCGTGCCAGGTGGTGAAAGAGCGGCTCGGCTCGGATCCCGAGGAGCGGGCGCAGCTCCGACAGCGTGGCACGCGCGATCCCATCGTCGTCGAGCGAGGCGGAGGCGCCGCCCCAGAAGGCGCGCACGAGAACCTTCCCCTCAGGGGCGCGGCCCGGATACTTGCTGTGGGCGAAGGTGCAGCCGGTGATCGACATCCCTTCGAGGGAAGGGACGACGAACCCGGCCCCGTCCATGGGGTGGCTCACCTGGCGGGCCTCGAAGGCCAGCGAGACGGTGGCGGCCGCGCCGTACGGGATGCGCCTGAGCCCCGCAGCGAGCGCGGGATCGACCGGGGCCAGCAGCGCCGCCGCCTCGGGCGCCGGCACGGCGAGGATCACCGCGTCGAAGCGCTCCCCGGCCCCCGCCGCACGCGCAATCCAGCCCCCGCCGGGGTCCGGGGACAGCTCCTTCACGCGGGCCCCCGCGCGCACCGCCCCCGGGGGGAGCCGGGCGGCCAGGGCGCCGGTGAGGGTCTGCAGGCCGTCGTCGAACGACACGAACAGACCGTAGCGTGGTCCGCTGGCCGAACGCTCCGATGCCGCCGGGGAGGCGTCCGCGCGCTTCCTCCCCGCGGCCAGCATCCCCAGGATGACGCTCCCGTGCTCGGCCTCCATGGCCTGGAAGCGGGGGAAGGTCGCTCCCAGCGAGAGCTCGTCGGGATCGGCGCCGTAGATCCCGGCGATCATCGGCTGGGCCATCCTCTCCAGAGCCTCCCTTCCCAGCCGCCGCCTCACGAACGAGCCGACGCTCTCGTCCCCTCCGCCGCGCCGCCGGGGAAGGACCAGATCGAGCGCCATGCGCGCCTTGCCCAGGGGGCTGAACAGCGGCGTGGCCGCCAGGGGAAGGAACCGGGTGGGCGCCAGGAGATAGAAGCCGTCAGGGGTGGGGTGCAGCCGGCCCTTGCGAACCACGAAGCTGCGCCGGCTCGCCTCGCGCGTCCCGACCAGCCGCCCGGCCAGCCCCAGCCGCTCCGCCAGCGCGCGCCCCCACGGCTTGTCCGTGATGATCGAGTCGGGGCCTTCCTCCAGGAGGAAGCCGTCTCGGCGCAGGGTGGAGACCACCCCCCCGGTGCGGGCGGAGGCCTCGTACAGGCTCACCGCCACGGTGAGGCCGCGCGCCGCGGCCAGCTCGCCGAGCCGGTGCGCGGCGGCCAGCCCTGACATCCCCCCGCCCACCACCGCCACCGCCGCGGCGCGGCTCATGCGGCGGCGCTCACGGGCCGCACAGAGCCAGGATTCTCCGTCCCAGCATGCCCACGAACTCGGGGTGGGCGTCCACGCAAGGGGCGCGACGCAGCACCAGGCCCAGGCCGGCGGCGACTCCCGCGGCCTCGACGTCGAGATCGTAGAGGACCTCGACGTGGTCGCTCAGGAAGCCGATCGCCTGCAGCACCGCCTCCCTGGTCCCCCGGGCGGCCTCCTCTTTCAGGACCTCGGCGATGTCCGGCTCCAGCCAGGCGGAGCGGGGATCGCCGCTGCGGCTCTGCCAGGCCAGGCGCCACCGGGCAGGGCGCAGCAGCGAGGCCACCCCCCGGCACGAGGCGGTCACGTCGGCCACGTAGGGGGATCGGTCGGCCGAGGCCATGGGGATGGAGTGGGCGGTGAAGATCAGCGGGATGTGGTCGGGCCAGGCGCCGCGGCGGCGGCCTGTGGACTGCTCGATGCGCTGCGCGCAGGCCTCGAGGAATCCCGGGTCGTCGTGCCAGGGATCGAGCCGGGCGATCTCTGGACCTCCCGCCTCGGCCGCCGCGCGGGCGATGTCGGCGACGTAGCGGTCCCAGCCGGCCTCCGAGCGGTGGGCGGCCAGGATGACGGCGGCGGCCCGGCGGCGCCCCGCCGAGACCATCCGCTTCATGGTCCCGGCCAGAAACGGCTCCGAGCTCCGCATCCCGATCTCCACCGGCAGGGAGCGGCCCGCGGCGCGCAGCCACTGCTCCAGGGCCGAGGCCAGCATCCGTGTCTGCTCGTTGTAGGGAGAACGCCCCCCGACCGCCTCGTAGTGGCGGGCCACCTCGGCCAGGCGCTGGTCGGGGACGCCGCGCCCGGCGGTGACCCGGCGCAGGAAGGGCATGATCTCGCCGGAGGAGTCCGGCCCGCCGAATCCCGCCAGCAGCACCGCGTCGATCGGAGGGCTCACGCCGGGGGCCTCCGGGCTCCGGCCTCGCCCCGCAGGATCGCCCGCCGCTGCATCCTCTGCCGGGGGCTCTCGCCGGCCGACCGGGCCCGGAAGCTCCCGGGGGAAGCCAGGCGGCGCGCGATCAGGCGGATGTACCGCGGGTCGCGCTCGCACCCCAGCCACCGGCGCTCCTCCTCCTCGCACACGGCGTAGGTGGTGCCCGACCCTCCGAACGGATCGATCACCAGATCGTTCCGATCGGAGGAGGCGAGCACCAGCCTGCGGATCAACTCCACCGGCTTCTGGGTGGGGTGGGTCGTCTTCTCGGCGCTGCCGTTGCACAGCGCCGGGGTCTCGATCACGTCGCGCGGGCGGGCGCCCGCGGGGTGGGGCCTCCAAGCGTGCCCCCCGCTGCCGTAGTGGGAGGTGGCCGCCTGGGTCCTGTCCGGGTAGCGCGTCGTGTGGCGGTTGTAGGGCTCGCGCACGGCGTTCAGGTTGAAGGTCATCGTGCGGCCCTTGCGAAGATGCAGGACGCTCTCGTGCGACCGGCCCCAGTCGGCGGCCAGCGTCGCCTTGTTGCGGTAGTGCCAGACCAGGCAGCGCCACGAGGCGAACAGCGGCCCCACCTCGGAGGCGATGGCGGCGATCGGCTCGGGGAAGCCGCAGACGTAGATCGTCCCGTCGGGAAGGAGCAGCCGGCGGGCCTCCTCCACCCACCTCCGGGTCCAGAGCAGGTACTCGGCCGGCGACCCGAGACGGTCCCAGCCGGCCTTGCCCAGGTTGTAGGGGGGATCGGCCACGATGAGCCGCGCCCGCCCCGGCGGGAGCGAGGCCATCCAGGCCAGGGCGTCGCCCCGGTGCAGTCGGCCGAGGCGGGTGCGCACCACGGGAGGGGCGGGCATCGATTCCGTATAAAGGAAGGGCCGGCGCGAGCCGGCCCTTCAGGAATTCTCGGCGAGGGAGCGGATCAGCCCTTCTTTTCCTCGATCTTCTGGACCTTGATCGTCTCGCCGTCCAGCGTCCCGGTCACGACCACGGGATGGCCGACGTGCTTCATCGCCTCGTCCTGGTTGTCCAGGCCGATCAGCTTCTTGTCCCCCTCCACGTACAGCACGAGCTTGGCGCCGTTCTTGGCGCACTTCAGGGCGCAGGCCTTGCCGTCGGCGTTGGCGTTCTTGGCGCCGCAGGTCTCGTCGGTGATCCAGCCCGACCAGGTCGAGCCCTCGGCCGCCTTGTCGCCTGCGTAGGCGAAGGCTCCGGCCACGACGAGCGCCAGCGCTCCAGCGATCGCGGCGAGCTTCCTCATGAGTGTGGACCTCCTCCTTGGCGGTTGACTGTTGACGAACTCGGCGCATTCTACCCCTGGCACCGGCGCATGGCAAGGCGCCCGGACAGCGTGTGTTAGACTTCCGGACCCGGCCCGGAGGCCGCCGCCGGAGTGGCATCCCGATGACCGCAGAGCGCGAATCGTTCCCGCTGGACGTGCTGTTCGTGGGCGGAGGGCCCGCTTGCCTGGCGGGGGCGATCCACCTGGCGTCCTTGGCGAAGCGCCGCGCGGAGGACATCGCGGCCGGGCGGGCCGGGGGGCCCGTCCCGGCCCTGGAGATCGGGGTCATCGAGAAGGGCCGCGAGTTCGGCCACCACGGGTTGTCGGGGGCGGTGCTCAACCCGGCGGCCCTGGCCGAGCTCCTCCCCGATCACCTCGATCGAGGGTGCCCCGTGGCCCGGCGCATCGAGAAGGACGCCTTCTACTTCCTCACCGCTTCGGGGCACGTGAAGGTGCCCCACTTCCTGGTACCGCCCGAGAACGACAACAAGGGCTTCTACACCATCTCACTGCAGCGCCTCACCCAGTGGCTCGCGCAGATCGCCGAACAGATGGGGGTCAATCTCTTCCCCGGCACCACGGGCGTGGAGATCCTCTGGGACGGCGATCGGGTGGCCGGGGTCCGCACGGGGGACAAGGGACTGGTCAAGGACGGAGGCCGCAAGCCGAACTTCGAGCCCGGGATCGATCTTCAGGCGCGCGTGACCATCTTCGGCGAGGGACCCTATGGGACGCTCACCGAGGACCTGATCCATCGCAGGCGTCTGCGCGAGGGACGCAACCCGCAGGTCTATTCGCTGGGCTGCAAGGAAGTGATCCAGGTGCCCAGGACGGCCGGCGAAGGATTGGTGCTGCACACGCTCGGCTTCCCGCTGCGCAGCGACCAGTTCGGCGGCGGCTTCTTCTACGAGCTGGACGACAACACCTACTCCGTGGGCTTCGTGGCCAGCATGGCCTGGCGGGACCCCCGTTTCGACTGCCACGCGGCGCTGCAGACGCTCAAAAAGCATCCCCTCATCCAGTCGTACATCAAGGGGGGAGAGGTCCTGGCCTATGGCGCGAAGGCCATCCCGGAAGGGGGGTACTGGTCGGTCCCCAGGCCCTACGCGGCGGGCGCCCTGCTGGTGGGGGACTCCGCCGGGCTGGTGAACGTCAAGCAGCTCAAGGGCATCCACTACGCCATGAAGTCGGGGATGCTGGCCGCCGAGACGGCGCTGGAGGCGCTGCTCAAGGACGACGTCTCGGAGCAGGCGATGGAGCCCTACGCGCGCCGGCTGGAGGAGTCGTACGTGATGCGGGATCTCTGGAAGGAGCGCAATTTCCGGCTGTCCTTCGACAAGGGGCTCTACCGGGGGTTGATGGCCACCGGCATCCATCGCTTCACGGGGGGAGGCTCGCGCACGCGGAGGGCCGTGGAGCCGGATCACCTGGCGTTCCGGCACATCGCAGCGGCGCACCGGCCACCGGTCGAGCCGCAGGGCTTCGATCCCTCCACCATCGTGGACAAGCTGACCGACGTCTTCAAGTCGGGGACCATCCATCGAGAGGACCAGCCGTCGCACATCAAGATCGTCAACCCGCAGGCCTGTCTCGACGTCTGCATCCCCCGGCACGGCGACGCCCCCTGCACGCACTTCTGCCCGGCCAAGGTCTACGAGCTGGTGGAGGACGCGGCCGGCAAGCGCGTCCAGGTGAACTTCACCAACTGCGTCCATTGCAAGACCTGCGTCATCCTCGACCCTGTGGACGTGGTCATGGAGACCGATCACATCCAGAACATCGACTGGCGCGCGCCCGCCGAGGGCGGCCCGAAGTACCTGAAGCTGTAAGGCGCGGGCCGCCCGGCTCCCCCCGTTCCCCGCTTTCCCGCCCGTCTTGACTCCCCCGGGTCTCTGCATAGATTCCCCTTGTCTCGAATTGAGACCGCGTTCGCACTCTATTGATTTTCTTTTATTGGCCGCCACGCGCCCCGCCCGCTGCGGGGGGCTCGGCGGGCGGCTTAAGACGAAGCGGAGGAAGAGGATGGGAGCCAGGCTGCCGGCATGGGGAGTCGCCGTGGCCGCCGTCGTCGCCGTGCCGGCCGGGGACACCGCCGTCGCGCAGGACGCGCGGCCGAGGATCGTCGTGGACGTGAGCCTCAAGAAGGAGGTCGTGGTCCGCGACCCGCAGGGCCGCGAGCACGTGACGCTGGAGGAGGTCACCAGCAGCGGCCCCGGCGACACGCTGGTCTACCGCATCCACTATGTGAACCGCGGGGAGGCCCCCGCGGTGAACCCGCGCGTGGTGGATCCGGTCCCGCCGGGCACCGAGCTGGTGCCGGGAAGCTGGGACACGGAGGGGGCCGATTTCTCGGTCAGCGTGGACGGCGGCAGGACCTTCCATCCCTACCCCGTCCGCCGCACGGTGACGCAGCCCGACGGCGCTTCCTCGATCCAGGAGGTCGCGCTGTCTTCGTACACCCACGTCCGCTGGACGTGCCGCGAGCCGCTCGCCCCGGGCGACGCCCGCTCGGCCGTCTTCAAGGTCAAAGTCCGCTGACGCACGCTGGCCCCCTCCAAGGAGGAACGACACCATGAAGCGATGTCTCATCCGCGGGATCGCCAGCCTGCTCCCGCTGCTCTTCCTGACGCTGGCCGCCGGTCCGGTCCTCGCCGCCGGGACCCCCGCGGGCACGGTGATCTCCAACCAGGCGACGGTGGACTACACCGACGTCAACGGCAATCCGCTCCAGACCGTCAGCAACATCGTGACCACCGTGGTGAGCCAGGTCTCCATCGTCACCGTCGACCCCGACCGCGCCTCCAGCGCCACCCCCGGAGACACCGTGCACTACGCGCATGACGTCACCAACGGCGGCAACGGAGACGACACGGTGGATCTGACGGCGGTGAGCAGCAACGGCTGGGCCACGGCGTTGTTTCTCGACGCCGACGCCAGCGGCACCTTCACACCGGGTGACACGCCCCTGGCCGACTCGGACGGAGACGGCACCGTGGACACCGGACTCCTGGCCGCCGACGCCGTGGCGCGGATCATCGTCTCGGTCACCGTTCCCGCGGCGATCGCCAACGGCACGGTGGACACGGTGACCGTGACCGGGACGTCCAGCCAGCCGTTGCCGGCCTCCGACACCGCGATCGACACCACCACCATCAACGCTCCGGACATGAGCGTGGTGAAGTCCGTGGCACCGGCAGGCCCGCAGCCGCCGGCGACGGTGCTGACCTACACCGTGGTGGTCACCAACAACGGCGCCAGCGACGCGGCCGGCGTCGTGCTCACCGACGCCGTACCGGCCAACACCACGTACGTGCCGGGGAGCATGACCCTCGACGGGGTGGGGAAGACCGACGGCGGTCCCGACGATGAAGGGGACTTCAACGTGACCGCTCCCAACGCAGTCACCATGACCATAGGGACGCTCGCCCCCGGCGCGACCGCCACGGTGACCTTCCAGGTGACGATCGACTAACCGCGCGACGGAGGTCCGTCCAGGACGAGGCAGGAGGCCGGGCCCCGGCGGCCCGGGCCCTCCTGCCTCATGCCGTTTTCAGGGAGGCGCACGGAGGGCTCGCCCCGGGGCGCGCGACATGCGGAACAAACCGGACGCTGCGAGGTGGCTGGCCTGTCTGGCGGCGCCGATCTGCCTGCTGGCATCCGTCCCCCAGGCGGCCACCGCCCCGGGCACGGTGATCCGCAACGTGGCTTCCGTCGCGTTCTCATCAGGCGGAGCGGTCCCTCCCGGCGCGGTCCCCAGCAACCCCGCCGACACCGTGGTGTCCGATGCGGGAGGCGTCCAGCTCGTCAAGTCGGTGCTGCCCCCCGGGCCGGTCGCGCCCGGCACCCAGCTCGCCTACTCCGTCCTGGTGCGCAACACGTCGTCGCTCGGCCGGACCGGCGTGGCGGTGACCGACCTGCTGGATCCTCGGCTGCTGGATCCCGCCTCTCTCTCCTCGGGTGACCTTCCCGACAGGGCGGCGCCGGGCCGGGTCATCGCCGTCTCGGCCGGCTACGATTCCGCCACCAGGACGATCCGCTGGGACATCGCGCTGCTGCCCGCGGGCGCCATGGTGGAGCTGTCGTTCAGCGCGGCGGTGGGTCCGGGCGTGGCGGACGACGCGCTCATCGGCAACATGGCCAGGCAGGTCAGCGACCAGGAGCCGGCCGGCGGCCTGTCCAACGAGGCCGTGGTGGGCGTGGTCTCTCCCGCTCTCACATTACGGAAGCGCGCCAGCCGGGACCGGGCCGAGGTGGGGGACCTGGTCGGCTACACGCTGGACGTCGGCAACACCAGCGCGGCCCTGCAGCTCTCGCAGCTCCTGGTGAAGGACGTGCTCCCCGAGGGGATCGTCCTGCGCGCAGGGAGCGTGCGGCTGGACGGCGCGGTGTTCCCCGATCCGCCGGCCGCGGCGGGAGGGACGCTGCTGCTCGACCTGGGTGACCTGCCGCCGGGCGCCACGCGCCGGCTCACCTACGTGACCGTGGCCACGGCGCGGGCCGAGGGGGGAGAGCGGGCGAACCGGGCGTGGGCGGAGGGGAGGACGCCGGGCGGCTTGAGCGTCACCGCGGGGCCGGCGCAGGCGGTGCTCCGGGTGAGCGGATCGTTGATCTCGGGGCGATCGACGATCGTCGGGCGGGTCTTCGTCGACGACAACCGCAACGGGATCCTCGACGAGGGCGAGCCGGGGGTCCCCTGGGCCCGGATCTACCTCGACGACGGCACCTTCGTCTTCACCGACGTGGCCGGGAAGTACCACCTGGAAGGGGTGCGTCCCGGGCTCCGCGTGGTCAAGGTGGACGAGACCACTCTGCCCGACGGGCTCGGGCCGTTCGCCTCATGGATGCGATCGGCGGGCTCCGGAGGGACGCAGTTCGCCGACCTGGGCTCGGATCAGCTCTTCAAGAGCAACGTGGCCACGGGTGGCTGGGGGATCGCGGTGAGCCGCCTGCTGGCCCGCGGGATCTACCGGCGAGGGGAGTCGGAGGACCGCGTCGTGGAGCTCCCGCCGCTGCTGGCGTCGGCGGTCTTCGAGACGGGAACCGCCGACGTGGCTCCCGCGGGCAAGGCGGTGATCGAGGGGTACGCATCGCTGGTGCGGGAGCGCAGCGGCCGGCTCGTCTCCTTCGAGGTGGAGCCGGCCTGCTACCCGCTCGACGCGGAGCCGCTGATGCTGGAGCGCGCCCAGCGTCTGCGCGCCGAGATCGCGCGCGCGGCGATGGCGGGGAACGCCGGAGACCAGGGAGGCCCGGTGCCGGAGGCCGTCGCCTCCGCGGAAGCGGGCTCTCCGGCGGAAGGGCAGGTGGCTCCGGCCTCCGCCGGCAGTCCCGCCGACCTGCGCGACCTCGAGCTGCGGGTGAAGGAGATGACCCCGGAGCCCGACATCCTCGAGCCGCCTCCCGGCCGCGTGGCCGGCTCGGAGCGGATCGTGGTTGAGGCGAAGCTCCCCTCGGGCCTCATCCCCAGGCTCAGCGTCAACGGGCGGGAGATCCCCCAGGACCGGATCGCCGTCCGCATGGAGACCAGCCTCACCCGGCTGGTCTTCTACCGGTACCTGGGCGTGGAGCTGCAGGAAGGGCGCAACGCCCTGGTCCTGGAGGGGATCGATCAGTGGGGCAACGCGCGGGTCTGGGTGGAGCGCACGGTGGCGCGCACGGGCCGCCCCCACGCCATCTCCCTGCGCGCGGAGGAGGGGACCCTGGCCGCCGACGGCAAAACGCCGCTCACATTGCGGGCGGAGGTGCGCGATGCGATGGGCCATCCTGTGCGGGACGGGACGCTGGTGACGGTGGGGTCGGAGAGCGGGCAGTTGCTCGGCGTGGACGCTGCGCCACGGCAGGAAGGATTCCAGGTCACGACCCGTGGCGGCGTGGCCGAGGCCCGGCTTTCGCCCGCCGACAAGGCCGAGATCAGGATCGTCTCCGCGCGGGCCGGGGAGGCCATGGCCGAGAGCACGCTGTCGCTCGCTCCCAAGGTCTCCCCCTGGATCGTGGCCGGGGTGGGAGAGGCCTCGGTGGGGCGGCGGGGCCTGGGCGCCCACAGGACCCTGGGGGAGGCGCTGGACGACGGAGCGCACGGCGACGGCCGTCTGGCGCTCTACGCGCGAGGTCCTCTGTTCGGGGCCTCGCTGATGACCCTCGCCTACGACTCGGCGCGGCAGCGGGACCGCGATCAGGTGTTTCGCAGGCCCGCTCCGGACCGCTTCTTCCCCATCTACGGCGACAGCAGCCGCCAGGGGTACGACGTGGAAGGTCAGGGGAAGTTCTCCCTGCGGCTCGACCAGCGGCGATCGTCGTTCGCCGTGGGGGACTTCACCACGGGGCTCACCGGGGGCGATCTGGCCCGCTACGATCGGGCCTTGACCGGCGCCCTGGGACGGGTGGAAGCCCGGGGGCTCTCGCTGCAGTCCTTCGGCGCTCGCACCCCCCAGACGGCGGTGCGCGACGAGATGCCCGGCGCGGGGATCTCGGGTCCTTACCGGCTCTCGCGCCGGCCCCTGGTGGCCAACAGCGAGCGGGTCGTGCTGGAGACCCGCGACCGCCTCCATCCCGAGCGCGTCCTCGGCAGCCTCGCCCTGTCCCGGTTCGCCGACTACGACATCGACTACGAGGGAGGCGCCCTGCTCTTCAAGCGCCCGGTGCCCTTCCAGGACGAGTCGTTCCATCCGGTCACCATCGTGGCCAGCTACGAAGTCACCGGCGGGGAGGAGGACGCCACGGTGGCCGGCGGGCGCCTGGCCTACAACTTCCACGGAGCCGCGGAGGTGGGCACCCTCTACGTCAGCGAGCAGCGCGCCCAGGGCGCCTACGTGCTGCGGGGCATGGACGCTTCGATGCGCCGCAGCTTCGGCCGAGGCTCGCTGGAGCTGGGAGGCGAGGCGGTGGCCAGCTCGTCGGACACCGACGATGCTGCAGGCGCCGTCTCCTTCCGGGCGGCCGCGGGCCTGGGCTCCTCGGTCAGGCTCGGGGCGAGCTACCGCCACGTCGCTGCCGGCTTCGACAACCCATCGCGCACCGGGCCCTCCGATGCGGGGACCTTGCGATGGGGCCTCGACGCCGCGGCCACCCTCCCGGACGCCTCCCGGCTCAAGGGGGAGCTCTACGCACAGACCGATTCCCTGAGGGCCCAGGAGCGCCGCGTGGCAGGGGTGGAGTGGGAGCGGGTGTTCGGCCGGGCCAGCGCGCGGACCGGCCTGCGGGACGTGAGGCAGACCGATCCGGCCACGGGGGAGCCCGGCTCGACGCGGCTCCTGCTGGCGGGACTGCGGGCGAAGCTCGCCGGCACGCTGGAGGCCCAGATCGCCCGGCAGCAGGTGGTGTCGGGGGAGGCCCTGGCCGAGCACCCGACGCGCACCTCGCTCGGCCTGGACTGGCAGGCCACCGAGGACCTGAGGGCCTTCCTCAAGCAGGAGCTCGACCAGGCCTCCACGGGAAGCGCCTCCCGCACGGTCATCGGGTTGGAGAGCCGGCTGCTGCGCAACCTGACGCTGGAGAGCCGCTACAGCCTGGAGGACGCTCTCACCGGTGAGAGGGGCTACGCCCAGATGGGGATCCGGAGCCGGCTTCCGCTGAACCAGGACTGGCTGGGGGACGTGAGCGCCGAGCGGGTGGCGGGGGTCCGGGGGGAGACCGCCGCCACGGGGGACTTCACCGCACTGGGCGTGGGGTTCGAGTACCTTCCGGCCAGGGTGAAGTTCACGTCGCGCTACGAGCTGCGTCTCGCCGACACGGAAGACCGGCACGTCCTGACGTCCGCGGGCGCGACGCGCATCACCGACGCCCTGAGTCTCTTCTCGCGCCAGAGGCTCTTTCTCGTTCAGCCCGAGGCGGGAGGCGCCCGGATCGACGGCGACGGCCTGATCGGACTGGCCTTCCGGCCCCTGGAGCACGACAGGCTCAACCTCCTGCTCAAGCTCCAGGGGGTGAAGGGGGACGGGGCCCATGGGGCGGGTTCTCCATCCGCCCGAGCCTACACCGGGCTGCTCGAAGTGAACTACGAGCCTGTGGCGCGGCTTCATTGGATGGGACGGCTGGGGATCCGCGAGCAGGTGGATCGCTTCGAAGGGGAAGGCTACGCCAGCCGGACCAGGATGGCCGAGACGCGGATCCTCTACGACCTGACGGAGCGATGGAGCGCCGGGGCCTCGTACCGCGTGCTGGACGAGCACTCGGCGGGCTCGTCCGCCACCGGGTTCGGAGTGGAGGCCGGGTGCCGCCTGGCGAAGGACCTGTGGGCGGTCGGGGGGTACAACCTCACAGGGTTCGACGACAAGGGCTTCCTGGACGCCGACCGCCGGGCGGGCGGCCCCTTCTTCACCCTCCGCTTCAAGTTCGACGAGGGCACCGTGGCGGGGCTGGCCACGGAGATCTCCAAGCGGGACGACCCCGGCGGAAGGCTCCCCGCGCGCGAGCCCGCCCCCTGAGCGGCAGGGGCCTGCTTGCCGGCCGCGCCGCGGGGACCATCTTCTCCCCGGCGGGCCGGGCCGGGGCCGCGGGGGCCCCGCCGCGGCGCCGCTCGACGAAGGAGGATCTCATGGATCGATCCCGGCTTCAGCTCGTGGTGACCACGCTGCTGGCGGCCCTGCTGGCCGTCCACCTGGTGCTCAGCCTCTCCACGCCCGCCACCGCCTACGACGCCAAGGTGGGAAGCGACTCGGCCACTGTGGCCGTCGCCGCCAGCGCCGACGGGATGCGGGTGTACGTGTGCGACGGAAAGCGCTGCTACGTCAGCGCCGACGGCGGGGCCACGTTCCGGCGCCTGAAGGTGGACTGAAGAACACCCTGGCCTCAGCTGGCATCCTCTTCGTGCTTGGGGACGGCCCCCTCGCGGGGCCGGCGCGGATGGGCCTTGTCCGTCTCCGCCGCGCAGCGGCCGAAGAACATCTTGCCCGCCGTGGTCTGGAGCACCGAGGTGACGATCACGTCCACGGTGCGCCCGATCTTGTTGCGGGCGTTGTCCACCACCACCATGGTGCCGTCGTCGAGGTAGGCCACGCCCTGATTCTGCTCCTTTCCTTCCTTGACGATGAACACGGGCATCGTTTCGCCGGGCAGGATGACGGGCCTCAGCGCGTTGGCCAGGTCGTTGATGTTCAGGACCTTCACTCCGCGGAGCTGGGCCACCTTGTTCAGGTTGAGGTCGTTGGTCACGATGCAGGCACCGGCCTTGAGCGCCAGCTCGATCAGCTTCTGATCGACCTCCCTTGCCTCGGGCACGTCGGAGTCGGTGATGAGGACGGTGGCACCCGGGTACTTCTTGATCCGCTGCAGGATGTCCAGACCCTTGCGCCCGCGGTTGCGTCTTTGCGCATCGCCCGAGTCGGCGATGAACTGCAGCTCCCGCAGCACGAACTGCGGCACGATCAAGGGGCCCTCCAGGAACCCGGTCTCGTAGATGTCGGCGATGCGCCCGTCGATGATCACGCTGGTGTCCAGGATCTTCCCGCTGCGCGCCGCCTCGCCGGCATGAAACCTGGCCAGGAGCCCGTCGCTGTGGAACCGCGCTCCCTTCTGGGCGCCCAGGACCGCGCCGGAGAGGGCCAGCGAAAGGTGAACCAAGGGACCGAGGAGATCGGTGGCCAGCGGCAGGCCTCCCAGGCGCAGCCCGGGCGGGATGCTTCGCAGCAGGATGTGGGCGACCCCGGCGCCGGCGCCGAGCCCGATCACCCCCCCGACGATCGATCGCAGGGGGGCCTCGCGCAGCAACCGCTCCAGGGCCAGGCCGCCCAGGCCCAGAGCGGCTCCCAGAACCGCATTGGCGGCGAGCACGCCGGCGCCGGACCATGCCGCGGGCGCCAGCGGGCGCAACGCGGCCGCGGTCAGAGCGCAGAGCAGGACAAGGAGGCATCGCAGCGCGGCCAGTCGGCTCATCATGACCCGGTGCGGCTCCACGAGGACGGGCCGGCCCGGCCGGCGCGCCGGGGAAACATTAAGGCAATCGGCGGTCCGAGGTCAAAGCCTTTTTCTCACCCGCGCTGGTGGTGGAATCGCGGAACCCTGGGCCCGATGCGACACAGCGCCTCGTAGGCGATCGTTCCCGACCAGGCAGCGAACTGATCCGCGGTGACCGCAGCGCCCCCTTGCTCGCCGATCAGGACGACCTCGTCGCCTTCCTCCGCCGGCTCCACGCCGGTCAGATCGATCATGGAGTGATCCATGGAGATCCTTCCCGCGTAGGGCGCGGCGGCGCCCCGCACCAGGGCGTGCCCCCGGCCCCAGCACATCCGGCTGATCCCGTCGGCGTAGCCGGCGGCGATGGTGCCGATCCGGCTGGGCCGCGAGGCCACGAACTCGCGGCCGTAACCGATGGACTGTCCGGCGGGGAGCTCCTTCACCAGGACCAGACGGGTCTTGAAGGAGAGGAGGGGCCGCAGCCCCGCGTCGCGGGAGGCCGCCGAGGGGCGCATCCCGTACAAGGCGATCCCGGGCCGGGCCAGATCGAACAAGGATCCCGGAAAGTCGAGCAGCCCGCCGCTGTTGGCGGCGTGCGCCAGGACCGACGTGAAGCCGGCCTCTCGCACGGCGCGGAGCGCCTCCTCGAACAGCGCGAGCTGTCGCGCGGTGTGGGGGTCGGAGGGATCGTCGGAGCAGGACAGGTGCGTGAACACCCCCTCCAGGGTTCCCGCTCCCTTGGCCGCGGCCACCAGACGGAGAGCCTCGCCGAGGCGCGCGGGCTGGATCCCCAGGCGTCCCATCCCGGTGTCGATCTTGAGGTGGAAGGGGAGGGGGCGGCCCAGGCGCCGGCCCTCTTCGAGGATGGCCTGGAGAAAGCGCTCGCTGTAGGCGGCCGGGGTCAGCCCGGCATCCGCCATGGCGCGGAGCTGGGACGCCTCGGCCGCTCCCAGCACCAGGATGGGCAGCGCGATCCCGGCCGCGCGCAGAGCGTGCCCCTCCTCGGGGATGGCCACGCCGAGCCGCTCCACCCCTTCCTTCGCCAGCCGGCGCGAGACTTCCACAGCGCCATGGCCGTAGGCGTCCGCCTTGACCATGGCCAGGAGCGGGCGTCCGGCGGCCCGGGCGCGCAGACAGCGGACGTTGGCCGCCAGCCGGTCGAGGTCGACCTCGACCCAGGCGGCGCGCAGGCCGGCGGGAAGGCAGAACCGGGGACCGCTCAGCCGGTGCGCCATTCCAGGTTCTCGAACTTGGTGTACTCCTTGATGAACGCCAGGTCCACGGCGCCGGTCGGCCCGTTGCGCTGCTTCTCGATGAGGAGCCGGGCCAGCCCCTGGTTCTCCTCGCTCGGCTTGTAGACCTCCTCGCGGTAGATGAACATCACCACGTCGGCGTCCTGCTCGATGGCTCCCGATTCCCGCAGATCGGAGAGCTGCGGCTTGTGGTCGCCGCCCCGCTGCTCGGGAGCCCGGGAGAGCTGCGACAAGGCGATCAACGGCACACGCAGCTCCTTGGCCAGCCCTTTCAGGGAGCGGGAGATGTCGGAGACCTCCTGCGTCCTGTTCTCGTACCGGCCCCGGCCCCGCACCAGCTGGAGATAGTCCACCACCACCAGATCCAGTCCCCGCTCGGCCTTGAGCCGGCGGGCCTTGGCGCGCATCTCGAACAGGGAGATCCCGGGAGTGTCGTCCACGTAGATCCTGGCCTCGGTCAGCTCGCCGAAGGCCATGGTCAGCCGCGCCCATTCGTCCTTCCCCAGTCGGCCCGTTCGCAGGCGGTGCGCGTCGACGCGGGCCTGAGCGCAGAGCATCCGGAGGAACAGCTGCTCCTTGGACATCTCCAGGCTGAACACCCCCACCGTGCGGCCGGCGCGGGTCGCCACGTGCTGGGAGATGTTGAGCGCCAGGGCCGTCTTGCCCATGGAGGGGCGTGCCGCCACGACGATCAGGTCGGTGTTCTGGAGTCCCGACGTCATCTCGTCGAGCCGTTCGAAGCCGGTGGGGATGCCGGTGATCAGCTCCTGGCGTTCGTGCAGCTTGTCGATGTACTCCAGCGTCGGCCCGGCCACCTCGCGCACGGGAACGAAGCCGCTGCGGAGGTTCCCTTCGGCAATCTGGAAGATCTGCTTCTGGGCCTCGTCCAGGAGGTCCTCCACCGGGGCCTCCGCCTCGAAGCAGAGATGGACGATGCGGTTGCCTGCGTCGATCAGGCCGCGAAGGATCGCCTTCTCCTTCACGATCCGGGCGTAGTGCTCGACGTTGGCCGATTTGGGGACCCCGTCCACGAGCGACGCCACGTAGGCGGCCCCTCCCACGGCGTCCAGCTCTCCCGAGCGCTCCAGCTCGTTCTTCAAGGTGACCAGATCGATGACCGAGCTGCGCTCCCGCAGCGATTCCATCACCCGGTACAGCCGGCGGTGGCTCTCGCGGTAGAAGTCCTCCTCGCGGAGGATCTCCTGCGCCTGGTTCAGGGCGCGGTTCTCGAGGATGATGGAGCCGAGGATCGATCGCTCGGCGTCCAGATTGTGCGGGAGGGTCCTCTCGAGGGTGATGTCGGCCATGTGGGGTTGATCCGGGCGGCGACTATAGCATAGCGGCGCGCCCCTCCGGCCCCGGCCGCGCCGGTTGTGGAGCGCGCGGCCGGGGCGCGCTAGGATGACCGCTCCTTTGGAGGCCCAGCGCATGCCCCGCACGACCACCGAAAGGCCGGCCCGGCCATGGGACGCCCTGCCGCCCGGTGAGGGGAGCGCGCGGGGTGGAGCGGCCCGCTGGATCCGCTCGCGCCTGATGCGGCTGGCTCCGCGTCCCCTGGTCAGGGCGCTGGCCCGGCCCTACATCGCCGGGGAGACCCGGGCCGAGGCGGTGGCCCTGACCGGGAGGCTCCACCACGCCTCGGGGCTGCACAGCACCCTCGACGTGCTGGGCGAGGACATCGCCGATGAAGGCGAGAGCCGGGCCATGCTCGACGAGTACCTGGCGATCCTGGACGACCTGGGCCCTTCCCCTCACGCCAACATCTCCATCAAGCTGTCGGCGCTGGGGCAGGCGCTGGACGAGGAGCTGTGCGCCCGCCATCTCGAGACCCTCCTGGAGCGGGCCTCCCGATACGGCCAGTTCGTGCGCTTCGACATGGAGGACCACACCACCACATCCTCCACCCTCGGCTTCTACCGGCGCTTCGTGGGCCGGTACCCGCGCATCGGCGTGGTGCTCCAGTCCAGGCTGCACCGCACCGCGTCGGACGTGCGCGAGCTGGCGCCGCTTCGCCCCAACGTCAGGCTCTGCCTGGGGATCTACAGGGAGCCTCCCGGCATCGCGCTGCAGGACAAGCCGGCCATGAAGGAGCGCCTCCTGGAGCTGCTCGCCGCCCTGTGGGACAACGGGCAGCATGTCGCCCTGGCCACCCACGACCAGGCGGTCATCGGCCGTGCCCTGGAGCTGGCCCGCTCCATGAACAAGAAGCCCCGGGAGCTGGAAGTGCAGATGCTGCTGGGTGTGCCGAGGGAGGCCATCCAGAAGGACTTGATCGGCCGGGGGATCACGGTGCGGCTCTACGTCCCCTACGGGCCTCACTGGTACAACTACTGTCTGCGGCGCCTCGAGAACAACCCGGAGATGGCCCGCATGGTCCTCTTCAACTTGTTGCCTCCGCGCGGGGCGCGTTAAACTGTCCCCGGCGAAGGAGGAGAGGCGATCGCTGCGGGGGCGACCCCGCAGAGGAAAGTCCGAACTCCGCAGGGCAGCGTGCCGGGTAACGCCCGGTCCCGGTGACGGGAAGGAAAGTGCCACAGAAAACACACCGCCCACGTCCCGCGTCCGCGGGGCCGGCAAGGGTGAAAAGGTGCGGTAAGAGCGCACCGCGCCCCTGGTGACAGGGGTGGCAGGGTAAACCCCACGTGGAGCAAGACCAAATAGGGGAGATGCCAAGGAGCGGCCCGCTCCGATGCTCCCGGGTAGGTCGCTAGAGCCGCCGGGTGACCGTCGGCCCAGAGGAATGATCGCCCCCGCCGCAAGGCGGGCACAGAATTCGGCTTAGCTTCTCCTTCGACCTCGCACGGTCCCGCGGGCCGCCGGCCGTGCCGGCGGCCCGCCGGGCCGGGCGGCATCCCCCGGAGGGAGTCGGTGCCCGATCCGGTGCTGTCCCATCGGCTCGATCAGGCGGTGACCGACCTGGAGCACGCCCTCGTCGCCCTCAGCCTCGATCTGCACGCCCATCCCGAGCTCAGCCTGCAAGAGATCCGATCCTCGGATCGGCTGCGCCGGCTGCTGGAAGCCGAAGGGTTCCGGGTGGAGACGGGGACCGCGGGGCTCCCCACCGCCTTCATCGCCCGCCGCTCCGGCACCGGTCCCGGCCCGCGCGTCGCCTTCCTCGCCGAGTACGATGCCCTGCCCGGCATCGGCCACGCGTGCGGGCACAACTTGATCGCGGCGGCGGGGACGGGGGCGGGGATGGCCCTGGGGCGCCTGATGGACACCCTGGCCGGCGAGGTGCTGGTCATGGGGACCCCGGCCGAGGAGACGCTGGGTGGCAAGTGCCTGATGGTGCGCGAAGGCTGCTTCCGCGACGTGGACGCCGCGCTGATGGTCCATCCGGGAAGCGAGTGGAGGGTGCAGACCGATTCGCTGGCCTGCATCTCCCTGGAGGTGGTGTTCACCGGCCGTGAGGCGCACGCCGTGGCCTGGCCGGAGAAGGGGATCAACGCGCTGGACGCCCTGATCCAGCTCTTCATCGCCGTGGAGATGATGCGCAAGCGCATGGGGAGCGGCGTCCGCCTGCCGGGGGTCATCCTGGAGGGGGGCACGCGCCCCAACATCGTCCCGGCGCGGGCCGTCGGCCATTTCTCGCTGCGGGCGCCCGACAGCCCGGCCCGCGATCGGGTCAGGGAGGAGTTCGAGCGGACCGCGAGAGGGATCGCCGCGGCCACCGGCTGCGCCGTCCACGTGCAGCCGACCGACGAGCCGTACGACGACATGGTGACCAGCTCCACGCTGGCCGCGCTGTTCGAGGCCCACCTGAGATCGCTGGGGGTGGAGCCGGTCACCGGCCCGCGGCCCAACAAGGGCTCGCTCGACATGGGCAACGTCAGCCGGGTGGTGCCGTCTCTTCATCCCTTCATGGCCATCTGCGACCCGGGCGTGCCGTCCCACTCCGAGGCGTTCGCGCGCGCGGCCGCCTCCCCGCGTGCCGCGACGGCGATGATCGCCGCGGTGCGCTCGCTGGCGCGCACCGGCCTCGACCTGCTCTGCGATCCCTCCGTGGCCCGCAGGGCCAGGGAGGAGCTGGCGGCCCTGGGCGCCCCGCGCGGATGACACTCGCCGAGGACGGCATCATCCCGGCGTTTCTCTCTCCGGGCGACCCGGTGGCCGTTCTGTCCCCCTCCGGACCGGTCGATCCCCGTCGCCTGGAGGCCGGCCTGGAGTACCTGCGCCGGCACGGGCACGAGCCGTTGATGGGGGCCAACGTCCTGGCCCGCCACGGCTACCTGGCCGGGCCCGACGAGGTGCGGGGAGGGGACTTCAACGACATCCTGGCGCTCGACGCCCCCAGGGCGATCCTGATGTCCAGGGGAGGCTACGGCCTGACCCGCATCCTGGACCGCATCGACATCGAGTGGCTCCGGCGACGCCCCCGGCTCCTGCTCGGCTACAGCGACATGACCGCCCTGGCCATGGCGCTGCAGCGGCGCGGCCCCTATCTGGTTCACTACGGCCCTTCCGTGAGCGAGCTGGGAGAGCCGGGCGCGTTCGACGAGAGAAGCCTCTGGGACGCCCTGTACGGACGGTCTTCCTCCATCGAGCACACCTTCCGCGCCTCGGACGTGCTGCGGCCCGGCAAGGGGGCCGGTCTGGTGCTGGGAGGATGCCTCTCCCTGCTGGTCTCGCTCCTGGGAACACCGCACGATCCGGACTACCGCGGGGCCATCCTTTTCTGGGAGGAGATCAACGAAGAGCCGTACCGCATCGACCGCATGCTCACCCAGCTTCGGAACGCCGGGAAGCTCGACCATCTGCGGGGGATGGTGATCGGCAGCCTGACGGGATGCGAGCCCAGGGAGGGCCGCCCCAGCCTCACGGTGAAGGACGTGGTCCTGGAGCTGGGGCAGGTGGCGGCGTTTCCCATCGTGTGGAACTTCCGGGCCGGGCACGTCCCGGGCAAGCGGACCATCCTGCTGGGTGTGGAGGGGGCGCTCAACACCTCGCTGCGACGGCTGGTCTACAGGATCCCCGGCCACCGCCGGCCGAGGCAGCGCCTCACCTGAGCGTGGGGCCGGCGCCGGCCGGGACGATCTCGAAGAACAGGCCCCGGACGGCCGCCTCGTCGGAGAGGCGGTCCACCACCGTGGCCTCCAGGCGGTAGCGTCCGGCGGGCCAGCCTTCCAGCGGCACCCCCCACGCCTGCTCGGCATCGGCGACGCCCGACAGCGCGATCGGCGCGCCGACGGGGAGCCAGCGCGGACCGTCCTCCACGTAGAACTGATAGGTGATGTCCAGCGCGGGCCTCCCATCGGTGGACGGTCTGGCGCCGTAGACGCGGTAGAAGACCGTCAGCTGCTCCGCGGGGCGGAACGAGGAGCTGGTCCGGGGGACCACGCGGTAGGCGCCGTAGGTGAAGGGGGCGTCCACCCGCCCCTCCTCAGGGGCCCCTTCGATCCAGTCGAGCCGCGAGGCCAGGACCATGGTGCTGACGGTGAGTCCGTCCTGCTCGAACGCGGGGACGTTGATCTCCTCGTGCACCGATCCCATCACCCGGTCCTCGACGTCCTGGTAGGAGACGTCGAGGGCATAGCGGCCGGGGGGGACGTTGGCCACGGCCTGGAACGTGTGGACGATCTCCCCCGATCCGGATCCGGCGAGCTCCCGCTCGGGGCTGAACACGCCGGCGATGCGGTGGCGCGCCTTGTCGCCGGACAAGGACGTGAGGTGCCCGGTCAGCAGCGCATGGGAGGGCTGGAAGGAGGTGATCCCGGCCCGCTCCAGGTCGCTCCACCGCACTCCCACGGTCACGGCCACGGCGGTGCGCGGGCGCGACGCGCTGGCCAGCCCGGGCTTGAAGTCCACGCGGGCGCGGATCGGGACGTGGCTGAACACGGTGGAGACGTGGACGGTCGCCGGAGGCTCCATGGTCTCCGGGACGCGCATCACCTGGCCGAGGCTGCGCAGGGAATCAGGGCCGGGGAACCGGCGGACGAGGCTCTCGGCGAGCGGCAGGGACTCGGTGGGGCGCAGGACCGACGCCTGCACCGGCATGCCGTGATCGACCGAGCGTGCCCCCTCCGTCTCCTCGCGCACCTTGAGCTTGACCACCCTCCTGTCGGGGGGTATGCCCAAGGCGTCCACCAGCACCACGCGCAGGGACGGCGAGAGGCCCCCCAGGTCGTAGGTCCACCGGCTCGCAGCCCACCGATCGAAGAGGATCCCGTCCTCCTCCACGTTGTCGGGAGGGCCGAGCATGATGTAGACCTTGCCCCGCTCCGTCTTCCAGCCGGGCTTGACCTCCTGTCCGAAGTGACCGTCCACGGTGTTGACGCGCCGCCAGAACTCGCGCTCCAACTCGTTGTCGGGGGTGTCGGGGAGGGGATCGCGGCGCTGCCAGAAGGAACGGATGAATCCTCGCCGCTCGGAGTCGGACTTCAGGCGGCGGTACGCTCCGTACTCCGAGTGGGTCATGATGTACCAGACAGGGCCGCGCGCCCAGCCTCTTTCGGCGGCGTTGCCGGAGAGGGCCCAGTCCGTGGCGCGGAAGGAAGGAAGCGAGGGGAGAGCGGAGAGCGCGGCCACGCCCACCGTCACGATCAGCCGTCTGACGAGCGCCATTCCATCCCCCCCCGGAGAAAATGGCAATGTACGGCGATCCCGCTACCGGGTCATCCCCTCTCTGGGTTCCCGCCGGCCGCCCGTGTCAGGTCGATCTCGATGATGGCCAGGGCCGCCTTGAGATAACGCACGGTCGCCTCGCTCAGGGGGGACCCCTCTCCGGTCGCTCCGGCCACCAGACCCCTCGCCTCCTGCAGAGGGATCTCGCGCATCGTCCCGCCGGCCTCCACGAAGACGCGCACGTTGGCCCCGTTGAACCCGGCCTCGCGGCGCAGCACGACGATTCTACTCGTTTCCGCGCCTGTGCGGTAGTAGTGGATCTCCCCGTCGACCACCTTCACGATGGCCGACATGCTGGCGCCGTCGGCTCCCGGGGCGGACTCGATGCTCCCCGGGTCGCCGGATCGGACCAGATTGCGCTCGGCCTGGACCAGCTTGCGCCGGATCTGCTCCGACGTGGCTTCGTCGAAACGGTGCGGGCCGGCCGGGCCGGGCCGCGCCGCCTCCAGGGCCTCCGACAAGCCGAGGTGGGTGACCTGCTCCCCGCGGCGGATCATCACCGCCACGTTCCCCTCGCTCATGCCCAGGCGCGGATCCTCCACCGCCACCTTGACGGTCTCTCCGCCGAAGAACCGATCGAGCACCATCCCCGCAGCCTGCCTGGGCGCACGCCCGGTGCTCAGCCTGGGGATCAGCTCCCCCGCCTTCTCCGGACGGCTCTCCAGCATGGAGTCGATCGCCAGCAGCTGGACCTTGGAGCTGGTGTCGCGCGTGCTGCGCTCGATGAACGCCTCGTACTCGGCCAGCCTGACCGGCTCGGCGCCCAGGCCGAACGACGAGCCGGAGCGGGGCGCCCCCCTGGGTGCCCCCTTGATGACCGCCTCGGCGCAGCGCACCATCAGCACCCGGCCGTCGTCGCTCCAGGGACTCTCGGGGAAGCGGCCGTTCATCTCCTTGAGGACGGTGTACGCCTCCTCGGCCTTTCCCAGCTCGTAGAGGGTCATCCCCAGCCAGTAATGCGCGTCATCGGCGTAGCCGCTGTCGGGATGCTCGCGCAGCAGCTCCTGGAACGCCTCGCGCGCTTCCGCCCAGCGCTCGGCGAAGACGGCGTCCCGGCCCCGCGCGTAGACGTCCTTGTCCTGGGTGGCCCAGGACGGGGCCGGCCAGGCCACCGCGGCCGCCGCGAACGCCGCCGCCAGCACCACGGCCCGCACGGGTCTCATGTGTTGGATCGCTCCGGGAGCCGGCCGTGGGGTACGGCGCTCAGCACTTCGAGCTGCTCGAGCACCCCGCTGTTGTTGACGTACGTCCTGAGCCGATCGAGGCCGTCCTGCTCGCCTTGGGGAAGCCTGCTGATCTGGCTCAGGATGCTCTCGATCTCCTCCACCAGGTCCTGAAGGCGCTGATCGGCGATCTGACGCGCCACTCTCCGGGCTGCCGGGTTCTCGCGCAGGAGCGTCCGGGAGGCCTGGCTCAGCGCCATGGAGTCCGTGCTCAGCTCGCCGTTGGAGAGCTCCAGCAGCACCAGGCGGCTTCGATCCAGATAGTCGTTGGTGCGCTCGGAGAAGGCCAGCAGGCGCGCCTGCCCGTCGAGGGGCGCCTCCCCGGAGACCGCGTCGCCCGGATGGCGGCCGGGCATCAGGGACCCTCCGTCCCACACCCGGCCGACCCAGAACGAGGCGCCGGCGAGCACGAGGACCGCGGCCGCCTTGGCCAGGAGCGGCAGGAGGCTCCCGTACCGGCCCGAGGGCCGGCTTTCGGCGGCCAGCCTGGCGCGCAGCGGAGCCCACTGGGAGGCGAGGTCCTCCGGACGGCGCTGCCCGAAGCCCGAGCGCTCCACGAGGGCGAAGGCGGCCCGCAGCGCGTCGAGACGATCCCGGCAGGCGTCGCAGGCCGCCGCATGGGACGAGACGCCGCGGCGGGCGGTCTCCTCCAGCTCCCCGTAGAGCAGGAGGACGAGATCCTGCTCGCTGGTTCCGCAACGATCCATCGCTCCTTCCGGCGGCGCCATCAGCGGGCTCCTCTCGCCGGCACGCCGGCGATCACGAATGCCTCCGCGCCGGACCGTACCCCAGGCCGTCTCGCAGCGTGACCGCCGCGCGGTGGAGGAACGATTTTACCGTACCCTCGCTGATTTTCATGAGCTCGCTGATCTCCCGGATCTTCAACTCTTCGAAGTGCTTCAGCACGAAGGCCATTCTCTCTCTCGGTGGGAGCGTCTCCACCAGCGCCGCGATCCGCTCTCTCAGCTCGCGCACCTTGAGCGCCTCCTCGGGGTTCCCCTCGGCGTGACGTGGGAGGCTGAACTGTCCCGCGTCGAAGCGCTCCTCTTCCAGGCTCTCGGACGACTTGCGATCACGCTTCAGGTTCAGGCAGATGTTGATGGCGATCCGCGTGAGCCATGTCGTGAAGGACGAGTCGCCCCGGAATCTCCGGACCGACTTGTAGGCCCGCAGGAACGTTTCCTGCAGGACATCCTTGGCGTCGTCCGGGCTGTCCGTGTAAAGCAGACAAACCCGATAGATCCTGGTCCGGTGCTCGGTGAAGAGCACCTGCACGGCATCGATGTCACCGGCACGGATCCGTTCCAGGACCTCTCGTTCGTCTGCCGGCATGTCGGTGGATTAGACCCTCGGTCGGATTTCGGGTTTACAATCGCAGGGCATCCTAACCGACCCCCGGATGGGGGTCAAGCGTCAACCCTTTAGAAACAAACATCTTGGAGTCGCGCCCGCGCGGCTCCCGCGGGGAAGGTGAGTGCCGCTCCTCAAGCTGACCGTGGAGTACGCCGGCGGCGCCTACCACGGCTGGCAGATCCAGCCCGGGGTGCCGACCATCCAGGGGGTGCTGCAGGACAAGCTGGCCATGATCCTCCGCCGGCCGATCCTGCTGCGCGGCGCGGCCCGGACCGACGCCGGGGTGCACGCCCTGGGACAGGTGGCCAGCACGTCCGGGCCGGTGGAGGCCGACACCGGCAGGCTGCTGCGATCCCTCAACGCGGTTCTGCCCGACGACATCGCCGTAAGGAGCATCGTTCCGGCGCCCCTGGGTTTCCACGCGCGCCACTCGGCCGTGGGGAGGATCTACCGCTACCAGGTGCTGCAGGGGGAGGCGATCCGCCCCTTCGATCGTCCCTTCGCCGCTCACACACGCTTCGAGCTCGACCTGGCGGCCATGCAGTCCGCCGCTTCCAGGCTGATCGGCGTGCACGACTTCTCTTCCTTCCGGGGAGCGGGGGACACCTCGGAGTCGCCGGTGAAGGAGATCCGCGCCTCGGCCGTCTCGCTGGCCCCCGGGCGGACCGACCTCGTGCTGTACACCGTGGAGGCGAACTCTTTCCTGCAGTACATGGTCCGCGCCCTGGCCGGGACGCTGCTGGAGGTGGGAAGAGGCCGCCTGAGTCCCGAGGCCGTCGACGGCATCCTCGCCGCGCGCAACAGGAGCGCCGCCGGCCCCACCGCCCCGGCGCGCGGCCTGTTCCTGGTGCGGGTGCTCTACCCGGATCTTGCGCCTGCCACCAGCGGGTGATAGCATCGCTTTCTTCGCTTCACGATCCCCCGGGAGCAGGATGCCGAGAAAGACCCCCGATCTTCACGGCTACATTCCCGCCGGCTCCGAGGAAGAATCGATCGTCGCCGGGATCGATTTCACCCGGCTCCCGGCGCACGTGGCCATCATCATGGACGGCAACGGCCGTTGGGCGCAGTCCCGCCGGCTCCCTCGCGTCGCCGGCCACCGCGCGGGGATCGACGCGGTGCGCGACGTGGTTGAAGCCTCGGCCAGGATGGGGCTGCAGGTGCTGACTCTCTACGCCTTCTCCAAGGAGAACTGGAAGCGCCCCAGGGCCGAGGTGGACACGCTCATGCTCCTCCTGAAGGAGTACCTCGGCCGCGAGCTGCGCACCCTCCTGGAGAACGACATCCGCTTCAACGTGATCGGCCGGATGGACGAGCTGGCCCCTTCCGTGCAGCAGGAGCTGCGCAAGGGGATGGAGGCGACCCGGGAGCTCGAGGGGATGGTGTTCAACATCGCGCTGTCCTACGGGGGGCGTGCCGAGATCGTGGATGCCTGCCGGAGCCTCGTGGCCGAGGCGGCCGGCAGCGGCGACGCCGGGGCCGCCGGGAAGGTGGACGAGGCGGCCTTCGCGGCGCGACTCTACACCGCCGGACAGCCCGATCCCGATCTGCTGATCCGGACCAGCGGCGAGCTGCGCATCAGCAACTTCCTCCTCTGGCAGATAGCCTACGCCGAGATATGGGTCACTCCGACGCTGTGGCCCGACTTCCGCAAGAAGGAGCTGTTCCTCGCCATCCTCGATTACCAGAAGCGCGACCGGCGCTACGGAGGCGTCGGGGAGGTCCCGGTGCGGTCCTCCGGCGCCCCCGGGAGGAGGCGCGTCGTGTGAAGCGGATCCTGACCGCGCTGGCCGGGATACCTGTTCTCTTCCTGATCATCAAGGAGCTTCCGCCCATCGTCTTCGCCCTGCTGGTGGGCGCCGCCTCGGCGCTGGCCGCTCTGGAGCTCTACGCCATCGCCGGCCGGCGAGGCCTCCACCCCCACCGGATCCTGGGCGCGGCGCTGGCCGCGGCCACGGCCTATTCTTTCTTTGACTTCGGGGCCGGCCCGCTGGACACTCTGTGCGTGGCGGCGTTGGCGGTCCCGCTGGCCTCCCTGGCCAGGGCCAGGGCCGGCGGGGCCTCCCTGGAGGGGGAGCTGGAGTCGATCGCGGCCACGCTGATGGGCGTGGTGCCGATCGGCCTGCTGATGGGATACTGCCTGGCGCTGCTGGGTGACGGCGGGGAGCAGGGGAGGGATCTCACGCTCCTTCTCTTCTGGGTCGTCTGGCTGGCCGATGCTGGCGCCCTGGCCCTGGGGTCGCTGGCCGGCAGGCGGAGACTGATGCCCGGCATCAGTCCCGGCAAGACATGGGCGGGAGCGGCCGGGGGCCTGGCCGCCGCGCTGGCCGCGGCCGCGGCCGCCAAGCTGTGGTTCTTCACGAGGCTCGCCTGGCGGGACGCCGCGGCGCTGGGGCTTCTGATGGGAACGGCGGGGATGCTGGGTGACCTGACCGAGTCGCTGATCAAGAGGACGGCGGCCGTCAAGGACAGCGGAGGACTGTTCCCGGGGCACGGCGGCGTGCTCGATCGGACGGACAGCCTGCTGTTCGCGGCGCCGGTGCTGTTCTACTATCACAAGTTCTTCATGTCGTGAGGCGGGAGAGGCGGAAGAGGATGCAGCGCACCATCGCGGTGCTCGGCTCGACCGGCTCGATCGGGCGCAGCGCCCTCGATCTGGTCGAGCGGCTCAACGAGGCGGCGGCGCGGGAGGGGGCGCCGGCTCCTTTCCGGGTTGCCGGCCTGACCGCGCACGGCAGCGTGGAGCGGATCGCCGAGCAGGCGCTGCGCTTCCGCCCGAGGCTGGCCGCCGTGGGAGAGGATGACGCGGCCCGCAGGCTCGAGGATCGGCTGGCCGGGACGGGCGTTCGGATCGTCCGTGGCCCCGAAGGGCTGCGGGAGGTCGCCGCCATGCCCGAGGCCGATTTCGTGCTGGCCGGGATCGTCGGCGCCGCCGGCCTGGAAGCCACCCACGCGGCGGTGGAAGCGGGCAAGACGGTCGGACTCGCCAACAAGGAAGCCCTGGTGCTGGCCGGCGGGCTGATGATCGCGGCGGCGGAGCGGCACGGGGCGACTCTGATTCCGGTGGACAGCGAGCACAACGCGCTGCACCAGTGCCTGCGCGGCGAGACCACCCGGGAGGTGCGCCGGCTGGTGCTGACCGCCTCGGGCGGGCCCTTCCGAGGCCGGCGCCCGGCGGACCTGGAGAGGGTCACTCCCGCCCAGGCCCTGGAGCACCCCACCTGGACCATGGGGCCGAAGATCACCATCGACTCGGCGACGCTGATGAACAAGGCGCTGGAGGTGATCGAGGCGCACTGGCTCTTCGGCGTCCCGCCGGAGAGGATCGAGGTCATGGTGCACCCGCAGTCGATCGTGCATTCCATGGTCGAGTTCGTGGACGGGTCGTTCGTCTGCCAGCTCGGGGCCACCGACATGAGGCACCCCATCCAGTACGCGCTGACCTGGCCGCGGCGCGTGCCCTCGCCTCTGGCGCCGCTGGACCCGGCGCGCCTCGCCCCTCTGACCTTCGAAGTCCCCGACGGCGAGGCCTTCCCCTGCCTGAAGCTGGGATGGCTGGCGCTGAAGGCCGGCGGGACCATGCCCGCGGTCCTCAACGGCGCCAACGAGGTGGCCGTGGCGGCTTTCCTGGGAGGATCGATCGGCTTCACCGACATCCCGCGCATCATCCGTGCCACCATGGAAGCGCACCGCCCGGGGCCCGCCGCCTCGCTCCGCGCCGTCCTGGAGGCCGATGCCTGGGCGCGGGCCGAGGCCGCCGCCCTGGCCGATGGCGCGGCCGTCGAACGCAGCGGAGGAGCGCCCTGATGCCCGATCCGATCACCATGCTCGCCTTCATCTTCATCCTGGGCGCGCTCATCTTCATCCATGAGTCGGGCCACTACTTCGTGGCCAAAGCGCTCGGGATCAAGGTCGAGGTCTTCTCTCTCGGATTCGGGCCCAAGCTTTTGAGCTACACGCGGGGGGGGACCGAGTACTGCATCTCGGCCCTGCCGGTGGGCGGCTACGTGAAGATGCTGGGGGAGAACCCCGACGAGGCGCTCCGGGGCAGCAGGGAGGAGTTCCAGTCCAGGAGCAAGTTCGAGCGGTTCCTGGTCCTGGTCATGGGAGCCTCACTCAACATCGTGCTGGCCGTGGTCCTGATGGCCGGCCTCTACATGCACGGCGTTCCCGAGCCGCTGTACATGAGCCAGCCCCCGGTCATCGGCGCCATCGATCCGAACGGATCGGGCGCCGCGGCGGGGCTGCGCGTGGATGACGCCATCGTGGCGGTGGACGGCGAGGAGGTCGCCTCATGGCGGGACCTGCTCCTCACCATCGCGCTGAACCCCGACCGGGAAGTGATCCTCACCGTGCGCCGCGGCGGGGAGACATCCAGCGTGCCGGTGCGGGTGCAGGCCACGCGCCGGGACCGTATCGGAGACGTCGAGAACCTGGGGATCAGTCCTGCGTTCCCGCTGACCGCCGGCCAGGTCGAGCAGGGAGGGGCGGCCGATCGTGCCGGGGTGCGCAAGGGGGACGTCTTGGTGGCGCTCGACGGCATCGACCTGAGCGGACTGGGCGCCCCCCAGCGCTTCGTCAGCAGGATCTCGGAGAACCCCGGTCGCCCGATGACCCTGACGGTGAGCCGTGAGGGCCGCTCCATCGATCTGGCCATCGTTCCAGCGCAGAAGCAGGAAGGGGGGCAGACCCGGGGGTACGTCGGCATCGCCCTGGGGGCGGCACCCTCCATGGGGATCCGCCAGTACGCACCGCTGGAGGCGGTGGTGGAGAGTCTCAAGCACAACTGGGAGCAGTCGGGCGTGCTCTTCCTGACGCTCAAGAAGCTCGTCGCCGGCCAGCTCTCGCCGCGCACCCTCTCCGGCCCGATCGAGATCTACCGGATGACCGGCGAATCGCTGAGAAGGGGCCCGGTGGACTATGTCCTGTTCATGTCCCTGGTCAGCCTGCAGCTCGGGATCATCAACCTGCTGCCGATCCCCGTGCTCGACGGAGGGCACATCTTCATCCTGCTCGTGGAGGGGATCATGCGGCGGGAGTTCTCGATGAGGATCAAGGAGCGCGTCATGCAGTTCGGCTTCATCCTCCTGCTGCTGATCATGGGAGGGGTCATCTCGATGGACCTCTACAAGAACCTCTTCCTCGGCCCCGACAACTGAGCGCTGCCCGTCCATCCTCGCCGCTCCCGCCGCGGGACTTTATGGTATGTTCCCGCCGTTCCGAGACCGGAATCGGAACGAGGCGCCGACTGCTCCGTCTAATGTAAAAACGGACCCAATTCGCCTATTCGTCCCGGCCTGTTTTGTATTGTCGGACGGGGTCGCGCTGCGTATCTTACTCTGAGAGTCCGCCCCAACTCCCGGAGGCCTGCCAGGTGCGAAGCGCCAAGCGTTGGTTCTGGGCCCCCCTCCTGCTCGGGTTCCTCTCTTTTCACCAGGCCGCGGGCGCTCCCGACGGTCCGACACTGCTGATCAAGCTCCGGCCCGGGCGCACCGACGCGGAGTTGGCGTCCGCGCTGGGCCGGATCGACCCCGGCGGGTCGCGCCTCACATGGGCCTCTGCCGGTACGGGATGGAGGCAGGTGACCCTTTCCGGTCGGGCGGACCCAGCCGACGCCATGGAGTCCCTGGCGCGCGACGCGTCGGTGGCGGCGGTGGAGCGGGAGAAGGAAGCGCGCGTGGACGGTCTCATGCCCAACGACCTGAACCAGGCGCAGTGGTTCCTGGAGAACATCGGACAAGCCGTCGGCGGGGGGAGCGGTCTCTACGACGCCGACATCGACGGTCCCGAAGCATGGGAGCTGTCCCGGGGAAGCCATGACGTCCTGGTGGCCGTGCTCGACACCGGCGTCCATGCCGGCCACCCCGACCTGGCCGGCAACCTCAGGTCCGGAGCGGACTTCGTGGGAGGAACGTTGCCGGGCGCCTCCGACGACGCGGGGATGGGACACGGCACGCCGGTCGCAGGCATCATCGGCGCGGTGGGGGACAACGGAACGGGAATGGCCGGCATCAACTGGAGCACCGGGATCCTCCCCCTCAAAGTGTGCCGCGCCGACGGCCGCTGCCCCTACGGCGCCATCGTGGCCGGGATCGAGCACGCCGTGCGCAGGGGCGCGAAGGTCCTCAATCTCAGCTTCACCTGCGACGAGCACCGGGACCAGGTCACCGGGGCCTGCGGCGCTTCCCGCCCGGGCGCCTGCCGCTCCAGGGCGCTGGAGGAGGCGCTGCAGGCCGCGGGGTCGGCCGGTGCGCTGGTGGTCGCCGCGGCGGGCAACTGCGGCGAGGATCTCGACGACGAGACCACCTCCTACCCCTGCGCCTACGGCTTGAGCAACGTCCTGTGCGTGGGAGCGACCGACACGTACGACGGGATGGCCTGGTTCTCCAATCACGGCCGGAGGATCGTGGATGTGGCCGCCCCCGGCGAGGCCATCTACTCGGTGAGCACTTCGCCGCAGACCATGGCCCTCTGGAGCGGCACCTCCTTCGCCGCCCCGATCGCCTCGGGCGTGGCGGCGCTGCAGTTGTCGAGGCTTCCCGGGCTCAGTCCCGCCGCTCTGGTCTCGCGGCTGACCGGGGGCGACCGGCGTCCCTGGCTGGAGCAGGCCGTGTCGGGCGGGTCGAGACTCAACGCTCACCTCGCGGTGAAGGACATCTTCCTCGATCCGGCCGTGATGGGAGCGTCCCGGGAGCGTTGGCCTTCGATCATCGGGGACTTCGACGGGGACGGTCGTGCCGATGCCTGCACCCGCGCGCGCCGTGGCGGCTACAGGGTCGCCCTGGGGGGCGGCGGCGCGCTGGCGCCCGACAGCGAGTGGTCCCGCCTGCGCTCCCTCCTTCCCGAAATCGTGGGGGACGTCAACGGGGACGGTCGCGACGATCTCGTGCTGATGGGGCGCTCGGGGGCGCAGGTCATGATCTCGGAGGCAACGCGGTTCGCCTCCCCGCGCGCCTGGGGCGGGGGACCGGGCGCCGGGGCGATGGCGGCGGACGCCGACGGCGACGGCCGAGATGATCTGGTGCGGGTGGACCGCCGAGGCAGGGTGACCGTGTCGCTGTCGGACGGGCGGCGGTTCCTGGCGCCGGCCCGGGGGGCCGACATCGGCTCGATCGAGTCATGGACGACGGCCGACATCGACGCGGACGGCAGGGCCGACCTGGTCTGGCTGCGGCGCGGCCGTCTGAGCGTGGCGCGGTCGGACGGCGCGTCCTTCGGGCCCCCGCAGGACCTCGGGCCGGCGGGGGAGGGCCGGGGGGCGCTGCTGGCCGGGGACGTGGACGGCGACGGCGATGATGACGTGGCTGCCGTCGCGGCCGATGGCTGCTGGTACGTCACGCGCCTATCGGACGCTGGCGGGAGCGGGCCCTCTGCGCCACGGGCATGGGGCTGTCAGCCCGGCCATCGGCTCTCCGCGCCCGCTCTGCGCGACGCCGACGGCGACGGGCGCGCGGATCTGATCGGGACCTCGGGCCGTGCCGTGATGGTCTCCTTGTCCAGGCCCTGATCGGCGCCGGCGGCGCCCGCCTCAGGGCCTCGATGTCTGCCAGAAGGTGACGTAGGTCCTGGGAAGGGCGATCTCCGGCGGCGGCCAGGCGCCTGCGCGCAGCCGGGCGTCGAAGTGGATCTCCGGACTGGACGAGCCCTCCACTCCGACCACGTCTCCGCCCGCCATCCAGGCTCCGGAATGCCTTCCCTCGCCGGCCGCGACGATGTCTCCCGCGTTGCGCAGCAGCCCGAAGAAGGAAACGGCGGCGGCGAGCGGCAGTCCCGAGGGATCGCGTCCCGCGGTGGTGGATCCCTCGTGGATCTCCCCGTCTCCGGAGACGGCGCGGGCTGCGCCGGCCGCGGCCTCGTCCTCGAAGATGGCGTCGGCGCTGGTGCCGGTGCCGGCGGCGGTCGGATAGCGGAGGTTCACGAACTCCTCTCCGGCATCGAACCGGGCCTCCCCACCCGCGTCCACGAAGGGCTCTCCCGGCGGGATGAGCACCCGCACGGTGCCCGCCACGCCGCCGGCCCGGAAGGAGGCCGCGTGGAGGATCAGGATGCCCGCGCTGCTCCATTCTCCGCCCTCGATCGACACCGGCGGGGTGAGGTTGGAAGGACCGGGAGGGAGTCCATCGACCGTGTCGAAGAAGAAGATCCCCTCCCTGCCATGCGTCCATTCGCGCACGCCGCGGGCCGGCCCCGCTCCCCGCTCCCTGAAGAGCCCCGTGCCGGGGTCGTACACGAGGAAGTGCGCCCGCCGGTCGCTGGCGAGCGACTGGGAGACGAGCGTCTTCCAGAGCCGGTAGTCGTAGGGAGGGCAGGCCGCCTCGGGCGACCGCTGGAAGAGGTTGCTGCGGTCCTCGGCCGGCGGGCGGGCCGGATCGTAAGGGAAGGGCTGATCCGCAAGAGCCTCCCCCCCGGCGAGCGCTCCCCCGGCCAGGACGCGCAGCCAGGGATCCTCGACCAGGGAATCGGGATGGCTCTTCCAGGCGGCCAGTGCCGCGCCTCCCAGGAGCCCCCCCGGCCCGGCGCGCGGCACGCCGGCGGACGTCCTGGCCCGGATCGCCGCCGGATCGGCGCCGAGGTCGATCCCCTCGGAGGCTGTGACGTCTCCCCAGCGGGCCCTCAGCGCCCCACCCGAGGAAAGCGAGCCGCAGGCCGACAGCGGTCCACGGGCCGCCAGCGCGGGGACCGCGGCGAGTCCCATGCGGACCACCCCTCGGGCGGCGGGGACCGCTCCGGGAGGGACCACCGGTATCCCGCCGGCCGTGGCCATGCGAGGGTAGCGCGCTGCGGTGACCGTGACGGTGGCGATCCCCAGGATGAGCGAGCCGTCGCGCGGAGGCGCGTGGACGGCGATCGACTGGATTCGCCCGGAGCGGAGCTGATCGGTGAACAGGATGGCGTTGATCTTGTCCATCACATCGGGTCCACCGGGACGATCCTCCAGGACGATGTCGGGTCCCTCCTCCGGGCCGAGAAAGGCCAGCGCGGGGCCGCCCCGGAAGGGCTGGCGGAAGAGGTCGAGGTGCGGGTGTCCCGGCGTCACCTCTCTGCCCTGACGGTAGAGCTCCCGTCCCGGCGACCCGTCGGCCGGGAGGGGAGGGGTGGCCGGATCCCCGTCGGCGTCCAGCAGGCGCCGGCTGCGATCGGAGAGCGCCGGATCGCGCAGGTCGAACCGGCCGAGGAAGAGCCGGCGCAGGGAGGAGGGCTCGGCGGGGTCCCCGGTGATCGGAGCATCGAACCATCTCTTCACCGCCCAGGCGCCCGTTTCCGCCGTGTGGAGCAGCGCGTCGCGATCGCGCGCGTGCGCGGCGATGGCCGAGGTCAGGTCGGCGAGCTGCAGCACGGCCAGTCCCAGGCCGGCGAGCGCGGCCGCCGCCAGCAGGGCCACCAGCAGCGCCGATCCCGATTCCCCGCTGCGCGCGGAGACAGGGCCCTCCCGAGGGGAGGGCGCGGCGGGCGGGGCGCTGGAGGCCCGCAGGCGTCGGATCAACGCCGAGGCCATGCGGCGGATCCCCGGGAGCCGCCCCGCGCAGCGCCGCACGGCGTCTCCGCTCACGCAGCCGAGCTCCTCGCAGAGCATGAGATGGGTCTCCAGCTCCGACACGTCCGACAGGCACCGCTGCAGACACCGGATGAACTCTCCGGCCGACCCGGAGGACTGCCCCCGGGCGACGGAGACGGGCAGGCGCGATGACGACTCGATGAGACGCCTGGCAAGGGTGGCCGCCTCGGGGCCCTCCAGGCGGCGTGCGAGCTGGAACGTGTCCAGCGCCGCGTCGAAGCACTCGATCCACACCCGCAGGTTCCGGTACGGCGGGCGGGCCGTCCCGTCCAGCGCGGCCGTCGCCGTCCCGCCGCGATCCTCGCTCATCGCATCCGCCATCCCGTCGCCTGCTCCCAGCTCCAGAGGCGAACCCTGCCCGTCGGGCCGTAGACCACCAGCGCGCGCAGCGCCTTTCCGTCGGTGAGATAGACGCTGCCGGAGGTGGTCTCGCCGGTGGGGGAGGCCGAGAGGATCGAGGAGCCTCCGAGGGCCAGCGGATCGTCGCCGGGTCCGAGGGTCCCGGCGGAGGGTGGGATCCGCGGGACCCCCCCGGAGGGGAATCCGAACGAGACGCCCGGGTAGAGCCCGGCAAGCTCCACCGGCGGCCGCAGCGGCGGATCCTCTCCCGAGACGATCTCGGCGGTGCGCATCCCGTTGGACCCTCCGTCGCCGTGCAATCGCCAGCGTCCCGTCCCCGCGGCGTCGAACCGCAGTCCGGCGTAGCCGGCCCTGGCCACGGCCTGCATGCGGGTGCGGTGGATCTCCATGGCCAGGTGCCTTGCCGCCGCGTCGAGGCGCCATCGGCGCAGGGCCGCCCCCAGGGCGGGCGCTCCAGCGCCGGCGGCCAGGGAGCCGATCACCAGGGCGGCCACCGCGTCGGGCAGGGTCATGTCCCCTCCAGCGCCGGCTGGTGAGCCGGCCGTTGCGTTGCGGGGCGCGGCCGTCGCTCCAGGGAAGGCCGCGCCCCGCGGCGCTCACTTGCGCGCCTTGCCCGCCGAGAGCTTGTCGCGGATCTTCGCCAGCGACTTCTCGCCGATCCCCTGCACCTTGAGGAGCTCGTCCACCGACTTGTAGGGTCCGTTCTTCTCGCGGAACTCCACGATCCTCTGGGCGAGAGACGGCCCGATCCCGGGCACCGACATCAGCTCCTCCACGGTGGCGGAGTTGATGTCCACCGCGCCGGCCGCCTCCTGCTTCGCCTCGGCCGCGGCCCAGGGCCCCGACTCTCCCGCCGGCAAGGGGAGCGCCGAGGCGACGGCGGCGGCCAGGAGGAGCCTCCTGGCCGCCGTGACCATCCTGCTGCAATGCATCGTGTTCCTCCGACATCCGGGATGCTGGGCACCGGGCGAGCCGGCGCGCGCGCGGCGGGCGCATCCCTTCGATCCGTCCGCCTCGCGATCCTCCGCCCGCCCCGGTTGCGGCGGAGGAAGAAGGGGTGGGGGGGTCTTTCGACCCCCCCTGGGGGGTGCTTCGGGGGAGGACCGTGAGGAGAGCTGGTTGATCGAGGAGGGCATCCCCTCGAAGCACCCGACATCAGGAACCGGCCGCGCCTCCCGTCTCCGCGCCCTGCCGCAGAAGCGAGAGAGCGGTGTCGAGGAGGCCGGCGCCGCCGGAGCACTCCAGGACGCGGCCCGAGCCGAGATCGGTGAGGCGGAAGGTGGTCTCCCATCCGAGCGCGTAGCGGCGCCCGCCGATCTGGACCGTGCCTCCGCCGTCCACCCCTCTCAGGATGAGCAGCGCCGCCGCGTCGTGCCCGCCGAGCCTCGAGTCCATCGCCTGGCCTCCACGCCCGGTGAAAGGCAACCCTGGTGCCAGCGGGCCGGAGGAGGGGCCGGCGCGGGCTTAGTGGCTGAAGCTCAAGAGGCTGCGGGACGGAGCCTCGGGAGGATCCGGGCGGCAGGCGGCCTGGTCCGTGTCCGGCAACGCCACACCCGTCCGGCGCGGTGTCCCCATCGGGACGACCGGCGCTCCGTGCTATCCTCCCGCCCCTCGCGGAGGAGTGGAGGGCGGAGGGAAGGATGGGACGCAAGGCGCGTCTGGCCGCGCTCGCGCTGCTCTTCCTGCTGGCGGGCGGGCACCAGGCGCGGTACGCCGTCGACGCGGTGGAAGGGCTGCGGCACGCCGCCACCGAGGAGAGGCTCCCCTTCGAGGCCGCCGCCCGCGGCGACGTCCGGGCCACGGTGATCTCGGTGCAGCCCGAGGCGGAGGCCGCGGGGCTGGCGCGCGGTGACAGGATCGCCGCGGTCCAGGGGACCCCGGCCACCGGCGCCTCCGTCCTCCCCCGCGCCCTGGCCGGGCTGCGGGCGGGGGACACGCTGCGCCTCACCCTGGAGGACGGCCGGGATCTGTCCATCGTCCTCGCGGCGAAAGGGGCGCCGGCCGACGCCGGCACCTGGGCCCTGGGCCTCCTGCTGCACGTGGTCACCCCGTGGCTCTGCCTCGCGCTCGGCTTCTGGGCCGCCGCCAGCAGGGACCACGACCCGCTGGCCTGGCTGCTGCTGGCGCTGCTGATCAGCTTCAGCCAGGTCCTTTCCGCGGAGGTCCTCCACTGGCCGGGACTCCTGGCCTCGGCCGGAACGTTCCACAAGAAGCTGGGGGAGCGCAGCTGGGGGATATGGATGCTGCTGTTCGGCGTGTTCTTCCCCCAGCGTCTGGACTGGGACCGCCGCTGGCCCTGGTGCAAGTGGATCTTCATCGCGCCGCTCGCCGCCGCGTCGGTCCTGTCCGCGATGTACGGCGCGCTGTGGTCGTGGAGCTACGCCGCCGCGGCGACTCTCTCCGGTCCGGTGAACGCTCTGTCCATACCGAGCTACGCGCTGTCCATGACGGCCATCGCTCTCTTCTTCATGTCGCTCGGCTACAAGAGCGGGACGACGACCTCTCCCGACGCCCGGCGCAGGCTGGTCCTGCTGCACACCGGCGCCACCATCAGCATGACCCCGGCGTTCATCGCCTCTCTGGCCGGGCTGGTGCAGCGCCGGGAGCCGTTCCAGGCGGTCGGACCATGGTTCGGCACGGTGGCCGTGCTGCTGTTCTGCCTCTTCCCCTTCACTTTGGCCTACGTCATCGTGGTGCACCGCGCCATGGATGTGCGGGTGGTGCTCCGCCAGGGCGTCCGCTACGCGTTCGCCCGGGGCGGAGCGGCCGCCCTCGGGGTGGTGCTCATGATCACCATCATCCTGGCCACCGGCCTGGCCGCCGGACGTCCGGACCGCCGGCGGGTCGAGGTGGTGACCATCGTCGCGCTGGGAGCGCTGTCCATGGTCCTGCTGGCCCGGCTCGGCCAGCGGATCATGCTGTGGATCGATCGACGGTTCTTCCGGGACGCCTACGACGCCGAGCGGATCCTGGGCGACCTGAGCGAGAAGGTCCGGGCCTTCGTCCAGACGGCCCCCTTGCTGGAGACCGTGGCCCGCACGCTGTCCGAGTCGCTGCACGTGGCGCGGGTCGCCGTGCTGCTGGAGGACGGCGGGGCCTACCGCCCAGCCCACACCCTGGGCTACGCGGGCGCGCCGGAGGTCAGCTTCGCGCAGGGATCCCGGGTCGTTGCGGCGCTGCGGGAAGGGCGCTCGCCGCTGCGCGTCTACCTCGACGATCCCTCCTCGTGGCTGATGGCGGACGGCGTGCCGGCCGAGGAGCGCTCGGCTCTGGGAAGTCTGGAGTCGCAGCTCCTTCTGCCGCTGGCGGCGGGGCCCACGCTGCCGGGGTTCGTCTGCCTCGGCCCGAAGCGATCCGAGGAGCCCTATTCGGGCAGCGATCTCCGGCTCCTGCAGTCGGTGGCCACCCAGACCGCCCTGGCGCTGGAGAACGGTCGCCTGACGGAGGAGGTGGCCCGCGAGGTGGCGCGGCGCGAGCGGCTGAACCGGGAGGTGGAGATCGCCCGCGAGGTCCAGGAGCGGCTCTTCCCTCAGCACCTGCCCCCCGTCCAGGGACTGGACTACGCGGGGTTCTGCCGCCCGGCGATGGGCGTGGGAGGGGACTACTACGACTTCCTGGCCCTGGAAGGCGGACGGCTCGGCGTGGCCGTCGCCGACATCTCGGGCAAGGGGATCGGCGCCGCCCTGCTGATGGCCAGCCTGCAGGCCTCGCTCCGCGGACAGACCATGCTGAGGCAGGGGTCGATCGGCCGGATGATGGCGGCGGTCAACCGCCTGGTGCACGCGGCCTCTCCCGACAACCGCTACGCGACGTTCTTCTACTCCGAGTTCGACCCCGCGACGCGGCGTCTGGCCTACGTCAACGCCGGGCATTGTCCGCCGATCATCCTCAGAACGGGGCCCGAGGGCCGGCGGGTGATCCGGCTGGCGGCCGGAGGGACCGTGATCGGCCTCTTCGAGGAGGCCACGTTCACCGAGAAGCACCTGGACCTCGCCCCGGGGGATCTCCTCGTGGCGTTCACCGACGGCATCAGCGAGGCGATGAACGAGGAGGAGGAGGAATGGGGGGACGAGCGGCTGATCGAAGCCATGGCTTCGCGCCGCGGGCTGGGAGCCGGGGATCTGGTCCAGGCCCTGCTGGGCGAGGCCGATCGGTTCGCCGGCGCGGCGCCGCAGCATGACGACATGACCCTGGTCGCGATGCGTGTGCTCTAGGTCACCCTCGCCGGGCCGGCGCGCGGCGGGGCCACAGCCCGGCCGCCGCGGCGGCGGCGAGGCCGGCCAGGGTCAGGAGGTCCCCGGCGGTCCTGGCGGCCGTGCGCTCGAAGTCCGCGGAGATCGCGTGGGACCCCGGCGGGACGTCGAACAGCAGCAGCTGCCTGGGCTGCGTGACGGAGACCAGCGGCGCCTCTTCCCCGTTCACCCGCGCCACCCATCCGGGGAATCGGTGGACGTTGACGCGCACCCGCGCGGCCGAGGCGGCCTCGACGCGCGCCCGCACCCGGTCGGTCCCCACCACGACATCCCTGACGCGTGCGTCTCCCTCCACGATCTGCACCTTGGGGAGATCCGCGTGCTCCGGGGTCAGCCCCGTGAACCCCACGCCGGCCGGCAGGTGATCCAGCCAGCGGAGGGTGTTGCGAAGGACGAACGAGCCGTCGAGGACAAGAGGCTCCGAGCCCTCTCCGCGGTCGATCATGTTCAGGTACGGCTTCTCCTGGAAGCCGACGCGGTGGGCGGGGATCCATCGATTGACCTGCAGCATCCCCGCCGCCGCGGCCGCCGCGGCGATCGCCGCCGCCAGGGTGCCCGCCAGGACCCAGGGGGGGATCCGCAGGCGGGCCACGCGCAGCGGCCGTGCGGCCCAGGCCTGGAAGGCGGCCCCGCTCAGGAATCCCGCCGCAAGCGTCACCAGCGTGAGGAATCGCCAGGGAAACTGGACGAATGCCAGCATGGGAACGGCGCGCCAGACGGGGAGGGAGATCCCCAGGGTCATGAACGCCGCCGCGGCCGCGATCCCCACGTGGAAGACCGTCTCCGAAGCCGCGCGCCGCGACGCCCGCAGCCGGGCGAGCCCCGCCGCGGCCAGTGCGATCCCGGCGATGCCGAACGACCCGATCCGGAACGACAGGCCGTCGGCCGGCCCCTCGTAGCTCATGCCGAACCCCCACTTCGACCAGAGGAGCTGGGACGGCATCACGAAGTGCTTGTGGAACTGGAAGTACGACGCGGTGAAGATCTCCAGGTTCACCGCTTCGCGCTCCAGGAAGGCCGGAAGCAGGAAGAAGGCCGACAGGCTCCCCGCCAGCGCCGCCGCCGCCCCGGCGCGCGGAAGCCACGTCAGGCTCCAGCCGGCGCGCGCGCGCGGCCCGCCGGCGTCGGGCTGGCGGGACAAGCACACCGCGTAGAGCCCCAGCAGCGGTGGGACCAGCATGGCGCTGATGGTGTGCGACAGGAGCGCTCCGGCGGCGCAGACCCCGGCCAGCAGGACGCCGTCGCGTCCGGGGACGAACCGCAGGCGCCGGAAGGCCAGGAGCATCCACGGGAGCATGGCGAACACGGTGTACTCGGAAAAGGCCTTGCGCACGTACAGGTCGAGCAGATGGTAGGGCGCGTAGGTGTAGGCGGCGGCCGCCACGACGGAGGCCGGCCCTCCCAGAACTCCTCGCGCGTAGCGCTGCATCCCCGCCGCCGCCAGCAGTGTGAACAGCACGAGGGCCCCCTTCAGCGCCGGGATGATCGGCACCCCCATGAGATGCAAGGACTCCGCGGCCATGTAGAAGAGCGGGGCGTAGTAGAGGGGATGGGGATTGCCCAGGCCTGCGGAGACGTCGGGGAACCACCGGGGCGGGATCTGGCCGTCGCGCAGGGCCCGGTCGTACTCGATCATCCGGATGATGTGGAGGTCGTCGTGCCCTTCGAACCACCCCGGCTGCAGCAGAGTGGCCAGAGAGGGCAGGCTCACGAGCATGGCCAGGAGGGTGCCGTGCCGGTCCAGCCGCTCCGCCCATCCTGCCGCCATCGACCGGCCCTCCCTCCGCCGCCCGCGCCCGGGCGATGATAGCAGCCGGGCGGGGCGGGCCCGGGACGGGCTCACTGCGGTGCTACAATGCCAGGCGCCTATGGGCCATTGGAGCGGACTCCTGCTGGGCGCCGCGCTCGCCTTCTACGTGCTGGGCGTGGCGGTGTCCCTCTCCGTGCTGGCCACCCGGCGCAAGGACCGCGTCTCCCTGATCCCGGCCTTCACCCTGGCCGGCTTCGTCGTCCACTTCGCGGGCATCGTGCTGAAGGGGGTGGAAGAGGGCGGGGTCCCTCTGGACAACCTCCGCGGCATCCTCTTTCTCCTCGCCTGGGCGGCCATCTCCGTCTACCTCCTGGCGCACTTCAAGTTCCGCATGGAAGTGATCGGGATCGTCATCCTCCCGCTGGTCGCCGCGCTCATGCTGATCACCATGCTCCTGCCGGCGCCGGGGCCCTCGGCCGATCCCCCGGGCATCCCCGCGGGGCTGGAGATGGCCGTGCGGGTCATCCACATCCTCCCCGCCATCCTGGGCGTGTCCGCCCTCTTCCTGACGTTCGCCGCCAGCATCCTCTACCTGGTGCAGGAGCGATCGCTCAAGGCGCGCCGGCCGGTGTCGTTCTTCCTGCGGCTGCCGTCGCTCGAGCGGTGCGAGCGGCTCGCGCACCAGTCCCTTACCTGGGGGTTCGCGCTGCTCACCTTCGTGGTGGTCACCGGCGTGGTGACGGCCAGCTACGGCCCGGACGAGGACTGGCGCTGGATCCTCCGGGAGAAATGGTCGCTCCTGGCATGGCTCATCTTCGCCGTGGTCCTCTACGACCGCATCTTCTCCGGCGGGTGGCGCGGCAGGAAGGCCGCCTACCTGAGCATCCTGGGCTTCGGAGTGATGATCCTGCGGATGGTCGGAGCCTGAGAGTGGGCATCCTGGTCATCGGCCTGAGCCACCGCACCGCGCCCGTCGAGGTGCGGGAGAGGATGGCCTTCAACAAAGAGGAGGTGGGGCGGGCCGCGGCCGGTCTGGCCGGCCTTCCGGGGATCGAAGAGGGGCTGCTCCTGTCCACATGCAACCGCACCGAGGCGCTGATCGCCCTGGAGCACGGGCTCGCGGCGGAGGCCGCCGTGCGGGGGGTGCGCGATTTCCTGTGCTCCGCGCGCGCCGTGGAGACGGGAGACCTCGACCGCTATCTCTACGTGCACCATGGCGCGCAGGCCGTGCGGCACCTGTTCCGCGTCGCTTCCAGCCTCGACTCCATGATGGTGGGCGAGCCGCAGATCCTGGGCCAGGTCAAGGAGGCCTACGCCGCCGGGGCGTCGTGCGGCGCGCTGGGGCCGCGGCTCGAGGCGCTCATGCAGCGCACGTTCTCGGTGGCCAAGAGAGTGCGCACCAGCACGAGCATCTCCCGCAATCCCGTGTCCATCGCCTACGCCGCGGCGGATCTCGCGGCGCGCATCTTCGGGTCCCTGGACGGGAGGACGGTCATGGTCCTGGGAGCGGGGAAGATGGCCGACCTGGCCGCCCGGCACCTCATCACGGCCGGGGTGAGGAAGGTGATCGTGGCCTCGCGGACGTTCCACCACGCCCAGGAGCTGGCCGCCCGCTTCAACGGCGTGCCGGTGACCATCGACCGCTTCAAGGATCATCTGGGCGAGGTGGACATCGTGATCGCCTCCACCGCGGCGCCGCACCACGTCCTGCGCAAGGAGGACGGACCTCCCATGATGAGGGAGCGGCGTGGCCGTCCCATCTTCATCATCGACATCGCCGTGCCGCGCGACATCGATCCGGCGTTGAACAAGCTGGACAACCTCTTCCTCTACGACATCGACGACTTGCAGCGGGTGGTGGACGCGGGCATGGAGGAGCGGCGCAGGGAGGCGGTGTTGGCCGAGGCCATCGTCGAGGAGGAGGTCCAGCACTTCCTGGCGCAGGAGCGGAGCCGCGATGCGGCCCCGGCCATCGTGGCCCTGCGGGAGAAGCTGCACGCCGTGGCCGCCGAAGAGCTCGGCCGCTTCCGCGGCCGGCTCGGCCCGCTGTCCGAGAAGCAGGAGGCCACGGTCCGCGAGATGTTGTCCTCGGTGGTGAACAAGATGCTCCACGGGCCGACGCGCGAGATGAAGCGCTCGGCTGGCCGGCGGGGCACGCCGGAGGCCGTGGACCTGGTGCGCAGGATGTTCGACCTGCCCGGCCCGGACTCCGAGCCCGCCTCCCGGGAAGAGACCAAGCGATGATCCTGGGCACGCGCGGCAGCCCCCTGGCCCTGGGACAGACGGCATGGGTCCGCCGGCGGCTTCGAGACGAGCGCCCGGAGGCCGTCATCGAGGTGTCGGTGATCCGCACCACCGGGGACCGGCGGCAGGCGGCCCCACCGGACGCGGCGGCGGCGCCTTCCGGGGAGGCCGGCAAGGGGATCTTCGTCAAGGAGATCGAGGAGGCGATGCTGGAAAGGCGCATCGACGCCGCCGTGCACAGCCTCAAGGATCTCCCCACGGATCAGCCCGATGGTCTCCTGGTGGCCTGCATCCCCTGCCGGGAGGACCCGCGCGACGTTCTGGTGACGGCCGGGGGCCTGCGCCTGGATCAGCTCCCCCGGGGGGCCCGGGTGGGGACGGGGAGCCCGCGGCGCGCCGCCCAACTGCGCTGCGCGAGGCCGGACCTGGTGATCGAGCCGGTGCGGGGCAACGTGGACACGCGCGTGCGCAGGATGATCGAGGGACAGTTCGACGCCGTGGTGCTGGCCGCGGCGGGCCTCGCCCGCCTTGGACTGGCGAGGCAGGGCGGGCTCCCCGGCGCGGCCGTCTCGCCGCTGGAGCCCGAGGTGTGCATGCCCGCGGTCGGCCAGGGTGCCCTCGCCCTGGAGGCTCGCGCGGGCGACCGGGACACCATCGAGCTGCTGCGCGCCATCGCCGACCCGGCCGCCTCGGCCGAGGTGGCCGCCGAGCGCGCCTTCCTCGCGGGGCTGGGGGGAGGGTGCACGGTCCCCGTGGGGGCCCTGGCCCGCTGTCCCGCCGGGGGGGCCGGGACGATGACGCTGCGCGGGATCATCGCCTCGATCGACGGGACGACTCTTCTGAGGTTCGAGGAGGAAGGGGAGGCCGAAGAGGCGGAGGAGATCGGCCGGCGGCTCGCGGCGCGGGCGCTGGCTGCGGGCGGGGGCCGCCTCCTGCCGTGAGCGGCCTGCGGGGCTGCACCATCCTCAACACCCGATCCGCGGACCAGTCAGGCGGGCTGTCGGCGGCGCTGCAGGCGCTCGGCGCCACCGTGGTGGAGGCGCCCCTCATCGCCTTCGAGGATCCGTCCGATCCCCGCGCCCTGCACGAGGCGCTGGGCCGGCTCGCGTCTTACGACTGGCTCCTGCTGACGAGCGCCAACGCCGTCCGCCGCCTGGCGGCCGGCCTGCGTGCGGCCCCTCCCGCGAGCCCCCTTCCTCCCATCGCCGCGGTGGGGCGGGCCACCGCCGCGGCGGCGGCTTCGGAGCTAGGCGCGGCGCCCAGGGTCACGGCGCGGGACTCCC
>DATEEA010000064.1:0-25125 GCA_035281445.1 Candidatus Polarisedimenticolia bacterium
GCCCCGGCCGGCGGCTTGCGGGAACGCATGGAGGATCCTCGGCGCCCCGCCATCGGGGCGCCAGAGCAATACCACAGCGTGGATCGGCCGTCAACAACGCGCGCTTGATTCACCGGAAAAGCCGCACCTACAATGACCCATGTCCACGACGCGGCGCGTCCTGCCGGCCTTCGTCCTGCTCGCCAGCGCCGCCGGGGCCCTGGTCAACGGCTCCTCCGCGTCCTCCCTGGAGGAGACGAGCCGTCGATGGCGCGAAGGGCCGGTCCGGTACATCATCACGGCCTCCGAGGACCGTGAGTTCGAGAAGCTCTCCTCGGCCGAGGGGCGCATCCGGTTCGTGGAGACGTTCTGGGCCCGCCGCGATCCCGACCCTTCCACCTTCGTCAACGAGTTCAGGCGCCAGTTCTGGGAGCGCGTGGCGCTCGCCAACCGGCTCTTCGCCGACTCGGCCAAGCCTGGCTGGAAGACCGACATGGGACGGTTCTACATCCTGCTGGGCCCGCCCGACGATCGGGACACGACGCGCGAAGGGACTCTCCGTGGCCCCGTGGTGTGGCGCTACAGCCACGCGCCGACCGCGGCCCTGGGCACCGGCATCACCCTCGTGTTCACCCGCGACGCCTCGGGAGAATACCGGGCCAGCACGGATCCGGCCGTGGTGGAGGAGGCGCTGGCGCAGTCGATGGCCGGCTTCACCGGCGGCCTGTTCGCGCTGGGGTTCCCGCTGCCTCAGATCCCCCCCAGCCTGAACGAGCTGCAGCTCATGGCCGATCTGGGCCGCCTCCAGGAGCTCCCCACCGACGAGGATCTGCTCACCGCCCTGGTCTCGGCCAAGGAGTACTTCGGCGTCATCCCGGTCGCCGCGCGCTACGATCACTTCGCGGGCCCCTCCGGCGACACGCTCGTGGCGCTCACCCTGAGTCTGGACGGCGAGCCGGCGGAGCGGCTGGCGGCAGCGGGCGCGGGCGGGCACATCGTCGTCGGGCGCCTGGACCGGATTCCGGAAGGGGGTCCGCCGGGCCCGCCGGTCTTCTTGAGGGAGAAGGAGTTCATCCCGGCAAGCGCCAGGCCCGATCCCGGTTCCGGCGGCACGGCCCTCTACCAGGCGGTGGTCTCCCTTCCGCCGGGGCCCTACCGGGCGTCCTTCGCCGTGTTCGATCAGGCGCGGCGCAGGACCGGCTCCTACACCGAGACCATGGACGTGCCCGCGTTCGCCGCCGGCCGGCTGGCGCTCAGCAGCCTCTGCCTCTCCGAGGCGATCGAGCCCGCTCCGGACGGGATCGAGGCGGCCCCGGCCCCCTACGTCATCGGCAGACTCAGGATCACTCCCCGTCTGGTCCCTTCGTACCGCAACGGAGAGACCTTCGCCGTCTACTATCAGATCTACAGGGCGCTCACCGATCCGCTGACCAAGACGTCCAACCTCTCCATCGAGTACCAGTTCTTCGTGCTGCAGGCGGGCGCCTACGTCCCCATCGGCCGGCCCATCCTCTTCGACTCGGTCGGCAACACGGCCCAAGGATGGTCCTTCCCCCTGCGCGACTGGCCCCCGGCCGACTTCCGCCTGAGAGTGACCGTGACCGACGGGATCAGCGGACAGTCGGCGTCGCGGGAGGTCGGGTTCCGGGTGCTGTGATCCCGCTTTGCCCGCGGCGGCTCGTTGCGGCCTTCCTTTCCGGGGCGGCGGGACTCTGCTACCAGATCCTCATAGCGCGGCACATGGCGGTGCAGGCCGGGCGGCCGCTGGCGGCGCTGAGTCTCGGGGTGGGCTGCTTCATGGCCGGGCTGGCGGCGGGGGCCGCGCTGTGGGGTGCGCGAGGCCGCCGGGGGCGTCCCCTGCGCCTGTTCGCGCTGCTGCACGCCGCCGCCGCGCTCCCCGGCCTGGCCGCGCTGCACCCCGGAGCGGGCGGCGCGCTGCGGTCCCTCCTGAGGGCGTCCTCCCTCCCACCCGACGGAACGGGCTTCCTGCTGCTGGCGGCGCTTCTGGGAGGCGGCGCGGCCTTCGCCACCGCCCTTCTCCTGGGAGGAGCGCTCCCGCTGCTGATGCCTCGCGGCGCAGGGGGCCGGCACGCCCGGACCTATGGCCTGCTTGCCGGGGCGCTCTGCGCCGGCTCTGCCTCCGGCGCACTGGGCACGGGCTTCGTCCTGCTGCCGCTCCTGGGACACAGCGGCGGCATGGCCGCCTGCGCGGCGCTCAGCCTGGCAGCCGCCGCCGCGGCGGCATGGCTGGCGCGAGGCGAGACCGGGGAGCCGGCCCCTCGGCTCTCCGGCGTTGCGGCGCCCTGCTTCGCGGCCCCGGGCGCCTTTCCGGCGGCCGCCGCCCTGATGATCGCCGGGCTCTGCCTCACCGCGCTGGAGGTGGTGTGGGCTCGGATCGGCTCGCTCACGCTGGGCTCCTCCACGCTGGCCGGGAGTCTGGTGCTGGCCGCCGTGATCGCGGGACTCGGCATCGGCTCGACGCTCGGTCCCCTGCTGCCGGCGGGGCCGGCCGCCATCCTGTCGGCCGCCGCCCTGGCCGTGGCCGCGAGCGACCCGCTTCTGGGGCGCCTGCCGCTTGCGGCCGCGTGGCCGGGATGGGAGTGGGTCCCTCCCTCGCTGCGGGGCTTCGCGCTGCTGTTCGCCGCGGCGGCCCTTCCCGCGGCGATGCTCGGCGCCGTTTTCCCATCGGCGTTCGCGCGGATCGCCCGGGAGGGACGGCCGGAAGACTCGGCGCCGGCCGCGGGCTTCGTCTCGGCCCTCTCCAGCGCGGGGGCCTGCGCCGGCGCCCCTCTCGGCTTCGCCGCGCTGGCGGCGGGGTGGGGCTCCCGCGCCACCCTGCTCGGAGCCTCCGCCGCTCTGGCCCTGGCCTCCTTCCTGGCCGGCTTCCGCCGCGGGTCTTGGGCGACGCCGGCCCTGGCGCTGGCGGTGATCGCGGCCCTCGCCGCCACGGGGGGATGGGACGCCGGCCACCTCAGCTCGGCGCCCTACCTTCACGGCCCCGGCGCCGCCCTCTCCGGCGAGAGCGTTCTGTTCGCACGGGAGGGTCCGGACGCCCTGGTGACCGTCCGCAGGTCGGCCACCGGAGCGTTGTCTCTCCAGGTCAACGGCAAGACGGACGCCTCCACGGGCGGCGACATGACCACCCAGGTGCTGATGGCGCAGCTCCCTCTGCTGCTGCGCGCGGCGGCGGGGCCGGAGCACGGACCCGCGCGCACATTCATCGTCGGACTGGGAAGCGGCGTCACCACCGCCTCCGCGCTCACCCACCCGGGCACCGTGGAGACGCAGGAGATCTCTCCGGAGGTCATCGAGGCGGCACGTCTGTTCCCTCCCGCGCTCTCCGGGATCCTGTCCGATCCCAGGCTCCGCCTGGCCGAGGGTGACGCGCGGGCGGCGATCCTGTTCCGCGACAGCCGCCACGACGTGATCCTCTCGCAGCCTTCCAACCCCTGGATCGCCGGCCAGGCGGTCTTCTTCACCCGGGAGTTCTTCGAGGCGGTGTCCCGGCGCCTGCAGCCCGGGGGATTCTTCTGCCAGTGGGTCCAGGGCTACGGGCTCGATGCTCCCGACTTCCTGTCCATCGTGGGAACCTTCCGGTCCGTCTTCCCGAACGCCACGCTGTGGGAAGAGTCCACCGCCGGCGGGGACTACCTGCTGATCGCCTCCACCCGCCCCATGGCCATCGATCCCGATGCGCTGCGTGCGGCGATGGCGGAGCCCGCCGTGAGGGCGGATCTGGCGGCCATCGGGGTGGCCGCGCCCGAGGACCTCCTGTCGCGCTACGTGGCCGGACCGCTGGAGCTGTCCGGTCTCACCGCGGGAGCCCCTCTCCAGAGCGACGATCGGCTCTCGCTGGAGTTCACGGCCCCCCGGGCGCTGCACCGCGAGACCCTCGGATCGATCGTGGCGGCGCTGGAGCCCTGGAGGGCGAGCCCCGCGCGCTGGGCCCGTGGCGATCGGCCGCTGGAAGCGGCGCTGGCGTCGCGGATGCGGGCGGCCCGGCAGGAGAGGCGGTGGGCCGACGGACTCGGCCTTCTGCGCGGCCGGCCGGCCCGGGATCCCTGGCTGATGGCGGGGCTGTCGTACCTCAAGGCCGGGATGCGGCATCGCGCCCTGAGCGCCATGCAGCAGGCCGCGTCGCGCATGGAGCACGATCCGCTCCCCAGGCTGGTGCTCGCCCACATCCACATGGCGGCCGGCGATTCCGGCCGGGCGGCCCGCGAGCTGGAGGTGGCGGTGGATCGCGCTCCCGCCGACGCACGATCCTGGCTGTTCCTGGCCCGCGCCCGATTCGCCTCGGGCCGGCTCGGGGACGCCCTGCGCGCGGCGGCCGAGGCCCGCCGCCTGGCGCCGGAGCTGGCCGAGGCGTCCTCCGATCGATGCGCCTTGCTCCTGGCCGCCGGGGACGAGGCCGGGGCCGGCGAGGCCTGCGACGAGGCGCTGAGGCTCGACCCGGATGGGGCCGAGGCCTGGGCGAACCGGGGGCTGGTCCACTCCCGGCTGGGCGCGCCGGAGCAGGCGCGCGCCTGCTACCGGCGGGCGCTGGAGATCGATCCCGCGCTGGCCGACGCTCGGTACAACTGGGCCTCGCTCGAGGCGCGGCAGGACCGGCCGGCGGACGGGCTGGCGGTGCTGGCTCCGGCGCTGGTGCCCGGCGAGGAGACGGACGCGGGGCTGCTGAGGCTGGCCGCCCGCCTCAGTCTCCAGGCGGCCGACGCCGCCGCCGCCCGGCGGTACCTGAAGCGCAGCTTCGAGCTGGAGCCGGTTTCCGAGGAGGGCGAGGAACTGCTCGCTCTGCTGCCCCAGGAGGGGGAAGAGGCGGGATCGACGCCAACACCTCGTTCCAGGGAGGAGGAATGACCCTCTGCCCCGAGCGGCGCGGCGCTTCCCGGCCAGAAGCTGCTGGGCGCCGATCGAGGCACCGCCGGCGTCGATCCCGGCAACCATTCAACGCGGGAAGGCGGTCAGGGTTTCGTTATTTTTTGATGGTGATGCCTTGAATCCTCACCGGCGGGTCGAGGAGGAAGGCGTCGGCGAGGCCCGTGTTCCCCTTGTTGCCATGCCGCTGCAGCAGCGCCAGCACCTCGTGGCCGTCCTCCAGCCGGGCGTAGAAGGTGTGCATCCCCTGCATGAAATCCGACGGCCCGAGCGTCAGGAAGAACATGAAATCGCTGGTCATGGATGTCTCCTGGCGCGACGCGCCGACCAGACCGGGTCCCATCGCCAGATCCGGCTTGGCGATCTCCGCGGGCACCATCCGGGACCATCCCCCCGTCCCGTTGCCCTTGGGGTCCCCTCCCTCGGCCTGGATGCCGGGCACGACCTTGAAGATGGTCAGTCCGTCGTAGAATCCCTGGCGCGAGAGATCCACGAACCGCTTGACGTGGCGGGGGGCGTGATCGGGAAGCAGCCGCCAGACCATGGTCCCCAGATCGGTGGCCACCACCGCCCGCCGGTCCTTGCGCTCGTCGAAGCGCCGGATGACCCTCACGGGCAGAGGCCCTGCGCTGTGGTGGCCTCCCTTCCATTCGATGGTGAGATCGCGGCGCCTCGCGGTGAGCTTCGGGAACCACGCCGACAGGTCCACGATCCTCTCCGCAGCGGCGAAACCCTCCACCACCAGCGCTTCCGCCCGCGGGGCACCGGCCTCTGCCTTCAAGGAAGGCTCCAGCTCCAGACCCTCCGCGTCGAGCACGGTGAACGCGGCGGCCTCGAACGCCGAGGCCTCGATCGTGACGGGGGCCTCCGCACGATTGCTGAACCGAAGCTTCAGCTTCAAGGAGTGCTTGAGGTAGGCCGCGCCATCTTCCAGCTCCAGCTCGGTTTCGAGCGTCTCGGAGGGGAGGGCCTGAGCGCGCGCCTGAAAGACGCCGGGGCCCGCCGCCAGGACGAGGAACGCCGCAGCGGTGCGGGCCCGGGTCACGGGACCGCCTCGGACCCCGCCCCGCCGGCGGCGGGTTCCGCCGGGGTGGAGAGGGCCCGGATCGCTTCCTCCAGCGACGCCACTTTCTCCGGCGGGACCAGGTAGACGGAGGCCGCCGCGCTGGAGACGAACCGCCGCGGCGCCCCGCCGGCTCCGGACGCCGGCTGGAGACTGGCGGTCACCGTCGTCTGCTCCTCTTCGGTCTTCTCCCTCAGCGTCAGCCGCAGCGCGGGATCTCCCGCCGCGCCAGGTTCGGGCGAATCGACGAACCCCGTCGCCCGGAGCTCCTCCACGGCGTCCAGCAGGGCGTTCACCCTCTCCGAGGGGACCTCGCCGCCCTCTCCGCCGCCGTTTCTCCACCGGGACTCGTCGTCCTTCTCCAGCGTGAGAGTCTCGCTCCCCTGCGCCGCCAGCTCGATCCGGTCCAGACGATAGCGATCCACCGGAGCGACGCGCGCGTCGCGGAAGCCCTCCACCTCCCCCGCCGCCTGCTCCAGTTTCTCGAAGACCGCCCGGTCCACGGCCATCACCGCGGCCATGTCCGACCGGCGGGCGTAGACAGGATCGTGCCCGGGAGGGGCGCCGAAGGCCACACGCACCGGCTCGGCTCCCTCGGTGGCTTCCACCACCAAGGTCAGAGCCGGCCTGGCGAGACCGAGCCGCTCCAGATCCGAGGACGACGGCGCCTCGCTCTCGAACGACTGGGCCTCCGCCGACTGGATGTCGTACCAGAGGCCCTGCACCTTGGACGCGTCGGCGGGAAAGGAGATCGGCGCCTCCAGCCTCCAGGCATCCCCCTCGCGCTGCAGGCCGAGCACGTCGCCGCCTTTCTCGATGCGGAACCGCGCCACCTTCCAGGTGTCGATCCCGACCACCTTCTTGTAGCGCAAGGAGGCGGCATCGTGCGACAGGATGGAATCGGCCCCCCCGGACACGATCATCACCTCGGCGGAGCCGGGGCGCGCCGCGTAGTGGTGGGATCCCAGCGGCGCCTTGTCTCCCAGCAGGAGCACCTTCTCCTCCAGCGCCCCGTTGGGATCCTCCGGGGCCACCTGGAGCACCACGCGCGCCGAGGGCTCGGCCAGATTGAAGTCCTGACGCTCCTGTTCGGTGACGTTGTCCAGGGTCTGCTCGATGCGCAGGAACTCCAGGGTGCTCAGGATGGAGGCGACCTTGTCGGCGTCCGCCCTGGTGGAGAAGGGCCGATCCAGCCGCCAGCGGCCTGCCTCGCGCTTCAGCTCCACCGGCTCGCCGTCCTTCCTCTCGATCCGGATCCCCTTGACCCGGTCGGTCTGGAAGGCCAGCGCCCGCTCCTCGGAGCGCTTGGCCTCTTCGCGGCCCGCTTCGCCTCGGTATTCGTAGTGGTAGATGAACGCGGCCAGGCCAGCGAAGATCAGCAGCGCCGCGAGAGTGTTGCGCAGACGCATGTCAGAGGCGCCGGCGCCTGGCGTACACTCCGAGCCCCGTGGCGGCCAGGGCCAGCGGAAACAGAGCCAGGCAGTAGAACCAGGCGATCCGCCCCTGCATCCCGGTGAGGACCACAGGCTGGCCCAGCGCCGGCTTGGGGCGCACCGAGATCAGGCCGCCCCGCTCGTTGAGCCAGGCGATGGCGTTCATGAACAGGTCGCGGTTGCCTCCCAGCATGAAGAACTCGCTGCTGGCGTAATCGGCGTCGCCGAACACCACCAGCCTCGCCTCCCTGGCCGGGGGCGCCTCTGCCTCGGGGGAGGCGTTGGGGTCGGCGGGGACGGCCGCGTCCAGAGTCCGCGTCGCAGCGGCCCCGACGGTGAGCGGCCCCGCCTTGTCCTCCGGGTCCTGCGAGACGCGGTCGGCCAGCTCGCCCATCTCCCCCCAGGACTGCTCGCTGGTCCGGGCGAGCGCCTCGGTGGAGACACCCTGCTCCGACGCGGCCACCATCTCGATGGAGCCCACGGTGGGGAAGATGGTGATGAGGCCGCTGAGGTCCTTGGTGATGTCGTGCGGGCCGTAGTCGTACACGGCGGGCGCCGCGGCGGATCCTCCCATCAACCGCCCCATCGGGTTGTAATCGACCACGAAATCCGCTCCCACCTTCAGCCCGTGACGCTCCAGCAGCGGCTCCAGCCCCGACGGACTGCGTGGCTCCTGGAGGACGAGCAGCCTCCCGCCGCCGGCAAGGTAGCTCTCGATGGCCTGGACCTCGGGGGGCAGCATGGGGTGGGTCGGGCCGGGCACCACCAGGGAGCTGCACCCCGCGAGCGCCTGGTCCCCCTCCAGGAGGCGGACCGTCCTGACCTCGAAGCTCTCCTTCTTCAGCGCCTCCGCCGCCTGCTGGAACCCTCGCGGGTCGGCGGCCGCGTCGATGGAGCGCTCGCCGTGCCCGGTGGTGACGCAGACCGACTTCTTCTCCTCGGAGGTGGCCTTGATGATGGCGTTGGTGAGCTCCTGCTCGCTGAGACCCTGCTGGAAGGACGGGGTGACTCGGGACTGTCCCCCCTTGCCCGAGACGATCACCGTGCCGTCGACCTCCACGCCGTAGGCCTGGGTCTCGGCGCGGTTGCGGTAGGGGTCGAGCACACGGGCCGAGACGCGCCCGCTCCGGCCACCGTACTCTTCGAGCAGATCGACGGCCTTCTGCCTGTCCCTGGGGTTCATCCTCGCGCTGAAGAAGGCCACGAGCTGAACGTCCTGGTCCAGCGATTCGAGGATGCGGAGACTCTGCGGTGAGAGGGTGTGGGATCCCTGCGGCGTCAGGTCGATCCGGTGGTTGTGCCTGGCCGCCAGGAAGTCGGCGGCCGCCACGATGCCCAGGACCAGCAGGGAGTAGAAGACGGCGTTGGCCCCGTGGCGCACAGGGCGCCCCTTGAGCATCCGCCGGACGTCCTCCGCGTTGAGGTAGACGCCGATCAGCGCCAGGAGGACCCCCGCGCCGGCCAGCGCCCAGCCGTACGGCCGGCGATCGGGAACGAACCAGGAAATCCCCGCGCCCGACAGCGCGACGAGCACCCCGGCGATCCCTCCGAACCGTCTCAGGCTCTCCATCCCCTCACCTCCACCGGCTGGAGTCGATCACCCGCCCGGTCAGGAAGAGCCCGAACGCGATGAAGGTCAGGTAGTACACCACCGCCCCCGTGTCCACGACCCCCTTGAGGAAGTCCTCGTAGCGCTCGGTGATGGACAGGCTCTTGAGGAACCGTCCGTACTCCCCGGCGCCTCCTCCGATGTCGCCCAGGAAGCCCACGACCCAGAAGAAGAGGCAGGTCACGAAGGCGATGCCCGCCGAGGCGACCGGGTTGGCGGTGAGCGCCGAGCTGAACACCCCCACCGACAGGAACGCCCCCAGCATCAGGAAGGTGCCCAGGTAGACGGCGGCCAGCGGCCCCGCGTCCACCGGGGCCCCGATGGCGAGCAGGTAGGCGGGAAAGGCCAGGGTGCTGCCCAGCAGGACCGCCCCGAAGCCCAGAGTGCCGAAGTACTTTCCCAGAACGAGCTGGACGGTGGAGACCGGCGCGGTCAGCATCAGCTCCGCCGTCCCCTGCCGCTTCTCGTCGGCGAACACGCGCATGGACAAAAGGGGGGCGAGGAAGATCAGGATCACGCCGAACGTGGAGAAGAGCGTGCGGATGATCACGTCGTGCACGGTCAGGTGCTCGGCCATCCCCGGGTTCATGGCCGCCTGCATGGAGTACTCGGAATAGGCGAAGAGGACCCCCAGGAAGAACCAGCCCACGATGAACATGAACATCATCAGGATGATGTAGGCCAGGGGCGACACGAAGTACGACTGGAGCTCCCGCAGGGCGATCAGCCGGACGTTCCTCATGCCGCCGCCCCTCCCGCCGCCGCCGCGCCGCCCGTCAGGCTCAGATAGATGTCCTCCAGCGTCGGGGTGAGAGGGGTGAGCTCCAGCAGTCCCCAGCCCCGCGTCACCACGTGGGCGGCCAGCCTCTCCCGCAGCTCCGGTCCCGCGTCCACGCGCAGCAGATACGAGCCCGGGCGGCCCGCCTCGCGCGAGGCGCCCGAGACCCCCGGGATCGCCGAAAGGTCCGCCAGGAGCCACTCTTCGTCGCGCGACACGTGCAGCCGCAGGCGCTGCCCGCCGCCCTCGCCCGCGGCGAGCTCCGACAGGGGCCCGGCCACCACGGCTTGCCCGTAGTTGATGATCACCACGCTGCTGCACGTGGCCGTCACCTCGGGAAGGATGTGGGTGGAGAAGACGATGGTGTGGTCCCCTGCCAGGCCCTTGATCACCTGGCGGATCTCGACGATCTGCGCGGGATCCAGCCCCACGGTCGGCTCGTCCAGGATGAGCACGGGCGGGTCGTTGATGAGCGCCTGGCAGAGGCCGACCCGCTGACGGTAGCCCTTGGAGAGGTGGCCGATCACCCGGGGCAGCACATCGGTGGCGCCGCACTGGGAGGCCACCGCGTCGATCCTCTGCTTGACCTGACGCTTGGGGACGCCCTTGAGCCGGGCCACGAAGGTCAGGTACGACCGCACCGTCATTTCATTGTAAAGAGGGGGCGTCTCCGGCAGGTACCCCACGCGCCGCCGCACCTCCATCGACTGCTCGAAGACGTCGAACCCGGCCACCCTGGCCGTGCCCGACGTGGCCGGCAGGTAGCCGGTGAGGATCCGCATGGTGGTGGTCTTGCCGGCGCCGTTGGGACCCAGGAACCCCAGGATCTCCCCGCGGGGGACCTGGAAGGAGACGTCCTTGACGGCGGGGCGCCCGCCGAAAGACTTGCTGACGTGGTCGACTTCGATCATACGCTCGTCCGCCTCCGCCGGCGCTCCGGACGCTGAAGACGTCTCTCTGGCGTGCCGGGGATCATCATGAAGTGGAGGCCGCACCGCGGCTCACGGGCCCAGGCACGCATTGATAGCAAAGTGATTTCCAGGTGTCAACCGGAGCGCTGTCCGGAGCGTGCCAGGTACCGGCCGCGCACGCCGGCCAGCCTCTCGTCGAGTCCCGTCTCTCCCCCCTGCTCCGCCCCGCGGACGGCATGATGGCCATCGGAGCCGGGCCGCGCCCCCCTCCGCCCGCCCGGCCGCACCGTCCAGGACAGGTCGTCGATGCGGGCCTCGGGCAGCTCCTCGGCCAGTCGCCGCAGAAGGACCGGCTTCAGGCGGTCGAGCTCCCTTCGCCAGTCCGCGTCCTGCACCTCGATCCGGAGGACGCCGCGGCTCATCCCGGTCACGGCGGCGACCCGGGCGACGGCCCGCCCCGCGGCGCGCTCCCAGCAGGCCGCGGCCTGCAGCGTCCTGATGCGGTCGGTGGAGAAGCCGGGGAGCGCGAGCTGGACCGCGGCGACCGGATCGAGGCGCAGGAAACCACGGGGATCCTCGCCGCGATGACGATCTGTGGGAAGGCGCCGCATCGTCCGCCGAATGGAATCGGGAAGCGCGGATTCTACCCGGCTCTCCCGCCGGCGTCAACGGGGCTCGTGAGGGAACAGGGTCCGGCCGATGATGTCCACCAGCGCGTGCGTGTAGGCCGACGCCAGCAGGCTTCCCGTCCTGAGGTAGGCCCACCCGTAGCAGATCCCGGCGCCGGTGGCGAGCATCACGTAGCGCCAGTCGGCGGGCGGGTTGTTGAGGTGGGCCAGTCCGAAGATCAGCGAGGAGAGGAGCAGCGCCGGGTAGGGACCGCCGGTGCGGATCATCCGCTGCAGGATGTTGAAGATCAGGCCGCGGAACAGGACCTCCTCGGGCAGCGCGATGAAGAAGAAGATGCCCAGGCACGACAGGAGCCACTTGCCGGGGCCGGCCCAGTGAGGATCGAACTGCACGAACCCCGTTCCCAGCGCGGCCGGGACGGCCAGCGCCAGGAACACGCCCAGCGCCACCAGGCCGATGACGAAGTCCTCTCCCGAAAGGCGGAAGCGGTAGCCGACGCCGTCCAGCTTGCGCACCACCACGAAGCAGAACAGCGCCAGCTCCATGCCCAGCGTCTTGGCCAGCACGTAGGACGGGTTCCCCACGGGGAGGTCCCAGAAGCGCTCGAAGAACTGAAGCTCCACGGGAAGCCACAGCAGGAGGACCGCGGCCAGATCGATGAGAGAGGGGCGCGGCCCGCTCTGCCCCCATCCGCTCAGGATGAGGATGGGCAGGGCCACGTACAGTCCGAGGATGGCCATGTTGCGCCAGGACAGATCGCCTCCTCCGCTCATCAGCACGATGAGCCCCGGCACGATGAGGAGGAACCCCATCAGGGTGAGGCGCACCTTGTTGGAGCGGCCGATGTCGCGAAGCCCGTCCACCACCCGGTCGAAGCCCAGCGCGAAGTAGGGGATCATGAGAAGGAAGAAGGCCACCACGACCGACCCCGAGGCCAGCGCGCCGCCGGCCACCTTGTAGGCGTAGTACCCGCCGATGACGGTCACGGCCAGGACGAGCGAGGTGAGCACCAGCAGGGAGCGCCTCATCGGGACGCCTCGTCGAGCGCGGAGCGCAGCAGCGCGGCCTCCACGCGCCTCGAGAGGTCCGGGTCGAACCCTTCCACCACGGCGGCCAGCCGGCCCGACGGGTGCAGCGACGCGGCGCCGCGGCGGCCGCGGCGTCCCAGCCACGCTGCGGCCGCCGCGCGGAACTCCTCGCCGTCGGCCGCGCTGTCCCACACGCTGACCCAGGCCAGCGCCGCGGCGCCTTCCGGCCCCGCGTAGACCCCGTAGAGGTCGCCGTCCCATCCGGCCGCCGCGGCGACCGCGGACTGGTCGCCGTCGCCCCCCAGGATCTCAATCACCCCGAACTCTCCCCATGTGTTCCCCTTGATCAGCCGGTAGCCGAAGCCGCCCAGGTCGGGGAGAGCCGATGGGGGCGGGCTGGAGGGGGTGTCCCGCGCGGGCCACGAGCGCGACGGATGGAGGATCTGCTCGGTGGAGTCCGGCGGCTTACGGAAGAGCTCGTCCATGGCGGACACCCTCCCTGCTGCGTTGACCGCCTCCGCCCACGCGCGCCCCTCGACGTAGGGAAACGACAGCTCGGAGCGGAGGATCGACGGGTACGGGCGGCCCGCGGCGCGCCCGGAGCGCGGGCGGGACGCGGCCAGACTGTCGAGCCGGGCGGCCCACCGCGCGGCGGGGCCATCGCGGGCGGTCAGCGCGCCGGAGAGGCGCATGGCCTCCCCTTCGATCATGGCCTGAACGGCGCGCAGGCGATCGTCGTTGCCGACGGCGCGATCCAGCAGTCCGCCGAGTCCGAAGTTCTGGTCCTGGAGCGCGTGGACCAGCTCGTGCACGAGCGAGACGCCGGGGAAGGCGACACCGTGCACCAGGAACAACCGCTTCTCATCGGGATCGTAGAAGCCCGAGGCCTGTTCCACAAGGAGATCGAGGAAAAGGCGCTCCAGATCGTCGTCCGGTCCGAGCAGGCCGAAGGCCCGGTACGCCGCCTGCTCGGCGAGGATGGCTTCAGGAGGGTAGTCTTCGCGGAGCTTGCGCTCGAGGAACTCGCGGGCCCGGGGGGCCTCCATCACCCCGACCGGGACGGCGGATGTGAACGCAAGGCCGCGGGCCTCGGACACCGCGCGGCTCAGCTCCCCCACCGCCTGGGCGTACTCGGCCTCCGTAGGCGCCGCCGGCGGGGCCGCTGCCGCGCAGGCGGCCGCCAGCCCCGCGGCCAGGAGGAGCTTCATCGCGGCAGCCTCCTCAGGGGGCCCTGCGCACGAGACTCAGGTCGCGGCGGTAGCGGCGCACGGCCTGCTCGTGATCCTTGATGTTGGTGGAGAAGAAATGGCGCCCCGGCCCGCTGACCACGAAGTACAGATCCTCGGTGGGCGCGGGACGCAGCACGGCGTCGAGAGAGGGGGCTCCGGGACTGCTGATGGGGCCCGGTGGCAGGCCCCTGAAGACGTATGTGTTGTAGGGGGAGCGGTAGGACAGATCCGATCGGAAGATGTCGCCCCGGTACCGGCCGTCCTTGATCAGCGCGTACACCACCGTGGGATCGCACTGCAGCGGCATCCCCATCCTCAGACGGTTGTGGAAGACGGCCGCGATGCGCGGGCGCTCTTCGTCCAGGCCGGCCTCCTCCTCCACCAGCGACGCCAGGGTGAGCGCCTGGCGGACGCTCAACCCGAGCTGCTCCAGCCTCGCCCGCCGCTCGGGGGTCAGCTCCCGCCTCAGGCGGCCCACCATCTCCGCCACGAGGCGCGATTCGTCCACGCCCCGCGGCACGTGGTAGGTGTCGGGGAAGAGATAACCCTCCAGGTCCCGGGCCTCGGGATCGAGGTCGGCCACCAGGGCGGCGTCCCCGGCGGCTCTCAGGAACGCGTCCTTGCGGCCGAGCCCGGAGGCCTCCACGACGCGGGCGATCTCGTCCAGCCGCAGGCCCTCCGGGATGGTGAGCTTGTGCCTGACCACCTCTCCGCGCACCAGCTTGTCCAGGACCTGGGAGGGGGTCAGGGCGCCGCTGAAGGCGTATTCGCCGGCGTGGAGCGCCCCCTCCGCACGGCGCACCCGCATGAGCAGCCGGAAGGCCAGGGCGCTGCGGATGACGCCGGCCTGCTCCAGGGCGGCGGCGGCGGCGCGCGCCGGCCGCCCGGGCTCGACGACGACGATGACGGTGTCCCCGGGATGGCCCTTGTAGGGAAGATTGCCGTGCCAGACCAGCGTGCCCAGGGTGATGGCGCAGCACAGGATCGCCGCGGTGATCACCACCAGCGGAGCGAGCCTCACGGCCGCTCCCCCCTGTTGCGCTCCAGCCATGCCTGGAGTATCAGCGAGGCCGCCATGCCATGCACCGCGTCCTTCCTCCTGCGGCGCGAGACGTCCCCCTCCAGCAGGGCCCGCTCGGCCTGCGCCGTGCTGAGGCGCTCATCCCAGGTCTCCACGGGGACGCCCAAGCCATCGCGCAGGCGCCGGGCCAGCCGCTCGGTCTCCTGCGCGGCGGGCCCCGCGTCCCCTTCCAGACGCAGGGGGAGTCCGACGATCACGCGCGAAACCTGCTGTTCCTCGATCAGGCGGAGCAGCTCGGCCAGGTCCCGCCGCAGACCCTGGCGCCGGATGGTCCGGGCCGGCTGGGCGATGATCCCCATCGGGTCGCTGAAGGCCACGCCGATCGTGGTCTCTCCCACGTCCAGCGCCATGATCCGGCTCATCGCTGCCTCCCCGGCGATTATGAGGCGGCCCCCCACCCCCGTCAAGGAACGGACGCGCCCGCCGGGGCCTCAGTGCTTGATCAGGTGCCAGTACTTGAAGAAGACGAAATCGGGGCTGTTCTCTTTCGTGTGGCAGGCGAAGCAGCGGCGGGGCGGCACGGCCCCGTAGGGACGCTGCGGGTCGGCGAGGTGCTCCCAGCCGTTGCCGTGGCAGGCCTCGCACTGGACGTTGGCCAGGCTCGGGGTCTGCCGGGCGTCCACGAACCCGTCCGGCTCGTGGAAGCCGGTGACGTGGCAGCTCACGCACTCCGGGTTGAAGTCCTGGTTGGCCTTCACCAGCGTGTCGAAAGCGCGGGCGTGACCGCTGCCGGCGTAGACCTCGAAGGCCTGCGCGTGGCACGCGGCGCAGCCGGCGGCGGTGACGAAAGGATGACGCCCGGCCAGGGCCGCGGTCTCCGGCGGCCGGGACGGCGCCGCCGCGGCCCCCTCGGCCCCTGAAGCGGGGACGGCCCGTGCGGCCGAGGCCGCGATCCGGCTCTCCGCCGCACGGCGGTTCAGCTCGTTGACGCGCGCGATCGTGGAGTCGATGAGAGACTGCAGGGGCGGGTCGGCGGGGTACCGCTTGGTCAGCCAGACGTGGCCCGATGTCAGGACCGGCTTCTCCCCTTTTGCGCCGAGCGTGATCCTCACCTCCCCCATCCGCTTGCCCTGGTCGCCCGCGTAGAGCACCGGCACCGAGGCCATGGTCTCCAGGGCGCCGCCGATGGAGAGCCTGGGTCCCGCGCTGGCCAGCACCAGGTCGATGCCCGGCGAGGCTTCCAGCACCCGGGTCAGATCCAGCGGGCTCATGTTGGCCAGCAGGACGACCAGGTCCGCACGGCGGCGCACCACCTTGACCTGGGTGGAGACCGCCTCCACGGGGTCCCGGATGATGACCACGCGCCCCCCGTCGGCTTCCCGCGCGAAGGCGCTGTTGGCGGCGGTGACGCCGATGTAGCCGATGACCAGCTTGCGTCCCCGGGCGAGCGTGTGCTCCTTGATGGCGAAGGGGGCGAAGAGCTGCTCTCCGTTGTCACGGTAGACGAAGCTGGCGCTGGTGAACGGCAGGGGGGAGGCCTGGATCCGCTGCAGGAAGGCCGGGATCCCGTCGCGCAGCTCGCGCACGCCGACGTTGAGGACGTCGTAGCCGAGCGTCTGCATCCCTTGGAGCAGATTCTCCGTCTTGACCGAGCCGGCCGCGCCGGGGTCCCCGGAGAAGTCTCCGGTGTCGGCCAGGACGATCCTGGCGGCCGCGTACTGATCGCGCAGGAGCTTCAGATAGCCCGCCCGCCGGGCGAGCCCCCCCGAGGGGTTGTGCGGTCAGCCGCAAGGCTCGACGTAGCCGGCCACGCCGCCGGTGTAGATCAGGGCCAGGTCCGGCTCGGGCCCCGGGGCCACCAGCGGTCCGGTGTCCTCCGGCTCGGCGGGCCTCAGGGTGGCCCCTTCCGGAGCCTGCTGGGTGGCCAGGGCGGGGAGCGCCAGGACCGCGGCGGCCGCAAGGAGCCCGGGAACGCTCCAGATCGCGGCACGCGGGGTCACGGCGGTGGGCCTCCTGAAGATGGGGTGCGTGTGGCGCGTTATTATAGGAACCCCACTGCGGAGCCGCAACCCGCGCTGTCGTGACGGCGCGCCACGGCTCCGCCGCATCGAGGAGCCTCCGTGAGCCAGGATTCAAGGCAGGATCCGCCGTCCAAGCAGCCGCCCCAGCAGGTGAAGCTCCAGGGACTGATCGACAACGACACCGCCGAAGGGATCTACAGCAACATCGCCAGCATCATGCACAACCGATCCGAGTTCTTCCTGGACTTCGGGCGCCTGGTCCCCGGGCGGCAGGAGGTGAAGGTGCACGCCCGGATCATCACCTCCCCCGTCCATGCCAAGGATCTGGCCCGTGCCCTGAGCCAGAACATCCAGCAGTACGAGGAGAAGTTCGGACCGATCCCCGGAGAGCCCGGCGACAGCCGGAAGGTGGGATTCTGAGAGGGAGAGGCCCCGGGCTGCTGCTGGCATCCCGCTCGCCCCGGCGCCGGCAGCTCCTGTCCGCCGCCGGCTACCGCTTCCAGGTGGCCGATCCGGCCATCGAGGAGGCGCTGCGGGATTCCGAGCCGGCGGAGTCGGCGGCGGTCCGGCTGGCGCGGGCCAAGGCCCGGGCCGCGGCGCGGGGCCGCACGGCGGTCCGGATCCTGGCCGCCGACACCCTGGTGTCCGTGGGCGGCAAGGTGCTGGGAAAGCCCTCGGGACCGGCCGACGCCCGCCGCATGCTGCGGCTTCTGTCGGGGCGGACGCACCGCGTGGTCACCGGCGTGGCGTTGCTGGAGCCTCGCTCGTCGCGGATCCGCACCGGGCTGTCGGTCACGCGCGTCGCCTTCAAGAGGCTCACACGGGCCGAGATCGAATGGTACCTTGCCAGCGGCGAGCCCGGAGGCAAGGCCGGAGCCTACGCCATCCAGGGGAGGGCGTCTCTCTTCGTGACCTCCCTGCGCGGGTCCTACACCAACGTGGTGGGGCTGCCGCTGGAGGTGGTCCGGAGACTGCTAGGGCTTCCAGCGTAGGATCGGCCTGCGCGCCGCGGCCGCTTCGTCCAGCCGCCCCACCGGGGTGCTGTGCGGGGCGCTCGTCACCTTGCCCGGCTCCTCGCGCGCCTCGCGATCGATCGCCCTCATCGCGTCCACGAAGCGGTCCAGCTCGCGGCGGGGCTCGGTCTCCGTCGGCTCGATCATCAGCGCCCCCGGCACGATCAGGGGGAAGTAGATGGTGGGCGGGTGGAACCCGTAGTCGATCAGGCGCTTGGCGATGTCCATCGTCCTCACGCCGGCCGGCGCCTGCCGGCTGTCGTCGAACACCACCTCGTGCAGGGTCGGGCTGTCGTAGGGCAGGTGGAACGTGCCGGAGAGGCGGGCCCGCAGGTAGTTGGCGTTGAGGACCGCCCGCTCGGCGACCTGCCGGATCTCCGGCCCGAAGGACAGGATGTAGGCCAGCGCGCGGACGTGCATGCCGAAGTTGCCGTGGAAGGCGGCCACCTTGCCGATGGACTGCGGCCGGTCCCATTCCAGACGGAACGACGCGCCCTCGCGCTGCACCACCGGAACCGGCAGGAAGGGCTCCAGCTCCCGCACCACCCCCACGGGCCCGCTCCCGGGACCTCCGCCGCCGTGCGGGGTGGAAAAGGTCTTGTGCAGGTTCAGGTGCAGCACGTCCACCCCCATGTCGCCGGGACGCGCCACGCCCACCAGGGCGTTCATGTTCGCGCCGTCCATGTACACCAGCCCTCCTCGATCGTGCACGATGCCGCAGACCTCGCGGATGTCGCTCTCGAAGATCCCCAGGGTGTTGGGGTTGGTGAGCATGAGGGCCGCCACGTCGGGAGCCATCCGCCGGCGCAGGGCCTCCACGTCGATGGTCCCCTGCCGGTTGGAGGCGATCTGCTCGACGCGGTAGCCGCTGATGTGCGCCGAGGCCGGATTGGTCCCGTGGGCCGAATCGGGGATCAGGATGACGGAGCGGGGATCGCCGCGCTGCTCCAGCAGCGCCCGCACCATCATGATGCCGGTCAGCTCGCCCTGGGCTCCCGCCACCGGCTGCAGGGTGAAGCGATGCAGCCCGGTGATCTCCGCCAGGGACCTCTCCAGCTCGTGCATCAGGCGCAGCGCCCCCTGCACGCTCTCGTCCGGCTGCAGGGGGTGGATCCGGGCGAAGCCGTCGAGGCGGGCGACCTCTTCGTTCACCTTGGGGTTGTACTTCATGGTGCACGACCCCAGCGGGTAGAGGCCCAGGTCCACGGCGTAGTTGAGCCGCGAGAGCCGGACGAAGTGGCGCACCACGTCCACCTCGCTCACCTCGGGGAAGCCGTCGAGCCCGGGGCGCACCTTCCCGCCCAGGTCGTCGTGGGACGCCGCCGGGACATCCAGCGGCGGCAGCTCGTAGCCGCGCCGGCCGGGGGCGCCGATCTCGAAGATCGGCGGCTCGTCCGGGTTGAGGGTGGGGCGCGTGGTCATCGCACGGCCTCCGCCAGGGCCGCGGCCAGCGCCTCGATCTCGTGCCGCGTGTTCATCTCCGTGACGCAGAACAGCATCGAGGAGGCCATCGCCGGGAAGTGCCTGCCCAGGGGAAGGCCGCCGATGATCCCGCGGCGCAGGAGCGCGGCGGAGACCTCGCCCGCGTCGCCGGGCAGATCCAGCACGAACTCGTGGAAGATCGGCGCGCCGAAGCGGCGCCGGCACCCCGGGATGGCCGAAAGACGCTCCGCCGCCCACAGCGCCTTGCTCCGGCACTGCGAGGCCGCCTCGCGCATCCCCTCTCGTCCCATCAGGCTCATGTACACCGCCGCGGCCATGGCCATGAGTCCCTGGTTGGTGCAGATGTTGGAAGTGGCCTTCTCCCGGCGGATGTGCTGCTCGCGCGTGGACAGCGTGAGCACGTAGCCCCGCCGGCCTTGCGCGTCGCGCGCCTCGCCCACCAGCCGGCCGGGCATCTGCCGCACCAGGCTCTCGCGGGCGGCGAGGAAGCCGAGATAGGGTCCGCCGAACTGCAGCGGGACCCCCAGGGCATGGGCCTCTCCTGCGGCCAGATCGGCGCCGTGGCGCCCGGGGCCGTGCAGGAGCCCCAGGGCGATGGGATCGGTGACCAGGCCCGCCAGGAGGGCTCCCGCGGCCCGGCTCACGGCCGAGGCGGCCGCGAGGTCCTCCACGCATCCGAAGAAGTTGGGGCTCTGCAGAGCGATCAGCGCGGTGGTCCCCGGTGCGCCCGCGGCGTCGGCCAGCGAGCGGGGGTCGGTCGTTCCGGACGGCGCGACCGGCACGGTGCGGACCTCGGCCCCCAGGTGCTTCACGTAGGCCCGCACCACCTGGACGTAGTGCGGGTGAACCCCCTCGGAGAGCACCAGGACGCGCCCTTTGCCCGCCCGCAGCGCCATGAGGGCGGCCTCGGCGGCGGCGGAGGCGCCGTCGTACAGCGACGCGTTGGAGAGATCCATCTCGGTCAGCGCGGCGATCATGCTTTGGTACTCGAAGGTGGCCTGGAGCGTCCCCTGGCTGATCTCCGGCTGGTAGGGCGTGTAGGACGTGTACAGCTCCGAGCGCAGCAGGAGCTGCCAGACGGCCGAAGGGATGTAGTGGTTGTACGCGCCGGCGCCGAGGAAGCACGGATGCGTGGCGGCCGAAGCGTTGGCCGCCGCCATCTCCCCCATCGAACGGCGCAGCTCCAGCTCCGACTGGGCAGGGGGGAGGTCCAGCGGGCGCCGGAGCCTCAGCGGCTCGGGGATCGACCGGAACAGATCCGCCGGCGTCCCGGCGCCGACGGCGGCCAGCATCTCCCGCAGCTCGCCGGGGCCCTGGGGAAGGAATCGCATGGTGCGCCGCCGCCCGCTAGTGCCCGCCCTGGCCGACGTACCCCTTGTACGCCGCCGCGTCCATCAGGCCGGACAGCTCCGCCGCGTCCCCCAGCCGGACTTTGAGGATCCAGCCCGCCCCGTAGGGATCCCCGTTGACCGCCTCGGGATGGTCCCGCAGCGCGTGGTTGACCTCGATCACCTCGCCGGACACCGGGCAGTAGATCTCCGAGACCGCCTTGACCGATTCGATCGTCCCGAGCTCCTCTCCCTGCCCGAGACGGCGCCCGACGTCCGGCAGCTCCACGAAGACCACGTCCCCCAGCTCCTTCTGCGCGAAGTGCGTCACGCCGATCGTGCCGGTGGAGCCCTCCACCGCGATCCACTCGTGATCCTTGGTGTACTTGAGATGCTCCGGATACATGAGGCTCTTCGCCCTCCTCAGGCTCCCCCGGCCCCGCGCGGGACCGGCTTCGGCCGTTTGTAGAATGGCGTGCGAACCACCCGTGCACGGACCGGCCGGGCGCGGATGATCACGTCCAGCTCCTGGCCCTCCCGGGCCAGGGCGGCCGGGAGGTAGACGAGCCCGATGTTCTTCCTCAGGAAGGGCGCGTAGGTGCCGCTGGTCACCTGTCCCGCGGGATCCCCCCCGGCCGCGACAGGGTAGCCGTGGCGGGCCACGCCCCGCTCCACCATCTCGAAGCCGGCCAGCCGCCTGGGGACCCCGTGCTCCTTCTGCCGAGCCAGCGCCTCCCGGCCGAGAAAGTCTCCCTTGTCCAGGCGCACGATGAACCCCAGCCCCGCCTCCAGCAGCGACGTGGTCTCGTCGATGTCCTGCCCGTACAGCGGCAAGCAGGCCTCCAGCCGCAGGGTGTCGCGGGCGCCGAGGCCCGCCGGCTGCAGACCGTGCCCCTTCCCCGCCGCCGTGAGCGCCTGCCAGATGGCCTCGGCCCCTCCGGGGGCGCAGTAGATCTCGAAACCGTCCTCCCCGGTGTACCCGGTGCGCGCGACGATGGAAGGGACGCCCGCCACCTCGGCACCGAGGAAGCGGAACGAGGCCAGAGCGCCCACGCGGGCGGGAGTCGCCGCGGCCAGGATCGCCTCCGCGGACGGTCCCTGCAGCGCGATCTGCGCGAAGCGCTCGCTGGCGTGCTCCGCCTCCGCCCCGCGGGGGAGCCGCTCGCGGACCCAGGCGACATCCTTGGCGTCGTTGGCGGCGTTGACCACGAGCAGGAACTCCTGAGGCGCCAGGCGGTACACGAGGACGTCGTCCACCGGAGTGCCCGCTTCGGTGGTCAGAGCGGAGTACTGCGCCATGCCGGGCGACAGGCGGGAGGCGTCGTTGCACGTCAGCCGCTGCAACGCCTCCAGCGCGGAGGGTCCGCGCACGACGATCTCCCCCATGTGCGACACGTCGAACAGCCCGGCGCACCGGCGCACCGCGATGTGCTCCTCGATGACCCCGGCGTACTGGACCGGCATGTCCCACCCGGCGAAGTCCACCATCCGGGCGCCGGCGGCCACGTGCAGCGCGTGCAGCGGGGTTCGCCGCGGACCGGAGGACGCTGTCATGGAGTCAGGGGCCAAGAGGAATGTTCCACGAAGGGCAAAGGGAGTGAGAGAAGCATCCTGCGAGCGGCGACCTTAACACAGCGGTCGCGGCGCGATCAACACGCCCGCCGCGGAGCCGCGCTCGCGCTCGCGTTGATGCCACGGTACGGCGACCCTATAATGAGCCCTCCCCGGGGGCGCTCGATGCCGGATGGCTACCTGGTCCAGTGCTTCAACTGCCTGAGCGACTTCGATGCCGCCGAGGCCATCTGGTGCTCGTGCAACCCTCAGCGTCCCACCAAGGTCTGTCCGTTCTGTCTGGGCTGCTTCTGCGCCGCGGGCCAGGAATTCAAGGACTCCTTCTGGCGGGAGGCGCCCGGCGTGCTGCGCGAGGAGATCGCCACCCTTTCGCAGTCCCGGATGCTCATCGGCGAGATGCTGGTGCGATCCGGGTTGATCAGCACCGACCAGCTCCTGGAGGCCCTCACGCGGCAGAAGGACGACGGCCGCAGGCTGGGGGAGGTCCTCGTGGACAGCGGGGCGCTGCAGCCGGATCGCCTGGAGAAGTTCCTCCAGTCGCAGCACACCGTGATCGCCGTGGACCTGTCCCGGGCGCGCGTGGACGCTCCCATGCTCAAGCGGCTGGGGGTGGACCAGTGCCTCCGGGAGCGCATCCTCCCGCTGGAAGCCGAAGCGTTCCGTGACCGCCACATCATGACGCTGGCCATGGCCGACCCGTCCAACGCCGAGGCCATCGAGCGCGTGATGCGGGAGACCGGCTACCAGGTGATCCCCGGCGTCGTGCCGGCCGAGTCGATCATGGCGGTGATCCGATCGATCTTCCCTCAAGGCTCCGCCAGCGCCGAGCGGACGGGGGCGCCCTCCCCGCGCGGGGAGGGCGCCGGCCAGCCGCTGCACGCGGCCATCCTCGGGGCGGCGGTGCGCCGGCGGGCCAGCCATGTGCAGATCCAGGCGAGCGAGGGGGCGCTGCGTCTCTTCTTCCGCATCGACGGCACGCTGTATCTCGATCGGGCCAGGCCGCCCCAGGACGTGTCCGCGTCGCTGGCCGACTTCAAGGCCATGGCCGGGCTGCACGGGGACACCCGCACCGTCCCCAGGGTCGGGAGGGCCCTCTTCGACGGCGGGGGGCTCGAGCACGTGGTCATCGTGCGCACCCGGCCCGGGCGCGAGGGAGAGGAGATGTCGATCAAGATCATCGATCCGGTGGCCTTCCCTCCCCGCCTCGACGACCTCGGCCTGCCGGCCCTGGTGCTGGAACACCTGCGCCAGGCGCTGGGCGCAGGCCGCGGCCTGGTCGCCGTCTCCTCGCCCCCTTTCTCCGGAAGCTCCAGCACGCTCCACGCCCTGGTGACCGAGGCGATGGAGCAGGGCACGACGGCCGCGCTGATCGAGTCGCCCCGCGCCGTCACCCTCGCCGGCGCCGAGCAGATGGAGTTCTTCCCGGAGATCCGCAACAGCCTCTCCGGAGCCATCGCCCGTGCCGGGGCCTCCCCGGCGGCCCTGGTGGCGCTGACCGCCCCGGGGGGCGCGCCTCCGGGGACGGAGCTGCTCGGCCTGAGCGGGCGCAAGCTGGTGCTCCTGCGCCTCGAGGCGCTGACCCTGGCGGAGGCGCTGCTGAAGCTGGCGGCGTCGGGGTACGACCCTGCCGCCCTGGCCGACCGCCCCGCGCTGGTGGTCCACCAGAGGCTGGTGCGGCGCATCTGCCCCTCCTGCCGCACCTCGTGCGGCACGGCCGAGGATCACGCCGCCGCGCTCGGCCTGACCTCGCGCGACGCACGGGCCATCACTCTGTGCAGGGGAGCAGGCTGCCGGGACTGCGGATCGACGCCGGGCTTCCGCGGCCGGTCGGCCCTGGCGCACGCGCTGAGGCCCGATCGCAGCGTGGCGGCCGCCGTGGCCTCGGGGCAGGCCGACGCGGTGGCCGCCGCCTGCCGCGCCGCCGGCCTCCCCTCGCTGCACAGGGAGGCGCTGGCCGCGCTGTCCGCGGGAGCCACCACCGTGGAAGAGATCACCCGGCGACGGATGGCCTGAGGAGGACCGCATGCGCCTGCTGCTGCTGAGCAATTCCACCCAGTTCGGCAAGGGATACCTCGATCACGCCGAGAGCGAGATAGCCCGGCTGCTGGAGGGACGACGCAGCCTCCTCTTCGTTCCGTTCGCCCTGCACGATCAGGCCGGCTACGCGCTCAAGGCCTCGGAGCGTCTCTCGAGGCTGGGGATCGAGGTGTCGCGGCTGGAAGAAGGGAGCGCCGCTCCGGAGAAGGTCGCCGAGGCCGAGGCGCTCTTCGTCGGCGGCGGGAACACTTTCCGCCTGCTGGACCGGCTGCAGCGCAGCGGGGTGATCGGGGCCATCCGCAGGAAAGTGGAGCGCGGGATGCCCTACCTCGGCGCCAGCGCCGGGACGGTGGTCGCCGCCCCCACCATCCGGACGACCAACGACATGCCGATCGTCCAGCCGGCCTCGCTCGACGCCCTTGGCCTGGTCCCCTTCCAGATCAACTGCCACTACCTCGACGCCGACCCGGCTTCCCGCCACATGGGAGAGACGCGGGAGCAGCGCCTGAAGGAGTTCCACGAGGAGAACGACACGATGGTGGTCGGCCTGCGGGAAGGGGCGATGCTGAGCGTCACGGGGACGGCCGGCCGGCTCGAAGCCGTCCTGCTGGGCGGGAGCGGCGCCAGGGTCTTCAGGAAGGGGCATCCCCCCGAGGAGGTGGCTCCCGGGGCGGCCCTGGATCACCCACCCTCGCCGGCGAAGTGAGCACGGAGGGCCTCGGCCAGCGCCGAGGCCTCCGCGCGGGCCGCCTGCACCGCCGGCTCGAGCCCGCGGCGGCGGAGCGCCTCCGCGGTCACCGGCCCGATGACGGCGAGCGCCGTCCCCCGAAGAAGGTCGATCCCGCCCAGGTCCTCGACGAGCGCCTCGACGGTGCTTCCGCTGGTGAGGATCACCGCGTCCACCCTCCCCTCGCGGAGCAGCCGCCGCGCCTCGGGAGAGAGCGGGCGCTGCACCGTCCGGTAGACGGCGACGACGTCCACCACCGCCCCCAGCGCCCGCAGCGCCTCCGGAAGGGCCTCGCGGGCGGCCTCGGCCCGCGGGAGCAGCATCCGGAGCCCGGCCACGGGGCCCCGGCGCTCCAGCGACGCGGCCAGCCCCTCGCCGCGGGAGTCCCGCGCCGTGACCCTGGGCGCCGCGCCCAGCTCCGAAGC
>DATEEA010000065.1:0-19380 GCA_035281445.1 Candidatus Polarisedimenticolia bacterium
CCACCGCCTCGGCGGCGCGCGGCTCACGCGCCGCCTCTGCCTCCTCGCCCTGCTCCCCCCGGCGGCGCCTCCTCGCGCTTCCGGTCCCCGCGGCCGAGAACCGGAACCACCCATAGGTGAAGGCCAGCGCGGCCACCCCCACTCCGCCGTACAGCAGCCGGTTCCAGACCAGGGCGCCGGTGAACGGCAGGCTCGCCGTGTTCTTCTCGGAGACCGTCCAGTAGCGGGTCACCAGCTCGAAGGCTCCGATGCCGTAGGGGTCGGCCAGGGCCGCCACCATCTGGTTCTCCAGGCCTGCGGCGAAGACGCTGGCGATGCCGTAGCCGACGAAGAAGACCACCACCCCCACGTAGGTCCACAGCATGCTGCGGGTCACCGTGGCCAGCGAGAAGAACAGCGCCCCGCTCATGAACAGGTTGGGGACGACGAAGATCAGCATGGCCTCGATGTACGGGCCGGCCATGGTCGGCCCGACCCGCGACGGCTCCAGCCACGGCATCAGGCTCCCCACCCACACTCCCAGCATGACGCTGGCGAAGACGGCGATCGCCAGCAGCAGCGACCCGGCGAAGCGTCCCAGCAGGTAGTCGCGCTTCTTGAGGGGGAGCGAGAAGAACAGGCCGTCGGTGCGGCACTCGTAGTCCCGGTGGATGCTGTTGGCCACGAAGGCCGTGGTGAGGAAGGTCCCGATGGCGGTCATCACCGCCATCATCTGCAGGATGACGAACGGGGCGTTGCGGTTGACGCTGCCGATGGAGCCCCCCAACGTCACCGCGTCGGTGGTGATGGCCCCGAACGTGAGCAGGAAGAAGAGGGCGAAGGCGATCCAGAAGAGGGGCTGGCGGAGCTGGTAGCGGAACTCGAAGGCCAGGATGCGCAGCAGCATCGCTCAGGCCGCCTGGCGCTCGTGCCCCTTGAGGGCCGAGAAATAGACGTCCTCCAGATCGGGCGCCACCTCCTCGAAGCTCCCGTCGGGGCGCGACTCGGCCACCACGTGGATGGCCGTGCTGCCCGCCACCAGACGCGTGGAGATGACCGTGCAGTCCCGCTCGTAGCCGCCGAGCTGCCCCCGCTCGATGATCTTCTTCCACACCCGTCCCCGCATCCCGTCGATGGCCGTGCGGGGATCTCCCGTCAGCAGCACCCTTCCGCGCGAGATGATGGCCATCCTACGGCACAGATCGCTGACGTCCTCCACGATGTGCGTGGAGAGGATGACCACCACGTTCTCTCCGATCTCGCTCAGCATGTTGTTGAACCGCAGCCGCTCGGCCGGGTCGAGCCCCGCCGTGGGCTCGTCCACGATGATGAGCCGGGGGTCTCCCAGCAGGGCCTGGGCGATGCCGAACCGCTGGCGCATCCCGCCAGAGAAGGTCCCCAGCTTCCGCTTGCGCACGTCCCACAGGTTGGTCTGGTGGAGGATGGCCTCGACGGTCTCCTTCCTCAGACGGGAGTCCACCAGTCCCTTCAACACCGCCACGTGCGACAGCATCTCCAGCGCCGAGACCTTGGGATAGACGCCGAACTCCTGCGGCAGATAGCCGAGCGTGCGCCGCACGGCGTCCTTGCCGGCCAGCACGTCGAGATCGCCCAGACGGATGGTGCCGGTGTCGGGGTCCTGCAGCGTGGCGATGGTGCGCATCAGCGTGGACTTGCCGGCGCCGTTGGGCCCCAGGAGGCCGAACATCCCCGGGGGGATGGAGAGGCTGACGTCGTCGAGCGCCCGCACCCCGTTGGGGTAGGTCTTGGAGAGATGCTCGATGGTGAGCGTGGCGGGGGGCTTCTGGTCGCGCGGTGCCTGGGAACGAACGGTCATGGGGCCGGGCCTCCTTTCTGGGGAGTCGATGCGGTGGGCATTGATACGGAGGATAGGGAGGGCGGGTTGCACCTCGCGGGAGACGGCGGCGGCGTGGCGCGCCCGGCAGGATTCGAACCTGCGACCCACGGCTTAGAAGGCCGTTGCTCTGTCCCCTGAGCTACGGGCGCGAGTGGAGGATCGTACTACATGGGTCATCGCCGGTTGATGCATGCGGCCCCCGGCAACGGCCCCTCACGGCTCCCTCACCCGGGCGATCCTCTCCAGGAGCTCCCGGTCGCGCAGGAGGAACGACCCCTTCTCCCCGGTGAGGATCCCCTCGCGTCCCCACCGGCTCATCACCCGGATCGCCGTCTCCAGGGTGGCGCCGGCCACGTCGGCGATGTCCTGCCGCGACAGCGCCAGCGGGATGGCGATCCCGTCGCCGCGCTGCTCCCCCAGGCGGTCGGCCATCTTGAGGAAGAACGCGGCGATCCTCTCCTCCACGCCGCGGGAGGACTGCGACAGGGTCCGCGTCAGCTCCATCAGGCGGCGGGTGAGGCCGAGCAGCAGCCCGCGGGCGATGGCCGGGTGCCTCTCGATCAACGCGAGGAAGTCGGAGCGCGCCAGGCTCAGCACGCGCACGGGCCCCAGGGCGAGGGCGCTCGCCGGGTAGGGCCTCCCCTGGTAGGCGGCCACCGCGCCGAACGGATCCCCGGGGCCGAGGATCTCCAGGATCCGCTCCTTCCCCTGGGGGGTGGACTTCACCACCTTCACCTGTCCCTGCACCACGGTGCAGAAGCGGTCGGAGGGGTCCCCTTCCCTGAACAGGACCTCCTTGTCGGCGTGGTCCCTCAGGCGGACGTAAGGAGCGAGCCGGCGCCGGTCGTCGTCCTCCAGGGCGCTGAAGGGAGGCAGGGCCCCGAGCGCCTCCTCCTCGGGCGAGGCCGGTCTGCGGGTTGCCATCCTGAGATGATACCGGAGCGGGGCGGCGGGAGCGGTCCGCCGCCTCGCCGCTCAGAGCGGCCGAGGGGGGCGCCGGGAGAGCTCTCCGGCGCGCCGTCCTGCCTCGGCGTAGGCCTCCTCCGCTCCCAGCGCCTCCAGCCTCGAGCACAGATCGTCGAACAGCGCCCTCCCCGCCGCGGGAACCGGGCGCGCGGCTGGGGAGGTCTTGCGATCGCCTTCGTTGAGAACGCCCCGGACGGGGGTCTCCACGCGGGCCGCCTGCAGGGCGCTGGCGTACCAGCCGAGCGCGGCGGCGTGGTCCCCGCGGCTCCACCGCACCAGCCCCGACAGGAAGGCCGCCTCCACCGAGCGGGCGTTGGTGCGGGCGGCGGCGTTGAGCCATCGCTCCGCCTCGCCCAGATCGCCGCGCACGAGGCGCAGCTCTCCGAGGCGCAGCATGGAGCCGGTCTCCTCTCCGTTGATGGCGTGGGCGCGCCGCAGGTGGCTCTCGGCGGCCTCGAGGTCCCACGGGCCGCCGGGGTCGGCCGACGACAGCGCGGCGCCGATCGCCAGGTGGCCGCGGGCGCTCTGGTCGTTGACCTCCACGAGCCGCCGGAACATGGCGAGCGCCTCCCCGCTCCTCCCCATCTCCTGGAGGATCTGTCCGCGGTGGTAGAGGGAGTCCTCGTGGCGGGGGTCGAGCCTCAGCGCCTCCCGGTAGGAGGCCTCGGCCTCGGCGCTCTCCCCACGGGCGCGGGCGGCAGAGGCTGCGCGGTAGTGCTCCCAGAACGCGGCGATCAGCGCGCGGTCGGGGAGGCCGGGCGACGGCGCCGCAGCGCGGGGGGAGGCGACGGAGGGGGGCTCTCCTTCCACCAGGGTGATCACGGCGCGCGCGGGGAGGTCCTCGTGTGTCTCCGTCCGCCCGCTGGGCCACAGGATCTGCAGCCGCTCGATCCTGCCGGCGACCCCCAGCCCCACGTGCGCCTCGCCGGGAGGATCCTGGCTCAGGTAGGACGACCCTCCACCGATGAGCCGCGTCTGCATCCTGCCTCCCGCGGTGACCTTGATGACGGCCCCGGCGGCAAAGGTGGTGGTGGCGTGGGCCGCGGCGCGGCGGCCGCGCGAGGTGCGGCCGGCTCCTGCCACGGCGCCTCGAACGCGCACGCGGGTCCAGGCCCCAAGGTCCTCGCCATCGTTGCGGAGCAGTCGGGCGCGCCCTCCGTTGACGTTCACGGCGATGTCGAGGTCCCCGTCGCCGTCGTAGTCGGCGAAGGCGGCTCCCCTGCCGACGTTGTCCTGGAGGAAGGCACCCCCGGTGGCCTGTCCTGTCTCGTAGAAGCCGGCCTCGGGCCCCGCGTTCCAGAAGAGCTGGTTCTTCATGGGGGCGAGGCGCGCGGGGTCGTCCTCCAGGGGGAGGGTGCTGCCGTTGGCGGCGAACAGATCGAGCCGGCCGTCGTTGTCGTAGTCGAAGAAGCCGGTCCCCCACCCCACCATGTCGAGGGCGATCTGGCCGAGTCCCAGCATGTCGGCCCTGTCGATGAAGCGCACCGGCTCGGCGTCCGCGGGGCCCATCCTGTCCTTGAGGTTCTCGTACAAAGCGTTCTCCTGCGCCAGCCAGTGGGTGATGAACAGGTCGAGGTCCCCGTCGTCCTCCCAGTCCCCCACCGCCAGGCCCATCGCTCCTCGATAGTCGGCCACCCAGGCCGGATGGCTGGCGTCTCGGAAGGTGCCGTCGCCACGGTTGAGGTAAAGGGCGTTGTCGGAAATGTCGTTGGCGACGTAGAGGTCCGGCCATCCATCGGCGTCGAAGTCGGCCCACGTGGCCGACAGCGACCTCCCGGCGGGATTGTCCACCCCGGCGCGGCGGGCGACGTCGGTGAAGCGGCCGCGGTCGTTGCGCAGCAACAGGTTGCGATGGGGCGGGTAGGACGACGGGTTCAGGGTGTACGGGAGGAGCGCACCATACTGGTACGAGGTCCTGGCGGCGTCGGCCGGCTCGACCTTGTACTGGACGTAGCCGCACACGTAGAGGTCGAGGTCACCGTCGCGGTCGTGGTCGGCCCAGGAGGCCCCGGTCCAGAAGCCGCGATGGGCGCCGGCGCCGGTGGCGGCGGAGACGTCGGTGAAGCGTCCGCCGCCGTCGTTGCGGTAGAGAAGGTTGGCGCCGAACCGGGTGACGGCGAGGTCGAGATCGAAGTCGCCGTCGTAGTCCCCCCAGGCTGCTCCCATCCCCCATCCTCCCGCCGCCACGCCGGCCTCCTCGGTCACGTCGGTGAAGCGTCCGCCGCCGTCGTTGCGGTAGAGGGCGGAGCGAGGCCCCTGGGTGGCGGCGGAGGCGTCGTCCCCGTCGAGCGGGAGCGGCCCCGCCTCGTTCACCAGGTAGAGGTCGGGGTCGCCGTCGGCGTCGTAGTCCCCCCAGGCCGCCCCCGACCCCATGTCCTCGGGGAGCTGCGTGGAGCGGGCCCCTTGGAAGTGCTCGAAGTCGATGCCGGCTTCGGCGGCGGCGTCGGTGAAGAGGACGCGGGGGGCTCCGGAGGGGAGAGTCCTCGACAGGCGGCTGGTGATCTCGTCGCTGGTGGCGGCCTCCAGGCCAGGGGTGTAGGCGGCTGCCTTCTCCCTCCACAGGAGGAGGACGGCCAGCGCGGCGGCGAACAGCGCCAGGGCGGCGGCGAGCCACCCCCTTGCCCGGCGCCGGTGCCGGATTCCGGGGCGGGCCGCGGCGGTCACGGAGCGCCTCCGCCTGCGGGGCCCGCGGGGCGGGGGCCGGCGGCGCGCGGCCGGTCGTCGACGTGGATGGTCGCCTCGGCCCGCGCCATCTCGGTGATGGGGGTGGTGAGCCCCACCTTCTCCCCGAACATGAAGTTGAGGAGGTATTGGTCGATCTTGCGGTAGAGCAGCCGCGCGGTGACCTTGACGGCGCCGGGCCCGGCGGGGGCGTCGAAGCGGAGGTCTCGCTCGGCGGAGTCGGGCGTGGCGGTCGCGCCGGCCGAACCGGGGCAGCGGAAGGCGTACTCGGCGGTGTCGGAGAAGCCGGGGAAGAGGGAGCGCCTGTAGCGCACGCCCACCATCTCCCAGAGGTTGTGCCGGTCGATCAGATTGCCGTACTGGTCCACCGGCTCGGCCTTGAACATGAAGGAGCCGGGCTCGATGAAGTGCCGGTCGTCCACTCGCCCGGAGGCGAACAGCACGCGCCCGGCGTCGTCCTTGGCGGTCACCTCGATCCACGACTGGATGATGTCGAGCGGTCCCGTGGGGAAGTCGTGCCCGACCTTGTTCGAGGTGACCACCGCCTTCATCGTCAGGGTCTCTCCGGAACGGGCGGTCTCGGGGACGATGAGGTCGAGCCTCACCGCCGGTCCTCGCGTCCACTTGTGCTCGATCTCGGGGATCTCCATCTCCCCTCGCAGCCACTTCTCGGTCAGCTCGATCTGCCTGCCGGCTCCGGGGAGCTTCAACATCGCCGGCATCACCTGGTTGGCTCCGATGAAGCGGTGGCTGCGGTGGCGGCGGTCGTCCGGTGTTCGATTGTAGTCGAGGGGGTCTCCCGCGGCCGGGTCGCTCGACGCGACCAGCGGCATGTGGCACTCGCGGCATTCGATGGTCTTGGTGGGATCGCCGGGGTGGTTCCACCGGCTCTTCCGCCAGTTGTCGTACTGGTTCTGGAGCTGCACCCAGCCGACGTTGTTGACCTCCTGGTCGATGAACTGCTTGTGGCAGGCGGCGCAGTACTCGGGGGTCTTGAAGAGGCGCTTGGACAGGTCGTTTGCGTGCTGCCGGGGATAGGCGCGGATCAGGAAGTCGCGGGCGAGGCGCGTGGCCCGGCCTTCCTGCAGCTCGAAGAGGTAGCGGGCGGGCTGGGCGACTTCGTAGTTGGCGTTGCCTTCGACATCGGTCTTGCGCACCGAGTGGCACGAGAGGCAGGAGACCCCTTCGTTGTACCCGGCCAGGCCGGTGAGGTCCTCGGTGAAGATGTTCTTGGTCCCCGAGAAGAGGGAGATGGGGTCGTGGCAGCCGCCGCAGTAGCGGGTGGACTCGGCCCCGTTCTGCCTGGCCATCTCCTCCTGGATGCGCTGGAAGCCGACGTCCATGGCCGCCCAGCGGTGGGCGCTGACGCTCCACTCGGCGGCGATCTCCTCGTGGCAGCCGGAGGTGCCGCACGTCTCGGAGCCGGCCAGCGACCTCGGGTCGTAGGCGCCTCCGGTGGCGGTGCGGGCGAGGCTGGGGGCGAAGGGGCGATCCTGGCCGTACTTGAAGGAGTAGTCCTCGGGGAACTGGTGGCGCAGGTCGTCGCCCGGGTACCAGACCCAGGCCAGGGCCACGGCGGTCCCCATGGCCGCCGTCCAGCCGGCGGTGTGGAGCAGCGCCCTGGACTGCGCGGCCTTCAGGCGGGCGGTCTCAAGGGTGGGGGCGGGGGCGGCGCGGGCGGCGGCCCGGTCGCGGATCAACAGGAGGATGACGTGGGGAGCGGCGAAGGCGACCAGGGCGAAGGTGGAGACAACGTGCGCCAGGTCCCAGGCATGGGAGATGCGCGTGGCGGCGAGCGCTTGCCAGGTGAGCACCAGTCCCGAGACGACGGCGACGAGCGTGGCGGCGGAGGCCAGCCACCCCATGAGCTTGATGGCGGAGAGAGGCCGCTCCCAGTGCACCATGATGTGGCGGATCTGGTACCAGAGCGCGGGGAGGAGGGCGGCCAGCCCGGCCCCCGTGTGAAGGATGACCATCCACTGGTTGAGGACGCTGAAGGGAAGCAGGTAGATCGACAGCCCCGTGGCCGTCTCGAACAGCAGCCAGGCCAATGTGAAGCCGGTGAGCCTGCGCCGCCACTCCGCAGCGCGATCGGTTCGCAAGGATGCCTCTCCCGGGTGACGCCGCGCCCCGGGGCCGCGGGGGGCGGCCTGCCGCCGGGGACCGGATCGTCCGGGGAGTATCCGGCGAGGGGCGGCGGGCGGGTATGATGTGCGTCATCACCCGGGTGGGGGAGATGGCTCGGCCAGGGGCGGTTCTGGTGGAGCTGCTGAGGCGCTCCGAGCCGGGTCAAGCCCCCGGAAGACCGGCTCCTCCCTGCCCGGCTATACTTCCATCGTGCGTCTCTCAACTGCCGGGCCGTCCGGGATGGCGATGGTCATCCTGGCCATGGCGCTCGCCTCCTGCGGCGGCGGGAACGGCGCGCCCGCGGGCCCCTCGGCTCAGGAAAAGGGCTCTCCGCTCAACGTCACCCTGGCCACCGGCAAGCCGGTCTACGCCACCGGCGAGCCGATCCCGCTGACCCTGACCGTCTCCAACACCTCGAAGGAACCGGTGGAGCTTCACTTCACCTCGGGTCAGCGCTACGAGTTCGTGATCCAGAACCAGGCGGGCATGCAGATGTGGAGCTGGGCTTCCGAGAGGCTCTTCCTGCAGGTGCTCGGCACCGAGCGGTTCGCGCCCGGGGAGGAACGCGCCTTCACCGAGCCCTTCCACGGGACGCTCCCGGCCGGCGCCTACACCGTGACCGGAGGCCTCACCGCGCGGGAGGAGACGCCGGAGGCGCGGGCGACGTTCAGGATCGAGTAGGCCGGGCGGAAAAGCGCTATCCGCCGATCTGGTACATCTCGATCCGCCGATCCCCGCCGGAAGGACCGGAAGCAGGCTTTGCATCCGGAGAGCGTTCCTCGGAATAGCGATCGTCGCGCCGGCTCCAGACGCCGCGCGCGATTCCCAGGAGCTCCTCGTCCGAGGCGCCCGCCCGCAGGGGCCCCTTGAGATCCTCCCCTCGCGTGCCGAACAGGCAGGTGAAGAGGCGTCCGTCGGTGGAGAGCCTGGCCCGCGTGCAGCCGCCGCAGAACGGCATCGTGACCGAGGCGATGATCCCGATCTCGCCCGCCCCGTCGGCGTAGCGGTAGCGCCGGGCCACTTCGCCGGGATACGAAGGCTGAGCCGGCACCAGGGGAAAGACACTCCCGATCCGATCCAGGATCTCCGCCGCCGGCACCACCTGATCCATCCTCCAGCGGTTCAGATTGCCCACGTCCATGAACTCGATGAACCGCACGATGTGCCCGGTCCCCCTGAAGCGAGAGGCCAGATCGACCACCGAGGCGTCGTTCACCCCGCGCACCACCACCGCGTTGATCTTGAGCGGCCCGAACCCCGCCCCCTGCGCCGCGGCGATCCCCTCCAGCACCCGCTCCGGTCCGAAGTCGCGCCCGTTGAGCCGGCGGAAGACGTCGGGGTCCAGGCTGTCCAGGCTCACCGTCAGACGCCCCAGCCCCGCTTCCTTCAGGGCGCGGGCCGCGGGAGCCAGAAGCTGCCCGTTGGTGGTCATGGCCAGATCCCGGACACCGGGCAGCGCCGCGATCGATCGGACCAGAACCGGCAGGTCCTCCCGCAGCAGAGGCTCGCCGCCCGACAGGCGGATCTTCTCGGCGCCGAGCCGGAGAAAGAGACGGGCCAGGCGGACGATCTCCTCGAAGGTCAGGATCTCGTCCCGCCGCAGGAAGGTGTAGGACGCCCCGTACCGCTCGGCCGGCATGCAGTAAGGGCAGCGGAAGTTGCAGCGGTCGGTGACCGAGATGCGCAGGTCCCGCAGCGGCCGTGCCAGAGAGTCGCGGATCACGGTCCCCAGGATATCACCGGCCACCGGCGCGAGGGGCGGGCGGCCGCGCGCGCACCACTGGCGCGCGCGGCCAGCCGGTCACTTGTTCGGGAAGAGGAGGATGTTAGTGGGCGGCTCGGCGCACGACGTTGCGCGCACGGGGCCCCTTGGGGACGAGCTCGAGCTCGAAGCCGACCTCCTGGCCCTGCTCCAGGCTGTCGAACTCCACGTCCCGGCACTCGCTGCGATGAAAGAAGACTTCCTTGCCGTCGACGGTCGCGATGAACCCGAAGCCGCGATCCTTCATCACCTTCTTGACCTTGCCGTTTTCCATGCCGCTAACCTCCGTTTCGCGCCCTTCGCAACGCCGCCGCCTGTCATCCCCCCGGAATGGGTATGGGAGCTGCCAGCGCCGATTGCGATGTGTCAATGCGGTGCATGCTACGCGCCCGGAGGTCGAACCGTAATCCGGCGGTTTCTGTTTGTACCATCAGAGGAAACCTTACCGCGCAGGAGAGGGTCAGCTCTTGAGCCAGAGCATCAGGCCGAGCGCCGCAAGGAACCCCAGGGTCTTCGCCGGTTCCATGCAGCGCATCATGGTGGAGACGCTGAACGTCCCCTCGCGCCGGCGCCAGATCCGTCCCCTCGGGACGAGGCGCGGGACGGTGTCGAAGTACTCCCGGTAGACCGCGCCGAACTGATCGTCCAGCCGGCTCTCCTCCCAGCGGATGATCGCCGCGTAGCCGCTCCAGAACAGCGCCGTGGAGACGGCGAGGACCATCCACGAGCCCGACATCAGGGCCACTCCCCCCGAGATCAGCAGCGTCCCGAGGTAGAGAGGGTTGCGCACCAGGGCGTACGGACCGGCGGTGATGAGCCTCCGCCGCGAGCCCTCCCCGTGAACCCGGCGCCAGACGTGGAACCCCATGGCCCACGATCGCAGCGCTCCCCCCGCCGCCACCAGGAGGAACGCGGCCGCGTGGGATGCGGCGTCCAGCCCGGGCCTGCCCGTCAGCGGCCTTGCCGCCAGGATGGAGACGGCCAGCAGCGCCATGGACAGATGCTGCCGGTACCGGTAGCAGAGGTGGCCTATGCGGACGACCGCGGGGCTCGCGGCGGCGGCCTGGCCCTTCAAGCGAGAGGGCTTTCGGGCGGGGGGAGTCTGGGGTCCCTTGTCAGACCTTACCTCCAACAGCAAGCGGCCGCTCGCCTGGGACCCGGACATGGACGAGGTGCCCGACCGGCCGCCGTGCATGCTGATGATAGACCCGTTCTTCACCACGATCTACCAGGGCCGCCGCCGGACCATCGTCACCGGCGAGGTCCCGAAAGGCCTGCCCGCCGGGCGCTGCCGCCGGCATCAGGTGCGCCAGGAGCTGCCGCCTCCCCGGTGATCACGTATGTGGAGGTCCACCGGCTCGAAGTTATATTATGTATGCAATGAGTGCCTTTAAAAGGCACGAAGGGACTCCGTAGTGAAACTTTCGGCTTGACCTAGGTTAATTCTAGTCGTAGAATGTGCCCTTCAAAGGCACGAAATGCGCACGAACAGTACACCCCCCAAGACCCTCGGACCTCAGGCGGCCAACCTCGTCACGATGCTCCACGAACGGAGCCGCGTCGTCTTCCGCCTCGAGGATGTCCGGGAGATCACAGGCCTCTCCGAGACCTCCGCGAGGAGCTTTGTCCGCAAGCTCGTCGACCGGGGAGTGGCGGCCCGGCTCAAGCCCGGTCTCTACGTCCTGGTCCCCTTCGAGCTGGGGAGGGAGCGGCGCTACTCGGGCAACCCGCTCGTCGTCGCCCGGGAGATCGTGCACGGCGAGGAGTACTACCTCTCCCACGCCACCGCCATGGAGATCCACGGCATGACGACCCAGCCCCAACTGGTGGTCATGGTCAGCACGCCGAAACCCCGGCGGCCCGTGACGGCGCTGGGCGCGGAATTCCGGTTCGTCCGCTGCCGGCGCAAACACCTCTTCGGTCTCACCGAACACTGGGTGACCAAGCAGGAGAAGGTGCGCGTGAGCGACCTGGAGCGGACGATCATCGACGGGCTGAAGCAACCGGAGCATTGCGGCGGGGTCACCGAGGTCGCCAAGGGGCTCTGGATGCGGCGGCGGGACGTGGACGTCGACCGGCTCGTTCAGTACGCGAAGCGGATCGGCGTGGGGGCCGTGGTGCGCCGGCTCGGGTTCCTGCTGGAGACGTACGAGATGGCGGCGGCGCCGTTTCTGGACCGCCTTCGCCGCGGCTTGACGTCGACCTACATCCGCCTCGACCCGGTCCTGCCGGCCGAGGGAAAGCACCTGCGTCGCTGGCGCGTTCAGCTGAACGTCACCCCAGAAGAACTCCGGGCCGTCGTGAGGACCTGACGCATGATCCCGCAGCGGGACCTGTCGCTACTTTCCAATCGCCTCGCCGAACGCGGAGGCCGGCGCATCCCGGAGGCTGTCCTGGAGCGCGATTACTGCCTCTCGTGGTTCCTGGTCGGGTTGTCGCGCAGCCCGCTCCGGAATCGCCTCGCCTTCAAGGGCGGAACTGCGCTCAAGAAGTGCTACTTCGCCGACTACCGATTCTCCGAGGACCTGGACTTCACGTTGACCCAGGAGACGCCGTGGGAGGAGATCGAACGCCATCTCGCCGCGGCCTTCGAAGAGACGCGGAACGCTTCGGGCGTGGAGATCCGTCTGGACCACTTGGACCCTCATTCCCACGAGAACAGCCACACGTTCTACCTGGCATACCTGGGTCCTCTCCCGCAAGCGCGCGGGAAGACCCTCAAGACGGACATCACCATTCGCGAGCGCATCGTCCTGGCTCTGGAGGACCGCCCGGTCCTGCGCGGCTACGAGGAGTACCGCGATCTGCCCAAGGATGCCGTGGTCCGGGTCTACTCTCTGGATGAGGTCGCGGTCGAGAAGACGGTGGCGCTCCTGGACAGGGCTCGAAACGAGCCGCGCGACCTCTACGACCTGTGGTTCCTCACGTCGGGCGGCCACGTGGACCTGTCGGACCTTGCTGATCCCGTGGCCCGGAAGCTTGAGTTCCGGGGGTTGACGCCGGCGCAGGTGGCAAAGGAGTTCGCCGCCAAGGAGGCCCGCTACAAGAAGCTCTGGCAGGTCCGCCTCTCGGCGCAGATGGCCGAGCTCCCGGAGTTCGGTACCGTCTACCGCGAGGTCCGGCGCGCCCTCCGGCAGGGAGGGCTCGGCGGATAGACGAGTCCCCTGAGGAGATCTCCAAGCTGGAGCAGACCTCGATGCGGGTGGACCTGGCCGGGAGGACGATCCGCTACCTTTCCGGCATCCTGGACCACCCGGAGGTCACGCCCGACCACCTGAAGGACTGCCGAACCGCGGAAAATGACGCGAAGTGTGGCCCCAACTGCGCCGGGTGCGCAGCCGGGTATGGTTTGGGGTGAGTGGAGGGACTCGAACCCTCGACAGCCGGAACCACAATCCGGAGCTCTGCCAACTGAGCTACACTCACCATCGGGATGGAGGGTTGGTACGCCTGGAGGGATTCGAACCCCCGACCTACGGATCCGGAATCCGGCGCTCTATCCAGCTGAGCTACAGGCGCACCGCACCATTTCAGCAATGGGAGTCGCATTCTATCGGCCGCCGCGCCCGGCTGTCAAACCGCGGCCACGCGAGGATCCGACGTGACGATCACCCTCGAAACCGTGCAGAGCGCGGCCCGTGTGGTGCGGGGGCGGATCCACCGCACACCGCTCATCCCCTCCGCATCCCTGAGCCGGATGACGGGGCACGATCTCTGGCTCAAGGCCGAGAACCTCCAGAAGACCGGCTGCTTCAAGCCCCGTGGCGCCCTCAACCGCCTGTCGAAGCTCTCCGCCGCCGAGCGAGCCCGCGGCGTCCTGGCCGCCTCGGCCGGCAACCACGCCCAGGGTCTCGCCTTCGCCGCGGCCGACGCCCGCATCCCCGTCACCGTGGTGATGCCCGCCAACGCCCAGCCATCCAAGATCGCGGCCACCAGGGCCACGGGCGCCGAGGTCATCCTGCACGGCACCGTGTTCGACGAGGCGCTGGCCCGGGCGCTGGAGCTGCGCGAGACGACAGGCAAGGTCTTCGTCCACCCTTGCACCGACCCCGACGTGGTCAGCGGGGCCGGCACCATCGGGCTGGAGATCCTCGAGGACCTCCCCGGCGTGGACGCCATCGTGGCCCCCATCGGGGGAGGAGGGCTGACCAGCGGCCTCGCCGTCGCCGTGAAGGAGCAGCCGCAGGGGCGCCGGGTCAGAATCTTCGGCGTCGAGCCGGAGGGCGCTCCTTCGATGAAGCGCAGCCTGGAGGCGGGGCGGCGGGTGGTGCTCGACAGCGCGCGGTCCATCGCCGACGGCATGACCGGCCGCGCCGTCTTCGACGAGACGCTCGAGTACGCCCGCCGCTACCTCGACGATGTCGTGCTGGTGAGCGACGAGGCCATCCTGCGGGCCATGACCCTGATGCTCACCCGCTGCAAGATGCTGGCCGAAGGGGCCGGCGCCGGCCCGGTCGCCGCAGCCCTGGAAGGGCTGCCAGCTCTGCCGCCCGGATCGAAGGTCGTGGCCGTGGTGAGCGGAGGCAACCAGGACCTCGACCTGCTCGCACGCTGGCTCTCCAAAGGGCTTCCCACCGCCTGACTCCGCGGGCTGGCGAACCGCCGCGCCGTGGTCCAAGCTTGCCTTCACGCCCCTTACGGCGCCCCGCCACGCGTGGACTCGCCTGTCTTGCGAAGGAGCCGAGCATGCTCTGGACCATCTTCGTCATCCTGCTCGTCATGTGGCTTCTCGGCATGGTCTCGTCGTACACACTCGGCGGCTTCATCCACGTCCTGCTGATCCTGGCCATCGGCATCGTGCTCATCCGGCTCATCCAGGGAAGGCCGGCGGTGTGATCCCGCGCCCGGCGGGGCCCCCCTTCCGGGCGCCCCGCCGACGCGCAGACACCGCGTCCAGCTCCCAGGCCCGCTCCCTGGCGTGCAGCGAGGCCAGCTCGCGGGCCACGCGCTGGGCCCACTCCCCCGCCTCCCGGCCGGGGACACCCATCGCCTGCAAGGCCAGCCGATCGAGCGCCCGGCGGTCGGCCCGCGCGCACTCCGAGACGACGTCCGCCACCTCGCGGCGCGCCAGCGTCTCGAACGCCCCGATCAACGCCCGCCGCGCCGCGTCCGGCAGCCGCCGAGGGTCGGCGACCGGCATGGCGCGCAGGTCGCAGGCCTGGGTCTTGAGCATCCCCTCATTGCGCCGCCTCCCCCAACCCTGCTTCAGGAGAGCCTGCGGAGACGCGTTGAGGAGGGCCGCCAGGAGCCGGGCGTCGATCCCGGGGGAAGGGTCTACCAGAAGCAGGTTGTCGTTGGCGGCGAGCCCCGCCGGGTTGAGCGGCGCCAGGTGCCGGTACTGGTGCATGATCGACCACAGGATCGCCCCGGACGGTCCCGGGCGCAGCTCGAACCAGCGCCGCCCCGCGCGCTGCCTCGCGCGGCAGGTGGGGCGCAGCCCGGCGCCGGACTCTTCCGCGCGCAGCAGCCACGCCGCCGCCCGGCTCCCCGGCGCCGACAGCAGGGCGCGATCCCTCCTGCGCCGAAGATCGATGCACAGCAGGCGCCGGCGGGCGGCCCTGGGAGCCACCACCAGCGTCGTCAGATCCATCAGACTGAAGACCGCCGGCCTCAGGAGCCCCGGCTCGACCGCCCCGCGCGGGGGGAAGAAGACCCGGTCGTGGCCCGTCTTGATCCCCCAGCGCACCGTGGCGATCTCTTCCAGAGGGACCAGGCTCCCCCGTCCCTTTTCCAGGATCTCGAAGTGCAGATCGGGTTGCCGCAGCCGCGCCCCCCATCCCCCCTCGGCCAAGGACGCGCAGGCCTCGTCGCGCGAGCGCCACGCCGCCGCATCCCCGGGGCCGCTCTCGAGGCGACGCGCCAGATCGTCGAAGCCGGCCAGCCGTTCCCTACATCCAGGAGCGGCGGGCACCAGTTGGTCGAGCCTCCGGTCCAGCCGGACCAGCCGGGCCGGCTCCCCGGGCCGCGGCGCGCGCTTCTCCACCACCACGATGGCCGTGCGCACCCTGGCATGGGGGAACCAGCTCTCCACGTCCGACTCCACCACCAGCCGGACCGCGAAGCGGCCGGCCAGCCACCGGCGCAGAGGCTCCCCGTAGCGCGCGTCGAGCCACGCCGCGCTCACCACGAAGCCCAGCCGGCCGCCCGCCGCCAGCCGATCCAGCGCCGGCGCCCAGAAATGGACGTGCAGATCGCTGCGCCCCGCTCCGCGCGCCGCCGACGCCGCGCCCCACCGCGCGGCGAGCAGCCGCTTGCGGTCCGGGTCGATCAGCTCCTGGCGAACGTAAGGAGGGTTTCCCACCACCGCGTCGAACTCCCCGTCCGCGCCATGTCCCAGGCGGACTCCCGGATCCAGGAAGTCCCCTCGCACGATGACGGCCCGGGGGAGCCGCTCCGACGCCTCCCGGGCATGAGCCGCGTCCAGCTCCACGCCGGCCAGCCTCGGCGAGCGCGACCCCAGCCAGGCCAGGCGGGCCGCCGCTCTCTCCAGCAAGACTCCGTCGCCGCACGACGGGTCCAGGACGCGATCCGCCGGCCGGCGCACGCACAGGGCGCAGACCAGATCGGCCACGTCGGGACGGGTGGCGTGCTGCCCGGCCAGGCGACGCCCGGCGCGATCCGGATCGGACGGAAGCCGCGCCCGGGCGAAGCTCACCGGCGCCTGAAGATCACCTGCCCCTCCCTGTCCAGAAGGGGCAGATCGATCCGCTCGTAGGCCGACTGGAACCACTCCTCGTGCATGAGCTGGCGCATGTTCAAGTAGAGGATGGACGTGGTGATGTAGTCTGGATGCATGGTCTCGATCACGTCGCGGGTCCAGGAAAGGTCGGTCTCCGATCGGCCGCGGCGCATCGCCAGCAGCGCCGGGGAGTTGATGCCGGACGAGTCGAGGATCACCCGCCCCGGAAGCAGATATCCGATCACGCCGACCTCTCCCACCAGGACCGAGTCTCCGGGATCGGAGTCGTTCATGATCCACCGCGCGGCGATCTCGTACTGCCCTTCCCACTCGTCCCACGAGGCGCGCAGCTCCGGCACCTTCCGGTGGAGCTGCCACGCGGTGGACCCCAGCAGCGCCACGGCCACGGCCGCCCAGGCCATCCACCTGTCCAGGCCCATCCGGTCGAGGACGTCCGCCAGCCCGGACAGCGCCAGGACGAGCAGCGGGGGGATGAGCGGGTTGACGTACCACGGAAACGGGGTCACTCCACTGAAGAGCCACGCCGCCAGGTAGGTCAGGCAGAACAATGCGAGTCCCTGAGCCAGCGGCTCGCGGCGCCTTCTCTCCAGCCCCCACAGCGCCAGGGGGAGCGCCGCCAGCAGGAGCGGCGAGTCGGCGATGAAGGAAGCGATCTCCGACAGGATCTCCAGAGGGCCGGCCGGATGGATGACCCGCTTGGCGGCGACGGAGTGCGGCACCGGCGAGCCGAAGGTCAGCCAGGCGTAGAGGACCCAAGGCAGCGCCAGCGCCGCGGCCACGGCCGCCGCCCGCAGCACCGCGAACCGGCCGCCGGCGCGCGTCCTCCTCTCACCGCTCCCGCCTCCCGGCCCGCTGGCCAGGAGCCAGAAGGCCGCGGGGACGGCCAGCACCGCGTCGGGGCGTGTGAGGAAGGCGGCCCCCAGGCAGACGCCGGTCCACGCGGCGCTCCCGGCGGCCGCGGCGGCCATGACCGCCAGCAGGAGCGCCACGTAGAGGGACGTCTCCATCCCCCCCACCGCGGTGAGTGCCAGGTGGGACTGCAGCGCGCAGAGCGTCCCCCCGATCAGGGGAACAGGCAGCCGCCGGCCCTCGTCCGGCGGCCTCATCGCCGTCAGGACCACGTGCGCCATCACGCACAGCGCCGCGTGGCCGGCCAGCCCCAGCCACAGCGCCGCCGATTCCAGGTCGTACCCTAGCCGGGCCAGCCCCGCCAGGAGCAGCGTGAACAGAGGCGTGGTGACCCCCAGCACGCGCTCCGGCGGGTTGTAGGAGAACCCCTCCCCCGCGGCGATGTTCTGCGCGTAGCGGAAGGTGATGTAGGCGTCGTCGAAGAAGAAAGTGGGCAGCACGTGGCCCAGAGCGGCCACGGCCAGCACGATGACGATGCGCTCGACCCAACGCACGCGGCCGCCTCCCTCCGCGGAGCAAAGGAACCGCCGCGAAGCTACACGAACCGCCAGCGCCGGGCAAGGACGGCGGTACGCCCCCGGGGCCTCACGGCACCCCGAGGCCTCAAGACACCGGGGGTTTCCAGTCGCGCAGGATGGCCGCGCGGTGCCGGTCGAGGTCCTTCATCCTGTCGGCCAGCGACGACACGGCGCGCTCCCGCTGCTCGAAGGCCTCCTGCAGCCGGGCATGGGCGTCCCACCCCGCCTGATCCAGCGGCTCCTCGGGAGGCACCCCCTTCGCCGTCCGCTCGGCCCACCACGAGGCGACCCTTTCCTGCGCGCCCGCGGCCTTCTCCGTGGCGGCGGCCAGGTCGTTGAGCGCCTCCGCGTAGCGGGCCTGGCGCCGGGAGAAGTCGCGGATAGTCTCCAGCCGCTCGATCTGGCCCTTGTGCGCCTCCACCTCGGCCTTCAGGGCCGCCGCGCGGGGACCGTCCTTCTGCCGGCGGGCCTCCTTGGCTCGCAGCTCCAGCCCCTTGAGCTCCGCCCTCTTGATGTCGATCTGGCGCTCCGCCAGGTCCTCGCGCTCGCGGGCCCGGGCCAGCGACCGCGACGCGTAGCCCGCCCACATCCGGGCGCTCTCCCGGTCGGCGGCCAGCGTCTCGACGTCCCTCAGAAGCAAGATCTCGTCGAGGGAGTAGCGGGCCAGCGGATCGGACAACCCCGGCACCTGCTCGGTCTGCGCAGGCGCCGCGGCCACGCCCGCCATCAGCAGACACACGGCGATCCACGGACGCGCGGTCATGAGGGGAGCCTCCTTCTCGACGGTGGTGCGTTGAGCATGGTCGGGGCGAGAGGATTCGAACCTCCGACCCTCTGCTCCCAAAGCAGATGCGCTACCAGGCTGCGCCACGCCCCGACAGGGCGCATGTTACACCACGCTAGGGACTTGTGGCGGCCGCCTGATCGGGTTGGTTCTCGGCCGGAGAAGTTGGGGCCAATGGGGCCACTGATGCCCCGAAGCACAGCATCAGTGGCCTGGACCGGCGCTCTCAGATGACCGGGGGCCAGATGCATGCATCGCCGGGTGGTCGCTGTGGTGACCAAGGACCTCCGCGATGAAGACCTCGGAGTACCCCGCCTGAGCCATCCAGGGTCCGGCTGTGTGGCGAAGGGAACCAACCTAGTGTCCTGCCGGTCCAGGGATCCCTCTCTGGGAAACTATCCTCGGCAGCATCTGAAGATGCGGAGGGATAGCGAGCTCGAGGACCTGATCGACGGACACCGACGTCAATCACGATGCCGTCGTTCAGCGACATGGCCTACGCGGTGAAGTGTCCGTCGAACAGGTCCGCGCCGTCGTGGACCGCACCAGATCCCGGCCTGGGTGATCAAGGCGACCATCGCGTGTCCGTCGATCAGGTCCGCGCCGTCGTGGACCGCACCGTTGCATCTATCCCCCAAACAATGGTGCGGTGTGTCCGTCGATCAGGTCCGCGCCGTCGTGGACCGCTCGTGGACGTGCCGGAAGTCGAGGCCGTCTACAGGTGTCCGTCGATCAGGTCCGCGCCGTCGTGGACCGCATCGCCCATGACGGCACCATCGACAACGGCTGGTGGTGTCCGTCGATCAGGTCCGCGCCGTCGTGGACCGCCGTAGACGGCCTCGACCTCCGGCACGTCCACGAAGGAGTGTCCGTCGATCAGGTCCGCGCCGTCGTGGACCGCGCGTCATGACGGAGGAGGACGTGATGAGAGAGACACAGTGTCCGTCGATCAGATCCGCGCCGTCGTGGACCGCCCAAGGCTCTCCACTCCGTGCCGTGCCGCGTACTGTGTCCGTCGATCAGGTCCGCGCCGTCGTGGACCGCCTCATCCCGAGTCTCATTTGCCCATCATCCTCCGTGTCCGTCGATCAGGTC
>DATEEA010000066.1:0-31624 GCA_035281445.1 Candidatus Polarisedimenticolia bacterium
TGGATGGCGGAGATCCTTCGCAAGGACCACCGCACCTGCTCCCGCTGCCGCATGGCCCCCACCCACGTCTACGATCCGGACCCCGACGAGCCGTTGGAGGGGATCCGCCCCGAGAGCCGCTCGGGCACGCCGTTGTGCAACGCCTGCCTGGGCGCCCGCCTCGCCGAGGACCTGGCGCAGTTCGCCGGCCGCTGCCTCGTCTTCGAGCCCGCCCAGGGTCCCGACCTCTACGTCTTCCGTCCCGTCGAGGGCCGGGGCGCGGCCTGGCCCAAGGCGCAGGCGGCCGCCGCGCGGTCGGCCCTCCAGAGGCTCCCCGCCGGCTGCTCGGAGTGCGGCCGGCCGGGACGCTTCCTCTGGGTCCCGGTCCCCGAGGACGCCGATTACTGGTCGGCGGACTGGCCGGCGGCCCTTGCCTCGGGAGACCTCTCGCCGGAGGCGCCGCTGTGCGGAGAGCACGCCGCGGCCCGGCTCGTCTCCTCCCTCGAGGCGCGCGGGCTCTTCTTCGAAGCCGTCTTCCCTCCCCGCGCGGGGGACGGTGCCCTGTTCGCCGCCGAGGCCTGATGGGCAGGGTCGGGCAGTTCCTCTCGCTGGCCGCCGCGCACCCCATCGAGGCGCTGGACCGGCTCAGGAGCGTCGCCGAGGTCCGGCTGGACCGCCCGCCGGACGCGCCGTACGAGGCGCAGCCCGCGGGCGCGGCGCTGGCGGGATTCCCGGTGCCGCTGCTGCTCTACGTCCAGGAGGCGGAGCTCCGCGTCGCCGCCGGCACGATGATGCAGGGCGCCACCCCCTTCCGTCACGATCACAGCGCGGACCCGCTCCTGGCCAGGCTCTGCTACGCGGCCTGCCGGGCGCTGCGCCCCGCGGTCGTCCTGGAGACGGGGGTGGCGCACGGCATGACCACCGCGCACGTCCTGGCCGCGCTGGAGGCCAACGGGACGGGGACTCTTCACAGCATCGACCTCCCGCCTCTGGGAGGCCGTCCCGAGGACATCGGCTCGATGGTCCCCGGCGGCCTGCGATCCCGGTGGCGCTACCACCGCGGCACCAGCCGGAAGCTGCTCCCCGGCCTGGTCCGCCGTGTGGGGCCGGTCGGGCTGTTCATCCACGACAGCCTCCACACGGCGTCCACCATGTCGGTGGAGGCCGAGGCGGTCCACGGGGCCCTGGCCCGCCCCGCGGTCACCGTCTGGGACGACATCGCCGGCAACGCGTTCTTCGCCGACTACGTCCGGTCGAGGCGGCCGGCGTTCCACGCGGTGATCGCCCCTTCCCGCAAGGAGAGCCCGTTCGGTGTCTGCTGGTTCGCCTGAAGCCGCCCGCGTTGCGCCGCCGGCGTGCGCTTTGGTACACTCCGCCTTGTGACGCCGCGCAGCCGGGTCGACTGGCACACATACTTCATGAACATCGCCCACGAGGCCGCCACGCGCTCCACGTGCGATCGCAAGAACGTCGGGGCGGTCATCGTCCGCGAGAAGACCATCCTCTCCACCGGCTACAACGGCAGCATCCGCGGCATGTCCCACTGCGACGAGGTGGGGCACGAGATGGAGAACGGCCACTGCGTGGGGACCATCCACGCCGAGGCCAACGCCATCATCCAGGCCGCCCGCAACGGCGTGAACATCAACGGCGCGGAGCTGTACACCACGGCCAGCCCCTGCTGGAGCTGCTTCAAGCTGATCGCCAACAGCGGCATCCGGCGGATCTACTACGGAGAGTTCTACCGCGATGAGCGCAGCATCAAGGTGGCGCGGCAGGCGGGGATCGAGCTGATCGACCTGCGCCCGAAGCCGGAGCCGGCGTGAGCGGCCCCTCCGCCGGGCCCGGCGAGCCGCCGGCGATCGACGCGGCGCCCCGGCGTCCGCGCCTGCGCGTCCTGGTGGGGCCCGGGCCGGCCGCCGAGAGCCTGGCCGGGCCGCTGCAGGGCGACGGCCACGAGATCCTGCGCCCCGCCACCCCCGGACAGGCCCGGCAGGCCCTCCAGCAGGGGGACTGCGCCGCGGCCGTCCTGGACTTCGGCGGCGGCTCCCCTTGCTCGGGAAGCGAGGCCGAGTGGCTGGACGCGGCCGGGGCCGCCGGCCGGTTCGTCCTCGCCTTCGGGGAGGCGGGCCGGCCCGGGCCGGCCGGCGGCGGGGCGGTCTGGCTGGGCCGGGACGAGACCGATCGGGGGCTGCGCGACGTGCGCGGGGCCATGGCCGCGCGCGCTCTGGCCGTGGCCGTGGAGGAGAACGAGAGGCTGCTGGCCGCGGTGATGCACGCCCGGCGGACGGCCCACGATCTCGCCCAGCCGCTCACCACCATCCTGGCCCGGGCGCAGCTCCTTCAGCTCAAGCTCAAGCCCGACGACCCCAACGCCCGCCCCATCGGCATCATCTGCCAGGAGGCCGAGAGGCTGGTCAAGCTGAGCGAGCAGTTCCACAAGCTCAGGGAGATGATGCTCCCCCCGGAAACACAGGAGCTTCGGGCGGATCGGGCGGCGCAGGAGGGCTGATCTCCTCCATCATCCGGCCGATCCCCAGCACCCGCACCACGGTGTCCACGTCCGAGGAGGGGATCGAGCCGGCCATCCTGACCAGCCCGGTGTCGGCCTCGATCACCAGATCCTGGAGGAGCCGCCCCATCTCGGGCTTGGTCTGCTCGAGGGCCAGACGGGCCAGCGACTCGCCCCCCTTCAGCACGTCGGCCATGCGCATGGCGTCCTTCTCGCTGGAGGCGCTCATCTCCACCAGGACGCGCATCGGCTCGGCGGTGTCGAAGCTGAAGGCCAGCTCCTGCAGCGGCCCCAGCGCGGCCAGCCCGCCGGTGTTGGCGTCGAGCCGGCCCAGCGCCTGCTGCAAGGGGCCCTTCAGATCGTGGGCCCGGATGATCCCCCACGCCTCGGGGTCGCGCTGCATGCGGCGCAGCAGCCGGCCGGGGCGCTCCTCGGACGACAGCCCCGCCGTCCGGCCGGCCCTCACCTGGGCGATCTTGGCCAGCGTCTCGCCGTCGCCGAACAGGGCGGTGGAGGCGTCCGCCACCGCCACGCAGAAGCGGCAGCGTCCCTCCAGGAAGAGGATCTCGTAGATCGGCATCCCGGCCACGTCGTGGCTGGGAAGCCCGGAGTCCTTGAGGAAGTCGCTGACCTTGCGGCCGTCGAACGTGCCGATGGCCACGCCGCTCATCTCCTCGAGGCCTCCTTCTCCGGCCCGGGCCAGGAAGATGACCCGCTGGACGTCCTTGCCGGGGTCGAGCCCGGTGGCCTCGGCGAACTTGTAGAAGTTCAGGCGGTTCTTTCCCAGGATCGCCTGGTCCTGGTACATCTCGTACAGACGGCTGCTGGTGAGGGCCTGCACGTCCAGGGACAGGGCGAAGGTGGTGTCGGCCGGGATCAGCTCGGCCCCTTCGGGCAGCGGCTTGCGGACGCCGCAGGCCGCCGTCAGAGCCGCCGCGGCCAGGGCCGCGCAGGCCGCCGCTTTCGTCATGGGGGTCACGTTCCGCCTCCTCGGGGCGCCCTGGGGCGTCCGGCCTCCTGATACGTCGGCCGGCGGGTCCAGGTTCAGTGGGGGCCATTATAAGGACGACCGCGTCCCGGCAAAAGGTGTTACCCTGACGCTCTTTCCTGGACGCCACGACGCCCCACCGAGACGCCATGCGCACCCGCCGGATCAGCCCCGCCGCCCCCCGACCCGCCGAGCCGCAGCGCAACAGCGCCGACTACAAGGCGCTCTACCGCAAGCTGGAGCGGACCATCGATCGCATCGAGCGGATGGAGAGCGCCTCCGAGGTGCTCTCGGCGTGCCTTCGCTCGCTGGTCGACAACTTCTACCACGACCTGGGGTTCGTCGGTGGGCGGATCTACGAGCGCGACGGCGACCACTACGTCCTGAGGATGCGGCACGGCCGGTCGCGCCACGCCCCCATCGGCTACCAGGTGCCGATCTCCTACGCCCCGGTGCAGAAGGCGCTGCGCGACGGGCTGGTGATCATGCGGCGCACCGATCCCGGCTTCGACGAGACGATCGAAGGCGCCATCGGCGTCTCCAAGTTCGCCGCCTTCGCCGTGGGGGAGGACAGCCGGCACCTGATCTCCATCACCATCAAGGGGCCGATCGACGAGGAGCACACCCTGTATGCGCTCAACGGGGTGCGCCACATCATCAACATGAAGCTGCACCAGCAGCATCTGACCGACATCATCCACGAGGCGCGCGGCATCCAGCTCAGCATCCTGCCCGTGGAGCCGCCCCAGTTCCAGGGGTACGACATCCACGGCGAGTCGATCCCGGCCGACGTGGTGGGAGGGGACCTGTTCGACTACCTCCCCCACTCCAGCCGGCTGCTCGGGGTGGCCGTCGCCGACGCCTCCGGGCACGGTCTGCCGGCGGCCCTGCAGGCCCGCGACGTCATCACCGGCATGCGGATGGGGATGGAGGAGAACCTCAAGATCATCACCGCCATCGAGAGGCTCAACCGGGTCATCCACCGCAGCCGGCTCAGCTCGCGGTTCATCTCGCTCTTCTACGGCGAGGCCGAGTCCAACGGCAACTTCATCTACTGCAACGCGGGACACCCGCCCGCGCTCCACCTGCACGAGGGGACCCTGACCGAGCTGAAGCTGGGAGGCCTGGTGCTCGGGCCCAACCCCACCGCCCGCTACGAGCGCGGTTTCGTCGCGCTGTCGCCGGGAGACTACGTGCTGATGTACACCGACGGCATCACCGAGGCGGCCGGCCCCGGCGACCGCGAGTTCGGCCTCCCCCGCCTCAAGGCGGCGTTCAAGCGCCTGGCCGGGCGGACCGCGCGGGAGATGGTGACCGGCCTGTTCGGGGAGCTGGCCTCCTTCACCCAGGAGGTGCGGCAAGGCGACGATCGCACCCTCGTGGTGGTCCGGAGGATTTAAATGGGAATTAACGTAACCCATTGATTCCCTTGACACCCCGCCGCCTTCCTGTACATTTAGGCAACTTCGCGACAGGGTGCTTCCGGCACCGGGGTGGAGCGGCCACCCGACCGCCGGAAAGCCGCGCCCGGCGTGCCGTGAGGGGGGAGACGTCGAATGCAGCTCAAGGATCGGATCGACTCGTGCCTCTCTGCCCTCGAGCAGAAGCGCCTCTCGGTCGACACATTTCAGTCGAAAGTAAGAAAACTGATTGAAAGCTTGAAGGTGGACGGCATGAACCCGAGCACCCTGGAGGAGATCCTCCAGTCGCTCGAGTCGGTGCTGAAGGAGTACTCCGAGATCAGCGCGACCTGCCAGGAGATGGTGCACGGGCTGCGCGACATCGGCGATTACATGACGCGCATCGAGACCGGCCGGCAGAAGATCCTGACCGGCGTCGAGTCGATCCTGAAGAACCTGTCCCATCTCGATCGCCTCGCCCAGAACGGCATGCAGGTCGGGGCCGGCCCCTCGGGCTCGCCGCGGCGCATCCTGCTGGTGAGGATCGCCCCGGACGGCGAGCAGGCCAACCGCCCGGCACGGGTCGAGGAGGACGACGACGAAGCCCCTGCCGGAGACACGGTGGTCCACTGAGCGGCTTCAGAGCCCTCGCTTCGCCTCGCCTCTTCTTCACCCGGACGTCTCCCCGCGGCGCAGCCCCGCCCTCGGCGCCGCCGGGAGGCGTCCGCCCAGGCCCTTCCCGGGCCTGAGCTGTTCACCCCGCTGAAACCTCGCATCCGGTTGACTCTTCTCCACTTCTGTGTTAAAAGTCCGGCCGCCCCCCGCCCATTTCGCGCGCCCTCCCGCACGGCGCGCATGGGCCGGAGTTCGAGGGAGGGCCGCCGGGGGTGTCTTCGCCTTCATGCATCCAACTCTTCGGTCCCTGATCGGCCTTCTCGCGCCGCTGTCCTTCCTCGCCTCCCTGCCGGCAGCGTCTCTCCTCGCCGCCGAGCGGGAGGACCCCGATCCCGACTTCTCGGTGAAGGACACGGTGAGGGTGGGCCCGTTCCACGCGGCCCCCTTCCTGGTCATCAAGGACTTCGGCTACGACGACAACGTCCGCCTGGGTGCCGAGTCGCGCACCAGCGACTACACGGTGACGGTGGGGCCGGGGGCGAGGGCGGTCATCCCCCTGGGGCGGTTCGCCGCCCTGTCGCTGTGGGACGAGATCGACTACTCGATGTACGCGCGCCAGACCGACCTCAACAGCGTCAACAACGAGTTCCGCGCCAAGACCCACGTCTACCTGCGCGACGTGACGGTGTTCCTGGAAGGGCACCACCGGACCTTCCGCGAGAGGCCCAACTTCGAGGTGGACTTCCGCATCCGCGACACGTCGCTGCTGACGCGCGCCGGCGCCGCCTGGCGCCCCACCGGGCGAGCCTCGCTGGAGATGTCGGTGAACAAGATCGACTTCGGCTACGACGCCGGCCGGCCGGACGTCCCCGAGGGTGAGGATCCCGACGAGGCGGCGCAGACGGGAGAGAACATCGCCGACATCCTGGCCCGCGAGGAGACGAGCTCCCGCTTCACCGGGCGGCTGAAGCTGCGCCCCCGCACGACCTTCCTGCTCGATCTCTCCACCGGGAAGATCGACTTCGTCAACGACCGGCACTTCGACCCCGGCGATCCAGTGCGCGACTCCTCCCAGCACAGCGGGATGGCCGGCGTGGAGTTCGATCCCTCGGGCTCGCTGCGCGGCTACATGAAGGTCGGCTACAAGAAGCTGACCCCGGTGGACTCCTCCTTCTCGGGCTACGACGGCCTGATCGCCGACGGCGCGCTCAGCGCGCGGATCCTGGGCCGGGGCGACGTGCGGGCCAGGTTCGGCCGCGACACCTACTTCTCCGTCTTCGGGAACAACCTCTACTACGTTCAGGAGGATCGAGGCCTCTCCTACGAACACTACCTGACCGGCAGGGTCAGCCTGGAGGTGGGCCGCGAACACCACGACATCGACTACCCCATCGTGCTGGAGGGGCAGCATTCCCCCCGGCGCAAGGACGACATCGTTCAGGACAAGGTCACGCTGCGCTACAAGATCGGACCCGGGCTCCGCGTCGGGCTGAGCGTGGGGCACTGGCGGCGCGACTCGACGGTCGATTCCGAAGACGACGACCGCAACACGATCACCACCATGGTGGAGTACATCCCGTGAAGCCGTTCCTCCTCGCTCTGGCCCTTCTGTCGTCCGTCACGCGCTCCGCGGACGGCGATCGGATCACATTGACGTTCGACGCTCCGGTGACGGTGACGCAGACCCTGTCCGCCGCCCCCGCCCGGATGGTGCTGGAGGTGTCCAGCGTCCAGGTCCCCGCCCCCGCCGCGGCCCAGGCGGCCGAGGCCGGGCTCAGCCTGGCGCCGGGGGAGGTCCCCGGCACGACCCGCTTCACCCTGCCTCTTCCCCCGGGCCGCTCGGCCACGGTCGCCTCGAGCCCCTCGGAGATCCGCATCGAGCTGCGCGAGGAGCCCCTGCTGATCGCCGCCACCCCGGTGGAGACGGCCCCCCAGGGGGGGATCCCCGACGCGGCGGGCGGACCCGGCGAAGGGGACGCTTCGCCCCAGTACGTCATCGGTCCCGAGGATCTCATCGAGATCAACGTCTTCGAGCTTCCGGAGCTCAAGACCGAGACGCGGGTCCTGGGGGACGGCACCATCAGCCTCCCTCTGCTGGGCGTGGTGAAGGCGGCCGGCCTGACCCGCACCGGCCTGGAGACCCGGCTGCGCGATCTGCTGGAGGCGCGGTTCCTGCTGAATCCCCAGGTGACCATCGCCGTGACCGAGCACATGAGCCGGGTGGTCTCGGTGATCGGCGCGGTGAACAAGCCCGGGACGTACCAGATGATCGGGCCGCGCAGCCTGATGCAGATGATCTCCGAGGCCGGAGGGCTGTCCAAGGAAGCGGGAGAGACCATCATCATCCTGCGGCGCGCCGGGGACGGCACCGACCGGATGTCGATCGATCTCGACGAGCTGGCGCTGAAGGGCAACCCGGAGCTGAACGTGGCCCTGGCTCCCGGCGACGTCGTCAACGTGCCGGTGGACCGCCCGGTCTACGTCTTCGTGGACGGCGCGGTGAAGCTGCCCGGCCAGGTGGAGGGCAAGCTGAGCCGGCCGGTCACGCTGCTGCAGGCGGTGGCCCGCACCGGCGGGCTGACCGAGCGGGCCAACCTGCGGGGGGCCCACGTGCTGCGCAAGCAGCCCGACGGCACGCAGAAGCGGATCCCGGTGAACCTGAGGGACATCCGCAAGGGGAAGGCCGACGATCTCGTCCTGGAGGATGGCGACGTGGTGGTCATCCCCGAGACGTTCTTCTAGAGGATGGCGAGGGACATGAGCTCCAACGAACGCCAGGTGCACCTGCTGGACTACTGGCAGGTGCTGCTCAAGAGGCGCTGGGTCATCTATTCGGCCGTGCTGCTGGTGACCGGCCTGGTCACCCTGGGCTCGTTCCTGATCGAGCCCAGGTACACGGCCACGGTGCAGCTCCAGATCGAGAAGTACAGTCCCAACGTCCTCCCCTTCCAGGACGTGATGGCCAGCTACGCGGACTACCGGGACGATTTCTACGAGACCCAGCTCCGCCTGATCCAGAGCCGCAACGTGGCCCGCTCCGTGGTGAGAGAGCTGGGGCTGCGGCGGCATCCCCTTTTCGAGATCCCGCCTTCCGGCGAGACGCTGACCGAGGAGGAGCTCGAGGGGCTGGTGGCCGACATGGTGCGCGCCGGCACCGAGGTGGGCATGATCCGCAACAGCCGCCTGGTCAACGTGTCGTTCGTCTCGCGGGACGCGGAGCTGTCGGCCCGGGTGGCCAACGCCCTGGCCGACGAGTTCATCGAGTTCAACGCCCGCAACGCCTACAACGCCTCCGAGCAGGCCACGGAGTCCATGGCGCGCCTGATCGACAACCTGACGCGGGAGATCGACGAGAAGGAGCGGGAGCTGCAGCAGTACGCGCGCGAGCAGGACATCATCCTCCTCGACGAGAAGCAGAACGCGACCACCCAGACGCTCAACGACCTCAACGTCGCCTTCACCAAGGCCCAGACCGAGCGCATCGGACGCGAGGCGCGCTACGCGGCCTTGAAGGCCACCCCCGCCGGGCAGATGCCGGAGCTCATGACCAACGACTTGCTCCAGCAGCTCACCAGCAAGCACGCCGAGCTGGAGCGGGAGTACGTCAAGATGACCGAGCGGTTCAAGCCGGCCTACCCCCCCATGGCCCGCCTCAAGAGCGAGATGGAGAAGGCCCGGGCCCGTCTGGAGAGCGAGCGCGAGGACCTCTACCAGCGGCTGATCGGGCAGGCCAGGGAGCAGTACCAGTCGGCGCTGAACCAGGAGGAGTCCCTCGGCGCAGCCCTCGACAGGCAGAAGAAGGCGGCGCAGGAGCTGGGGATCCGGGGCATCGAGTACAACAACCGCAAGATCGAGATCGAGAACAAGCGCAAGACCCTCGAGGAGCTGCTGAAGCGCCAGGCCGAGACCGGGACCACGGCGGGACTGGTGGAGAACCCGCTGGGCAACGTGCGGGTGGTGGACCGGGCGGAGGTCCCGCGCGCTCCGTCGTCTCCACGCAAAGCCTTCAACATCCTGCTGAGCCTGGCGGCCGGGCTGGGGCTGGGGGTGGGCCTGGCCTTCTTCTTCGACTACATGGACGACTCGGTGAACACGGCCGACGACGTCACCCGGGTGGCCTCGCTCCCCTGCCTCGGGGTCATCCCGGCCCACGACCTGGAGTCGCGGCGCCTGAGCGTGGTGCGCTCCAGGTCGGCCGCCGCGGCCGACGAGTCGCGCCCGGAGATCGATCTGGCCACTCTGCGCGACGCCCGATCGCAGACCTCCGAGGCGTTCCGCGAGCTGCGCACGGCGCTCATGGTCTCGTCGCCCGGCCGGCCGCCGCGCACCCTGCTGGTGACCAGCTCGCAGCCTCGCGAGGGGAAGACCTCCACCGCCCTGAACCTGGCCATCACCCTGTCCCAGCTCAACAAGAGGGTGCTGATCGTGGACGCCGATCTGAGGCGTCCCCGGCTGCACCGGGCGCTGGAGATGCCCAACGCGGCCGGGCTGTCCACCTGCCTGAGCGGCGGGGAGGACCTGGCCCGGGTCATCGTCCCCGCCGGCCCCCCCAATCTCCACCTGCTCGCCAGCGGGCCGCCCCCTCCCAACCCCGCGGAGCTCCTGGACTCGGAGGAGTTCGCGAGGCTGGTGGAGACGCTGTCGCTTCCCCAGGGGGGATTCGATCACGTGCTGTTCGACTCCCCGCCGGTGCTCAGCGTGGCCGACGCGGCGATCATGGCGGGCAGGGTCGAGGGGGTGATCCTGGTGGTGCAGGCGGGCTCGACCTCGAGGGACGCCGTGGCCCGCGCCGCCGAGAAGCTCAGGGTGGTCAAGGCGCGCGTCCTGGGAGCGCTGCTGAACAAGGTCGATGTCTCGTCCCAGGGCGGCTACTACCGCTCCTACTACGGAGACTACGGACGTGACGCGGCCGTTGCGGCCGAGCAGGCGCGCTCGGAGCGCGCCCGGGCCTCGAGCCGACAAAGCTAGAAGGGTGGGATAGCTTCTCATGCCCCGCGGGAGCTACGTCATCTGCTGGGCCGCGGCCCTGCTGGCCGGCCTCGCCCCCCTGCCGTTCGGCTCGGTGGGTCCCGCCTCCTCCGCTCTCGTGCAGACCGGCGTCGTGGCGCTCGCGCTCCTGTGGGTGGGGTCGCGCCGGCGGGCCGGGGTCTCCCCTCTTCCGTGGAGGGACCCCATCCTCTGGACGGGCGCGGCGCTGCTGGGCTACGGCCTGCTCCAGATCGTCCCCCTGCCCATCGGCCTCGTCGAGGCGTTGTCGCCCGCGGCCGCGGCGCTCAAGAGCGGCTACTCTCCCGAGCCCCCTGCGTGGGCGGCGCTGTCGCTGAACCCTTACGCCACGTGGAGGTCGTGCCTGCGGATCGTCTGCTGGACGCTGGCCGCCCTCCTGGTGCGCCACAACGCCGTGGACCTCAAGGGTCGCCTGGTGGTGGCCGGGGGACTCGTGGCGGGAGGGCTGTTCCAGGCCGGCTACGGGTTGTTCGAGTTCATCAGCGGCCGCCAGCACATCTTCGGCTACGCGAAGAAGCACTTCACCGACGTGGCCACCGGCACCTTCATCAGCCGCAACAACTACGCCGGCTACCTGGAGATGGCCATACCGATGGCGCTGGCGCTGAGCCTGCTCTGCCTGGGCCGGCTGGGGCGCTCGCGGCGCGCGGCCTCCTCCGGAGGAGACTCGTTCCGGCGCTCGCTGGAGAAGGCCGCGGGCCCCAGGGCGTTCAAGGCGCTGCTGTTCCTGCTGGCCGCCTTCGTCATGACCGTGGCGCTGCTGATGTCGCGCTCCCGCATGGGGATCATCAGCATCGCGGTGGCCTTGATCGCGGGCGGCCTGCTGCTGGGCCTGCGGGGCAAGTCCCGGAGGTTCGCCGTGGTGTCGGTGGCGGTCGCCGGGACGGCGGCCATCTTCGCCTCCCAGATCGAGATCCTGCCGATCGTGAACCGCTTCCACGCCCTGCACTACGAGTTCGGCGGAGGCTACGGCCGGTACAGAGTGTGGGTGGATGCCGTGGATCTGGTGAGGTCCTACCCGCTGTTCGGCAGCGGCCTGGGGACCTGGGAGATGGCCTTCTCTCCGTTCAGGAAGGACGCGACCCAGGTGAAGGTTGACTTCGCCCACAACGACTACCTGGAGTTCGGCGCGGAGGCGGGGGCCGCCGGAGTGGTCATCCTGGTGGCGGGCGCCTTCCTGGCGCTGCGCCAGCGCGCCCGGTGGCGCTCGCTGGGGGCCCACGAGGACGAGATCGCCCTGGCCGCGGGGGTGGGGCTGCTGGCCCTGGCGCTGCACAGCTTCACCGACTTCCATCTGGCCATCCCCGCCGACGCCCTGACCGCCGCCCTGCTGGTGGGTCTGTTCCTGCGGCAGAGCGGCCCGGCGCCGGCCCCGGCGGCAGCCGCGCCGCCGCGCCGGGGCGGTGCCCTGTTCCCCGCCGCCGTCTGCTCCCTGGCGCTGTTGGGACTGGGGGCCGCGGCGGTCACCCCTGCCGTGGCCCAGATCCAGGCCGGCCCGGCGGCCGGTGCGCGCGGCGACGAGGAGGATCCCGCCGGCCGGCCCGCCGAGACGGGAGCGGGCGCCCCCGACGACGATCTGTGCCCGGGCTGCGCGCTCGATCCGTTCAATCCCACCCGCTACACCGACGCGGCCTCGCGGGTGAGGCGGCGCATCCTGTCCGACGTGGAGGTGGTGGTCCGCGCGCAGTCCGCCGGTGTGCTCCCCGACGCCCACACGCGGGTCTACCTGGCGGGGCGCATCGAGGCGGGGCTTGGCCTTGCCCGCCGCGCCATCGCCCTCTCCCCCGCGTCGGGCCGCGCCCACATGGAGGCGGGGCTGCTGCACTTCGGGCGCTTCGCCCTCACCGGGCTCCCTCTCCAGGCGAGCGACGACTTCGAGAGGGCGAGGGAGTCCTTCTCCCGGGCCATGTCGCTCCAGCCCTGGCGGGCGGCCACCCACCGGCGCATCGCCCGGCTGGTGGCCCCCTTCCTGGATCAGGCCGACGACTCCCAGAGGGACTTCATCCTGCGCGCGGTGCGCCGCGCCGCCGAGCTCGCTCCCAGGGATCCGGAGATGGCGCGGCTGGCTTCGGAGGTGGGCGCCTGATGCAGTACCCCGACCGCAGGGTGTTCAAGCTGCTGCTGCTCCTGCTGGACCTGGTGGTGCTGGTGGCCGCCTTCCAGCTCGCGGTGGAGACCCGCATCGCGCTCAACAGGTTCTACGGCTTCCAGATGACGCACGAGGTGGTGGAGCGGCTGGTGCCGCCGCTGGGGCTCATCCTGCTGCTGTGGATCCCGTCGAGCGCCTGGCTGGAGCTGTACAAGCCGCGGCGGGGCGCGGTCATGGGATCGCTCTTGCAGGTGTTCGAGTGCGTGGCGGCGCTCTCGGTGCTCACCATCGTGGTCATCTTCTTCTTCCGGGACTTCGGCGAGGGCTCCTCGCGGACGTTCGTGGTGTTCTTCGCCGGATGGAGCCTTGCCCTGCTGGTGCTGGACAGGGCCGCGCTGCGAGGGGCGCTGGCCGTCTGCCAGTGGATGGGCTACGCCCAGGAGCGGGTGGCCATCGCCGGCGGCGGGGTGGATGCCAAGCGGCTGGCCGAGCACATCGAGTCGTCTCGTCCGCTGGGCATCGAGCTGTGCGGGGTCATCAGCACCGCCGCCGAGCCGGCCGCGGGGGTCCTGGGGAACCCGGTGCCGGTGCTGGGCCCGGTGGGGGACGCGGCGGCTCTCATCAATGCGCACCGTCTGGACAGGATCATCGCGGTGGTGGCGGAGATGGACAGGATGCAGGTGCAGTCCCTGGCCGCGATCTGCACGCGGATGGGAGTGACCCTCAACCGGCTCCCGGCCCACGCCGAGGTGCAGGCGGCCCGCCTGAAGGTGCACGAGATCGCGGGGCTGAGTCTGTTCGAGCTGAGGGGTATCCAGTTCACGCCGGGCCAGGAGAGGATCAAGGCGGTCTTCGACCTCGTGCTGGGGTCGGTGCTGCTGGTCGTTCTCAGCCCGCTGATGCTGGCGCTGGCCTTGCTGGTGAAGGCCACGTCCCGGGGGCCTGTCTTCTACGTGGCACCCCGGGTGGGCAAGGGGGGCCGGCACTTCCCGTTCTACAAGTTCCGCTCCATGGTGGCCGACGCCGAGGCCCGCAAGCGGGAGGTCGCGTCTCTCAACGAGAAGTCGGGGCATCTGTTCAAGATCCGCAGGGATCCCAGGCTCACGGCGGTGGGCCGGTTCATGCGCCGCTACAGTCTCGACGAGCTGCCGCAGGTCCTCAACGTGCTGCGCCGCGAGATGAGCCTGGTCGGTCCGCGTCCGCTGCCGGCCTGCGACCTGGATCCGGATGGCCTGAGCAAGGAGCACGCCTTCTGGGCCCAGGAGCGCACGCGGGTGCTGCCGGGGATCACCGGCCGGTGGCAGGTGCGGGGCCGCAGCGATCTGGGGTTCGACGACATGATCCGTCACGACCTGGCCTACGCCCGGAGCTGGTCGGTCTGGCAGGATCTGATGATCCTTGTCCAGACGGTCCCAGCCGTTCTGCGCGGGAGGGGGGCATGCTGATCGGGGCGCGCCGGGGCCTGACCGCTGGCGCCCTGGGGGTGGCCGACCAGGTGCTGCTCTCGGTGGCCAACCTGGCGGTGGGGCTGGCCCTGGCCCGCGAGATGGAGCCGGCGGCCTTCGGGATCTACGTGGTGGCTTTCGCCGTCTCGTTGATGGCGGCGTCGGTCCCCATCTCTCTCATCACCGAGCCGCTGGTGATCCTGGGGTCTCCCCGGACGCCCGAGGAGCAGCGGCCCTACTTCGCGGCGCTGCTGCGGCTGCAGCTCGCCGTCTCCCTGGTCCTGGCCGTGCTCATCGGGCTCGGCGCGGCGGCGGCGTGGCTGGCTTGGGGGGATGCCTCGCTGCTGGGGCCCGCCCTGGCCGCGGTGGCGGCGGCCACGGTCCCTCTCCAGTTCCAGACCTTCCTCCGGGCGGTGCTGTTCGCCACGCTGCGGCCCGGGGCTGTGCTGGTGAACGACCTGCTCCTGTCGGTTCTCCGGATCGCGGCCCTTGCCGGGCTCATCCTCGCCGGCCGGCTCACGCTGCCGGCGGTCTTCCTGTCGGCCGGAGCGGCCGGAGTGGCGGCCACCGCGGCGGGGCTCGCGGCCTGCCGGGGTTGGGCCGGGTCGGCCCCGGCGTCCCTGCGGGCGACGGCCCGTGAGCACTGGGGCTATGGGCGCTGGCTGCTGGCCACCTCGGGCGCCTACTGGTGCTCCGGGCAGGCGCCGGCGCTGCTGGCTTCGAGCATCCTGTCCCCGGTTGCTGCGGCCATCCTGAAGGCCTGCCAGTACCTGGTCTCTCCGCTCAACGTGGCGTTCAACGGGCTCGACGGCGTGCTGGCCCCAAGGGGGGCGCGGCTCAACGCCGCGAGGGACGAGGCGGCCGCGTCGCGGTTCTTCCGGCGCATCGCCGCGGGTTTCGGCGCGGCGGTGCTGCTCTACGCGGCGGTGCTGCTGCCGTTCGCCGAGAGGATCCTGGATGGCATCTACAAGGGCCGCTACTCCGGCCAGGCGGCGGTGGTGGCCATCCTGCTGGCGGAGGTGTTCCTCGGAGGGATCGCGCGCGGGCACGTCCTGAAGATGAAGGTCCTGAGCAGGACGAGGCTGGTGTTCCTCTCCTATCTGGCCGGCGCCTCGGCCGGGCTGGCGGCCCTCATCGTGCTGGCTCCCCTCTACGGCGTGACGGGAGCGGCGGCTGCCGCCCCCGTCTCCTCGGGCGTGCTTCTCGTGTGCCTCCTCATGGCCCGCAGCGCCCCCCGGCGGGAGCGCGCCCCGTCGGTCCATCCCGCGGCGGTCCCCGAGTCATGAGAGTCCTCGTCCTGGCCAACGCCACCTACGCCGATCCGCCGACTCGCAAGGTGTTCGACCACGTCGCCGCTCAGGGGATCGAGGTGATGCTGGCGATGCCCCGGCGGATCATCCACCCCTTCGGCCCCTCGGAGGTCCCGCCCACGCCCTGGCCGACGCCGGTGAAGCTGGAGCTCCTCGACACCTGGTACCTTCACGAGAACGGCACGCACGTGGTGATGAAGGGACTACCCAGGCTGCTCCGCTCGTACCGCCCCGACGTCATCCACTGCGTCCTGGAGCCCTGGTCGCTGATCTGCCTCCAGGTCCTCTCCATCCTCCCCTTCCTGCCGGGGAAACGGCCGCTGTTCGGCGTCCATCCGTGCGAGACCAAGCCGGAGCAGGGTGGGTGGCTGGCGAGTCGCTCACGACAGACTCTCTATCGTGGCGTGCTCAGCCATTCCGATTACTTTGTCGGGTGGAGTTCCCTTGCGATCACGGCTGCCCAGCGGCTAGGCCTCAACGCTCAGCCCTTTGCCATCCTGCCTGCAGTTGCCGTCGATCAGGACATCTTCTATTCCCCGGATAACACAGAAAAGTCCAGCCTTAGATCACGCCTCCTCGGGTCAGACAGGAATCAGCCTCTTATCGGCTATGCAGGGCGGCTTGTCACCGAAAAGGGCGTGCTTGACCTCGTTACAGCCTGCGAAGTCCTATCTCGTACGAGCATCGCCCCAGCTCTTTGCTTGCTTGGCGATGGCCCGCTCTCAAGTCAGCTCAGAGAGCTAAGCTATTCGCGTCCATGGATGAAGCTCCTACCTAAGACCAATATCACAGGAGTAGCGGAGTTCCTTCGTGCTATTGACATCTTTGTCCTACCCAGCCGCACGACCACAAGCTGGGAAGAGCAGTTTGGCCTGGTTCTCACGCAGGCCATGGCTTCAGGTTTAGCGGTCGTCGGTTCCTCGTCAGGCGCAATTCCTGAAGTCCTCACCTCCTACGGACGCGTCTATCCTGAAGGCGATGTCCATGCTCTATCTCAGGCTCTTAGATCGATTCTCCTAAACCGCCCTCCATCTCCCGTCAATGAACACTTGAGCCGATTCACACCACATCATCTATCACAACAGCTACTCCTAATTTGGCATAACGCGCAGTCTTCGTGCTCTCTACCATAATGACTTCAACCACACGGCAGATCCCCGCAGTCCTTCTGAGTTGCACAGCGCTTGCGATAGCCATTCTCCTCACGTCCCCGCTCTACGTCACCGTTCTCATTCTGGTCATTTCGGTAGGTCTTGCCGTATTCCGTGCGTTCTCCGTTCTCCCTTTGACGCTCACACAACTCGATTCCTTAATGTGGGCAGTACTCATCGGACATACCCTAGCCTTCCTGCCGGGTCGTGATCCTCGGCTTCTCGCCCAAGAGCAATCCGCAACCCCATTAATCATATTCCAGGTGCTTATCTGGTTTATCGTATCTCTTTACTCCGTGTTCCGCATCGCCACGAATCCCACGCGCCTAAACACTCTTCTCGGGCCGTCGGCCCGTTACGCCGTCCTGTTCTTTCTCCTGGCAGCAGCTTCCAGTCTATATTCCGTGGCGCCTCTAATCAGCTTCGTGTGGTCCCTCAAGTTACTTGCCATACTCCTTGGGCTCAGCATGCTGCTCAACCCAGCGTCACCGCTGGATGCTACCCAACGCTTTCTATCATCCACTCTTCTCGGCCTCGCTCTTATGCTCATAGGATTCGTTCTTCTTTCCCTTTACTCTCCTGAGAGCGGAATCGAACACAGTCGACTCACAGCCGTGTGGCGCCTCGGGGGAACACTTATTCCGTCTACCAAACTCGCGGCTGTTGCAGGAATGATCTCGGTGGTACTGCTGGTGGGCCTACTCCACCGACGCCGGCTAAGAACCGGTCTGGCCTACGTTTTAGTAGTGACGTGCATGCTAGCCTCCCTTGGTCGTGGAGGGATCCTTGCCACGATGGCATCCTCGATCCTAGTTCTTATGTACTTCAGACAGGCGGTGCCCGCGCTCTCTCTTTTCCTTGCGTTGCTACTCGTTTTTGTACTGCATCCAACGTCGATCGAGAACTCTCTTGAACTAATCACGCGTGGACAGGACGTAGCCGAACTTAAAAGCCTCACTGGAAGAATCGACCTCTGGAGGGCTTCACTAGACCTGATATTGGAGCGGCCAGTGTTGGGATGGGGCTATGTGTCTGGCAGTCGTGTTGCGTTGATAGAAGCGTTCACTCGATGGCCAGCCGTTGATGCGCATAATGCGCTTCTTCAAATCGTGCTAACTCTCGGAGTGGTTGGCGCATGCATTTTGATGGCGTTGCTTTGGACTTCATCTCGCACCCTTCTATGCCTGCTATCCCGACACTGGGGCAGTCGAGAGGAAGTGGCGCTGGTGTCTCTCAAGCTAGGAGCCTTGTTGATTCTGTTGGTCGTTCAGGGTATTTTTGAAGGTGGCTTTAGCAGCGCTCCTAAATTTGAGACCGCTATACTATTGGGCATAGCGATGTGCTCCGATATGATCCAACGTGAGACCATTCAAACATGACTGTTCCCTCCGTCCTCTTGGTTCATAACCAGTACGCTTCACAGGGCGGCGAGGATATAGCTGTACAGGCAGATGCGGCACTACTGTCAGCTAATGCTCATAGAGTTGACATATGGCTTGACAGTAGTAAAGGGCTGGCTGAATGGTCGCGGCTCCGACGTATGCGCCTCGCCGTAACGACCTTATGGTCACGCCATGCCTACCGGAAGATGATTCATTTGGCTCGCGCATTTAGCCCGGATATTGTTCACTTCCATAACATATTTCCTCTCATAACTCCGGCGGCGCTTAGAGCGGCGTCTACGACCGGTTCCGCTGTCGTGATGACGCTTCATAACTACAGGTTGGTGTGTCCCGTTGGAACATTGCTTCGCAATAGCCGTCACTGCTCTGAATGCGTTGACCGATCGCTTGCGTCAGGCATCATCCACGCCTGCTACCGCAATTCCCGTCTCGCTACTACTAGCATTGCATCCACACTGTGGTTCCATAGAATGATAGGAACCTGGACTGGCGCAGTAGACGCCTACATCTGCCTTACAGGCGGTATGCGCGACCGGTTCGAGACATTCGCTGTATCTACCAGAGGCCGAATATATGTACGGCCTAACGCAGTGTTACGGCCAACAACCACGGCGAAGCGTACAGCTTGCTTTCCGTATGCCTTGTTTGCTGGCCGACTGAGCGAGGAGAAGGGGGTGCGCGTACTCATGGACTCGCTGGAGAGAGGACCAGGTTTCAGGCTGCACGTTATTGGAACTGGGCCGCTGTGCCAGCTAGTTCAAAAGGCTGCCCTAATGTGGCCTGACCGCATTTACTATCTTGGTCAGGTGCCGCATACTGATGCACTAGCGATCGTTCGAGATGCAAGAGTTCTCGTTTACCCCTCGCTATGGCATGAGACGTTCGGTCTGTCGTTGATGGAGGCGATGGCCGCGGGAGTGCCGGTCGTGGCGTCGAACCTCGGTGCCATGGCCGAGATCGTGACCGACGGCCAGGATGGGTTTCTCGTCCCGCCAGGAGACTCGGTCGAGCTTGCCAGGAGGGTCCATCAGCTCATGATGGATGACGATCTCCACGCCCGCATGAGCGCCGCGGCCCGCCGGACCTATGAAACCCGCTACTCACCTGAGATCAGCTACTCGCGTCTGATGGAGATCTATCAGCTCGCCATCGAGTCGGCCCGACGGAGGAAGTCGGCGGCATGAGCAAGAGCTTCCAGATAGCCGGCGCGACACTTGATGCCCTTTCGGCCGGCCTGGTCTTCGAGCGCCTGGTTTTGTGGCGGGGCTCGGTCATCAAGCGTCCGCGGACCATCTGCTTCGTCAACGCCTTCAGCATCGTGACCGCGGCGAAGGACCCCGAGTTCCTGAAGGCGATCAACTCCTCCGACCTGGCGGTCCTCGACGGCGCTCCCCTTGCCTGGATGGGGAGACTCATGACGGGAATGCCCTGCGATCGGCTCAGTGGGCCCGACTTCATGCACGCGCTGCTCACTCGTCCCGAGTATTCGGGCCTCCGGCACTTCGTCCTTGGCGGAAGCCAGGCCGCCCTCGATCGGCTGGAGTTCAAGTACAACCGCGGTGGGACCGCTTCTCCCCGCAAGGTGGTGGGGACCTGGTCTCCTCCTTTCAGGGAGCTGACTCCCGAGGAAGAGCGGGGCTTCGTGGATCGGATGGCTGAGCTCCGCCCCGACGTGCTCTGGGTGTGCCTGGGAACGGCCAGACAGGAGAAGTGGATGGCCCGGATGAGGGAGATCCTCGACGTGCCGGTGATGGCGGGGGTAGGAGCGGCTGTTGATTTCCTCAGCGGCAACAAGCCGAGGGCCCCTCGCTGGATGCAGAGCGCCGGCCTGGAATGGCTGTTCCGGCTGGTCTCCGAGCCCAGGCGGCTCTGGAGGCGGTACCTGGTGGGGAACGTGCGGTTTCTCAGGCTGGCCTTGATGGAGCTGTGGCGTCATCGCGCCGCGAGGAGGCAGCGAGCGTGAAGCGGGCGCTGATCACCGGCATCACGGGACAGGATGGCTCCTACCTCACGGAGTTGCTGCTGTCGAAGGGGTACGAGGTCTGGGGCCTGATCCGGCGCTCCAGCTCGTTCAACACGGGGCGGATAGACCATGTCTACCAGGACCCGCACGAGCGCGGCGTCCGGCTGAAGCTGCTCTTCGGGGATCTCAACGATGCCAGCTCGCTGAACCAGGCGATCCGGATGGCCCGTCCAGACGAGATCTATAACTTGGCCGCGCAGAGCCATGTCCGGGTCTCGTTCGACATCCCCGAGTACACGGCCGAGATCGACGCGCTGGGGACGGTGCGGCTGCTGGAGGCCATCCGTGAGGTGGGGATCAGGACCCGTTTCTACCAGGCCTCCAGCTCGGAGCTGTTCGGACAGGTCGCGGAGTCTCCCCAGAGCGAGCGCACCCCGTTCAATCCACGGAGTCCTTACGGCTGCGCCAAGGCCTTCGCCTTCTGGATCACGCGCAACTACCGGGAAGCCTACGGAATGTTCGCCTGCAACGGGATCCTCTTCAATCACGAGTCACCGCGCCGCGGCGAGACTTTCGTGACCCGCAAGATCACCCGTGCCGCCACCCGCATCAAGCTGGGGCTCCAGGAAAGGCTGTTTCTCGGGAACCTCGACGCGCGCCGTGACTGGGGTTACGCTCCAGAGTACGTCGAGGCGATGTGGCGGATGCTCCAGCAGGACGAGCCCGAGGACTTCGTCATCGCCACGGGGGAATCGCACACGGTCCGGGAGTTCCTCGAGGAGGCGTTCGGGCGCCTCGGGCTGGACTGGCGCAGGCACGTCGAGATCGATCCGCGCTACCTGCGCCCCGCGGAGGTGGACACCCTGGTCGGCGATGCCTCCAAGGCCCGCGCCCGGCTGGGCTGGGTGCCGAAGGTGTCCTTTTCCGAGCTGGTCCGGCTGATGATCGAGGCCGATCTCAAGCTGGCCGAGGCGGAGCGGCGGGCGGCGGACTTCGAGGCCGCTCGCTGACCGTGAGACGCGGCGGTCTGCTTCTCGTGGCAGCCGTCACGGCTGCGGGTGCCGCCCTGCGGTTCATCGGCCTGGGAGCGAGTCCGCTCTGGGCCGACGAGATCATGTCCTTCGCCGCCGCTCAGCTCTCCCCGGCCGAGGCGGCCCGGGCCGCTCTCACCCAGCACAGCATCCCCCCGCTCTTCTTCTGGCTTTGCCACGCGCTGATGAGTTTTTTCGGGGACTCGGAGGCCACTCTCCGGTGGACCTCGGCCGCGGCCGGCACGCTGACCATCCCCGCCGTGTGGTCGTTGCTCAAGGATGCCGGGGCGACCCGGGGCGGTGCTCTCTGGGGCGGGCTTCTGGTCGCCCTGAACCCGTTGCACATCTGGTTTTCACAGGAGGCTCGCCCTTATGCGCTCTGCACCCTGTTCGCCGTCCTGGCCTTCCTCTACCTGGGGAGAGCGGCTCGGGGCTCGGGCCGGTGGGACGCGCTTGGGGGCGCAGCGTGCGGACTCCTGTCCACGATGACGCACTCGGTAGGCCTGGCGCTGATCCCGATCGTGTGGTTCTGGTGGTGGATGGAAGGGAGGCGGCGCGAGGCCGTGCCGGCGCTGGCGGCGGCCTCGCTCCTGGTGATGAGCCCCGCCGTCGTGGCCTGGCTGTCGGCCGGCGAGGATGCCCACGCGCCGCCGCGCCCGTCCTCTCTTCTGGAGGTTCCGTACACGCTCTTCAGCTTCGTGGGAGGATTCTCGTTGGGGCCTTCGGTGCGCGAGCTGCAGACCTCGGGGGCGCCGGCGCTCTGGCTGCGCCCGGGTCAAGTGGCGCTCGGGGGGGCCGCCGTGCTCGCGGTCATCACGCTCTGCCTGAAGGCGCCCTCACGGGTGGCGCGGGCCTGGCTGGCCGCGGCGGCCGTGCCGCTTGCCTTGACCCTGGCCGGATCGCTGGTTTCCGATTACCCCTACAACGTCCGCTACACGCTCCTGTCCCTCCCCTTGCTGCTGGGAGCGGCCGCCCTGGGGGCGGAGAGGGCGGGGAGGCTGGGAGGGATAGGCATCGGATTCCTGCTCGGCGTGTTCCTGCTGGCCGACGTCCAGGCACGCCTCGACAGCCGCTACTGGAAGGAGGATTCGCGGACTGCGTCATCCTGGTTCCTCGAGCGGCTTCCGGAGGGCTCGGTGGTGGGGGTCGCTCCAGGATACATGGTGGGCGCGATGACGCACTACGCGGCGACCCGGCGCCCGCCGAAGGGCCTGCGCTTCGTAGAAGTGGATGGCCCTCAGTCCGTCGGCGGTCTTGACGGCCTGGCCATCACGCGCGAGCACCACGTGCCGGATCCTCGCGGGCTGGAGAGGCGTTTCCTGGAGTGGGCTGGTCCAGGAGCAGCATCGGGGGAGGCGGTCGGCTTCCGGATGCTGGCCCGCTCGGCTCGTCCCTAGCTCGAGGAGCCAGAAGCGCCGCGCATCTCGACAAAACCACTCCGCCTGCACGAGAACGGCCTATCCGCCTGCTTCCACGGATGGTGTGGTCCTCGGCTATTGACAACGGCTCGGCAATGGGCGTATAGAACCCCTCGCCGCGCGCGGCTTCGGCCGGCGAGGCCAGGCCGCCGCAGCATCTCCCCCCTGCCCAGGGACGCCATCTCGCCGCGTGCGGGTGCGCGCGCGGGCCAGGAGGTCACCGCATGCCCGCACGTCCGAGGGCCTTCGAGGAATCGCCTGTCTGGTGTCTTACGGGCATCCCGCCCGTCCATCCGGCCCGCAAGTGCGCCATCTTCGTGGTGCACGGGATGGGGACGCAGGTGTACGCGTCCACGGCGGCGGAGCTGAGAGCCGGCTTCGAGGACGCCCTGGAGCGGATCGAGCGGTGGCAGCGTCGGCACGAGCAGCGCACCGGCACGGTGCTCCCCCCGGAGGTCAGGGCGGAGCAGGCGCCTCCGCCGTTCATCCTGGACGGGTTCTGGGCCGACTACCCGGATCTGTCGACGACCTTCGCCAAGGAGTGGTCTTCCTTCAACGACCGTGAGAAGAGCTTCTTCTCCATGCTGTGGAAGACGCGGGTCTTCAACGGGCCGAGGACGGCGCTCTGGTTCATCCGGCAGCAGCTCCGGTTGATCCATCCGCGCACTCTGTGGGAGGTGGGCCCGCTGGCGTGGCTGCTCTACCTGCCGCTGCAAGTGATCATGCCGCTGTTCCTCACCCTGGCCCTGCTGCGGCGGCCGGGGCTGGTGACGGAGGTCCTGGGGGACGTCCGGCTCTACGTGGCCCCCAAGGGGGCCATCGAGCGGGCCATCGTCCACAGGATCGACCAGAGGGTGGGCGAGGCGTTCCTCAAGATGATAGGCCTGGGGTGGGATTTCCTGCCCCTTCAGGGCGCGGCGCGCCTGGATGCTGCGGGCCAGCCGATCGAGTTCGACCGGGTGGTGTGGGTGGCCCACAGTCTGGGCACGGTGATCAGCCACAACGTCCTGTCCGACCTGCTGCACCGGGCGGGGGAGCTGGAGAGGTCGGGCACCCGGGCGCAGCAGGATGGGGTCCGCCGGTTCCGGGCGTCGTTGCGGCGCTTCGTCACCATGGGGAGCCCGCTGGACAAGATCGCCTTTCTGTTCGGGGCCAGGACGCTGCGTCCGTGGCCCGGGGGGCCTCGCAAGGAGCTGTTCCCCGGAGGAGAGTCGTTGGAGGCGAACCAGCGGTCCGAGGATCGGGAGTGGTGGGTGAACTTCTACAGCGTCTTCGACCCGGTCTCGGGGGCGCTGTCGAATCCGCTGATCTGCGGCGACGAGCCGCCGGCCAACCTGCACATCGGCTTCTTCCATCTGCCGGGGGTGGCCCACGTGGGGTACTGGAAGGACGGGATCCCTCTCCGCTACATCCTGGGGCGCACGTATGGCAAGGATGTCCTCTTCGATCAGGAGACCAGGGTCTGGCCGGCGTGGCTGCTGACGTTGATGGCCATGGTCAGCTACGTGGTGTGGGGCGGGCTGCTGTTCGGCCTGACCTACGGAGTGGTGGAGTACGGTCCGGCTATGGTGGTGAGGTGGGTCAGGGGGGCTCTGGCGCACGCCGGTCTGTGAGCCGCGGCTCTTGGGAAACATTTCGCGCTGGCCTGGCGAACACCGTTCCGGTCCGCTCCGGTACCATCCGGTCATGCTTCGCAATTCCGCTTGACCCATTGAGAAGCCCATCGTATAGGAAAAGCATGTTGACGGCTTCCTTCATCCTAACGGCTTTTCCACACGACGTCGTTCTGTCCCCCCCTCCACACGGCCAACCTGCCCACGGCCACAGCATTGGGAGCGTCCCATGGCGGTTCGCGCGCGCTGCATCTTTGTGTTCTCTGTGCTTTCAGCAGCCTCGGCTGCGTCATCGTTCGCCGTTGTCTGCTCGACGGACGACAGGAGGCAGATCTACGACTGCTGCCAGAGCTCGGTGAATCGCCCCGAGGCCTGGCGGGCCGGGCAGTCCGTCGCGAAACTGGTCTTCAAGGACTCCGCGGGAGTCCAGTACTCAGGGACAGGTTTTCTCGTCGGCGACAAGCACTATCTGTTGACGAACAACCACGTGATCGCCGGCCCTACGGAATGCTCCACCCTGGACGCATTCTTCAACTACGAGGTCGACAACAACAATTCTCCCCGCAGCACGACGAAGGGGAAATGCGCCCGGATCGTCTGCCAGCATGCTTCACTCGACTACTCCTTGATCGAGCTGACGTCCGCCCTGGAGCTCACGTTCGGCTCCTTGAGCCTCGCCGGCGGAGCCCCTTCCGCTCCTTCCTATGTCATCCCCCAGCACCCCGCGGGTGGCTACAAGAAGGTCCACCTCGACTGCGCTGTCTCCAGCTCCACCGCCACCACGTCGGAACACCAATGCGACACTCAACCGGGCTCCTCGGGGAGCCCCCTGGTCTCATCGGGCTCCCAATCGGAGGTCCATGCGCTGCATAGGGCCTCCACCGCCGGCGCCTGTCCCAACCTTGCCACGACCACAGCCTCCATCGTCGCCGACCTGACCAGCCAGTGCGGCGTCGTCTCGCTCGGCGCGGCTCTGGCCCACCCGGCATGCCCGGCCCTGTCCAAGAAGAAGTCCTGTTCCTGCGCCAGCGAGTCCCGGTTCGGCTACGAGCCGATGACCGTACCCTTCTCGGGAAGCCTCGCTGCGGTGCCCGGCTCGCCGCTGGCGGTCCTGACGGCCCCGGAGGACATCCGGGACCTCATGCCTCGCGATCTCATCCTCGATCCGAACTCCATCGCTCTGGCCGGGACCATCACCGACGAGCGCGGCCCGCACCCTTATTCCTTGCCGCCCAGGCTCCCGGTGGAAGCCAGGCTGGCCGTTCAGATCATCATCCCCGCGGACGCGCCGCGGCCCCCGGAGGTACCGGACGGCGAGCTGAGCTACAGGATCGTGGGGGGTGCCGGGACGGTCGGTTCCTTCGCTCTTCCCGAGTGGGTGCGGCTCGGGGAGCTCAGCTATGGGGGCCAGACAACCGGACTGAACCGGATCCGGCTGGATCTCGATGAGTTGTCCGCGGTCACCTTGAGCGGCTCCTCGGGAGTGGTGTCCATGAGCGGGGACGTCCGCGGGTTCGTGACCAACGATTTGTTCCAGGCGGATTGCCTGCGTTTCATCGCCACATTCACCGGAACGTACGATTTCGACACCGGCACGGCCCGCATCGCCTCGATGTCCGTGGACGGCGAAGTGACCATGGCCATCCCCGCCTTGTCGTCGATGGCGCTGGCGATTCTGATTGTCGGGCTGGCAGCGGCCTTCGCGCTCAGCTCCTGGAGGCGCGCCCGCGGCATGGAGACTTGAGGCAGTGATGGACCACGACCCCTGGTTCGCCTCCTTCCTGGCGGCCGGCATTGTCTCCGGCGCGTGGGCGGTTCTGCGCCGCGGCAGCGCGCGTGGCCTCCGGAAGGGATCGCTCCTCCAGGCGTCATTGCTCACGGTGCTGTGCGCGTTGTTGGGAGCCCATGTGGCAGGCCGCATGCTCTACGAGCCGGTCCGGTTCGCGGCCGATCCGGCCGGCACCCTCCTGTCGCTGGGCTCGATCGCCTCGGTCGGCGCCATGGCGGGCGGGCTCGCAGGCGTCCGCCTGGCCGCCGCGTGCGGAGTCCTGTCCAGGCAGGAGGTCCTGCCGTTCCTGGACTGCGTGGCTTTCACTCTTCCTTGGGCCTGGTCGCTTGGCCGCATCGGCTGCGCCGCGGCCGCTGACCACCCGGGGCCACACGCCGCGGGCTGGTTCTCGGCGCTCTACTCCGATGGCAGCAGGCTGGACATGGCGCGGGTGGAAATCGCGGTGTTGGTGCCTCTGGGGGTTGTGTTTCTCTGGATGGACCGTCGTGCGCCTCGTCCCGGCACCTTCTTCGGGCTCTTCCTGCTGGGCTATGGCGTGGCCCGGTTGGCCCTCGATGCTTACAGGATCGCCGACCCCCGCTACTGGCGGCTCACGCCGGCCCAGCATGCCGCGGTGATTGCGGGGATCGCCGGCCTGGCGCTTCTGTCCAGAAGCACGGAGCGGGCGGGGCCGCGTCATGAGGCGTGAATGGGCCGCCAACACTGCACCCGCCATGACGCCGGTGCTTCTGGCGCTGCTCGCCGTGCTGCTCGATCTGACTCTCGCAGCCGTGGTGCTGCCCGGTCAGGGGCTTCTGGCGCGGTTGACCGTCGCGCTGGCTTTTATGTCTCTGGTGGGAGTCGGCGGCGGGCGGGCATGCGGTTCCCCCCCGCGGTTGTGGCAGGCCGGTTGTCTGGCCGTGCCGCTCGTGGCTTGCCTGGTGTGTCTTCTCGCCGGGAGGCAGCTTCACGAGACGTTGCTCGTTTGCGCCGGTGCGCCTGTCCTCGAGGAGATGGTTTACAGGGGACTCGCTCTCCGCCTGCTGCGCCGGACGTGTTCCTTTCTGACGGCGGCGTCGATCTCCTCCGCTGCGTTCTGGGTCGCTCATCTCGATCCGTCCGGAGCGATACCGTCCGCGCACATCCTGGCAGCCGGGTTGTTCCTCGCCTGGGTCTGCGAGAGGACCGGAAGCGTCTTGGCGCCGCTGGCTTTCCATTCCGCCGGAAACGCCGCGATCATGCTGGCCGGCTGAGCGCCTACCTTTCCTCTTCTAGCTGGTTGTAGTTGTGGACGCTGACCGCCAGGTTGAGGGTGATCCAGGCGATCTGCGGCACCGCCCACCAGCGTCTCTTCCCTTTCTTGAGGGAGTACGAGGCGTAGTTCACCAGACTCCCCGCGCCCAGCTTGACGGCGGCCAGCGCCGCGCCGTTGTCCACCACGGGCTCCATGATGGGGTTGGCTTCCTCGATCCCCTGCTCCCTGAACCAGCGTGTGGTCATCCAGTCGGCCACTCCGGTGGCGTAGACGCCGCCGGCCAGGCTCCAGTAGCGGGCGTCGGCCACCTTGGGGATCGGGAGGGGCGACGGCGGCTGAGCGGAGGGGGCAGGCTCCGGTGGGGCGGCGTGGGTGGAGGCGGCCGCGGCGGGCTCGGGCCGGGCGGGCTGGCTCGGGGGCCTGGCCGGAGGGTCTCCGGCTCCCAGTGCGGCGGAGGCGGCTTCGAGCGTGAGGATCAGGACGAGGGATGCGGCGGCCGCGGGCCGGTTTCGGCGGCTGGGTCGGGTCGGCTGGCGCACACACGTCTCCTCTGAGGGGGCGGGTGAAAGCGGCGCCGCGGGGGCGGCTCGCGGGGCGGTTGACGGCGTGGCGGCGGCGAACGGACGGGCTGAGTGAGTCGGTGAGGGGCGTCATGGCGCCCTTGTCTTCAGGCTAGCCTCGGGTGCGTGCTTCGCAATCGGGCTTGCCCCCGCAGGTGGGTGGTGGCGTGGTCTGTCGTTTCCGGTTCGTTCACACACGGCAGGCTTCTTCCGGTTGATGCCGTTGATGCGGTTCCTGCGGTTCCTGCGGTTCTGGCGGTTCCACACGCGAGTGGTCCACGCATTCCACACTCAATTGGTCCACAATTTTTCACTTCACACTTGACACAATTCCCCGATCGGTGATACAAAGCGGGCATCTTCCTTCCGGCCGTCCCCGTGCGGCCCTTTTCGTCATCGAGTCTCCGATGGCCCATGATCGCCAGGGTGCCGATCCGCTCGTGGTGGACGAGGACACGTCCCTGGGTCCGTCCGCGCTCCTGCGCGAGGGCCGGGCCCGCGGCGGCCAGGGTGTGCGCGCGTGGAGGGAGCAGCGCGCCTTCGCCGTGCACAGGGCGTTGATGGACGTGAAGGCCGCGGCGCACCAGGTGGACGTGCACCTGGGGGCGCTGCTGCGGCGGATGATCGCGGTGCGGGGGTACCGGCGATGGGGCCACGCGGGTGTGGAGAGCTATCTGGTCGAGGAGCTGCGGCAGACGTCGGTGCGGCGGTTCCGCTACCTGGTGGCCATCGACGGGGCCATCGCCGAGCGTCCTCTGGTGAAGCTGGGGGATGCCTGGCGGCGCGGCACGGTGACGGTGAGCCGGGCGCGCGAGCTGATACGGGTGATGACCCCGGACAACGAGGAGGAGTGGCTGCGGCGGGCCTCCTCGATGAGCGTCTGGAGGCTCAAGCGCGAGGTCGCCCGGGCGCTGGCTCTGCATGGGGAGGGCGGGGCTGCTGCCGGAGAGGGTGGGGAGCAGTGCGCTCAGGGAATCCCGCCGGGAGGCGAGGCGCCGCAGGCGGCCGGCCCGGTGGAGGCCGGGGAGGAGCGCTGGTCGCGGCGAGGCTTCGCGGCGACCCGTCCGGTGGACTCTGCCTGGCAGGCGGCCGTCGAGACGGCACGCCGGATGGCGGGTTTCGACTTGCAGGTCCATGACTGTGTGGACGATCTGCTGGCGGAGTACATGTCGGGGTGCCGGCTGCCGGCTGGGGTGCCGGTCAGGCCGGTGCCGGAGCGGCCTGTCGGCCTGGAGGTCGAGCTGGAGGTGGGGCCGGAGGCGCGCGAGGACGCCGCCGCTCCCTGGCGGCAGGCGCAGCGGCGCGTGGACGAGGCGTGGGAGGAACTGCGCCGGCTCAGGGACATGGGCCGCACGGCCCGGCTGGCGCTGGATCCTCTCGAGGGGCTGGGGGGGCGGGGAGGGCCGGATGCCGCCGACCCGGCCGACCTTCACGCGCGCATCCGCTGGCTGCTGAGGGTGGAGCAGAACATCGCCTGGCACGAGTGCCGGCTGATGGGCTCGATGGCCGCGCTGCGGTTCTACGCGCGGCTGGGGCTGCCGTCCCTTCGCGCCTATGCCGTCGAGGTGATGGGGGTGGGTGGCCGCACGCCCTTCATGCTGGCCGCGCTGGCCAGGGGGTTCCAGCGGCTCCCCAGGGTGGAGGAGGCTTTCCGGCTGGGGCGCATCACGGCGCTGGAGGCGACCGAGATCATGAAGGTGGCCACGGGACGCACCCAATCGGCCTGGATCGCCCGGGCCCGGTCGAGCACCCTGGCGCAGCTCAGGGAGGAGGTCGCCTTCGTGCTGGCCGTGGACGAGCCGTCCGGGCTTCCGCCCGAGCGGCCCCTCCCCGGGCTGGGAGAGGGGCAGCGCCCCTGCTCCGCGCCGGCGGCCGGCAGGACGTGGGCGACGAGCGGCTCGGCCGGCGGAGGGCCGCCGGGGCCGGCCCGCCGGGGCGGTGCGGCGGGCGGGGCAGAGGGGAGGGCGGAGGGCGGCTGCGGGGAGGACGACCGGGAGGTGCAAACGTGTGCACCCGAGACCTCGGGCGCCCTGGCCACCACCGTCGCCTATCGCACCGAGACCTGGTATTCGGCCTTCGCCTCCGATCGCCCGGCGCTCTTCGCGGCGCTCCTGTCACGCAAGGGGCCCAAGCGGCCGGTGGGGTTCACCGCCCCGGAGGCCACGGCGCGGCACTGGGATCTGACCCTGGCCGACTGCCGGGCCGGCTGGCGGCTGGAGGAGGATGGCGGCGTGCTGTCCGACACTCAGTGCATCGCGCTGCTGGTGCTGAACTTCATGCAGGTGTGGGCGCACCCCAAGGTGGTGCGCGGATCGAGGGCGCACCGCATCTTCACCCGCGACGGCTGGCGGTGCCAGGTCCCCTACTGCCGCTCGCGGGCCAACCTCAATGCGCACCACATGGTCTTCCGGTCCAAGGGGGGATGCGACAAGGCGTGGAACCTCATCACCGTCTGCCGCCGGCACCACGAGATGATCCACGCCGGGATCATCCGGGTGGCGGGCCGGGCTCCCGGCAGCGTGCGCTGGCTGATGGGGATCGGAGCGGGAGGCGCGGTGAGGGAGGAATACCAGAGCGGCACCCGGGTGGGGTGCGATCCGCACTGGCGCCCGCCCGGCGCGGACAAGACCGTGATCTCCCCCACCGACTGGAGGCAAGCGTGCGACGCGACGGCGTAGCCGCGCCGGGGGATGGCCGGCCCTACCGGATGTAGCCGAGCGACTTGAGCCGCTCGACGTCCTCGTCGCTCAGCTTGATCGTCCTGCCGGCGAGATCGGTGGCCCGCTCCCACCAGGCAGGCGCCATGTACCGCTGCAGCGTGGTGACGAGCGAGGGCCGGTCCAGCGGCTGGGTCTCGCCGGGGTCGGCGGCCACGTCGAACAGCTCCTGGGTCCCCAGGGTGTGGTTGCGGATCAGCCGGATGTCCCCCAGCACGACGGCGTCGAGCGTCTCGGGGTGCACGGTCCCCTTCTCCCCCAGGATCTCCGACAGCACGGGATGCGGCTCGGTGCGGGCGCGGCCGTGGATGGCATCGGTGAGGTCGACGCCGGCGTACCCTTCGGGGAGGCCGGCCGGGCCGGCGGGGGCGTCGAGCAGCGCCAGCAGCGTCGGGTGGAGATCCATCAGCGACACCGGGCGCTTGAGGATCCTCCCGGGGGCGGCGCCCGGGACGCGCACCATCATGGGGATGCGGGTCTCCTCGGCGTAGAGGGCCTGGCCGTGCTCCCACCGGCCGTGCTCGCCGAACGCCTCTCCGTGGTCCGAGGTCACCGCCACCACGGTGGAGCGGTCCAGCCCCAGCCGCGACAGGGTGTCGAGCAGCTCCCCCACCAGGCTGTCGGCGTACGCGACCTCCGCGTCGTACCGCTGCAGCACGTTGCGCAGCGCCGGCCCGGGAAGGACCTCGCCCGGCCTGCCTCCCTGGTACTCGACCCCCTCGTACGGCTCCACCATCCGCCCGCGGAACTCCTCCGGCGGCTCGTAGGGACGGTGGGGCGCCATCAAATGGACGTAGAGGAAGAAGCGGTCCGCGGCGTGCGCGGCCAGCCAGGTCCTGGCCTGCTCCACCAGCATCCTGTCGGGATCGATCGGGCGGGAGAGGAACCGCCCCAGCATCGTCCCTTCGGACAGCCCGACCACAGGATGGATGAGCCCCGAGCGGGACGAGACGAAGGTCTTGAAGCCGCGCTCGAAGCCGTACAGCGAGCTGACCAGCGGGTTGGCGCTGAAGCCGGCGGTGACCATCCCCTGGCCGGAGAGCCGCTCGGCCAGCGTGGGAGACGTGGTGAAGGGGGTCTCGATGCCGCTCACGCCATGGCGCGACAGCGGCAGCCCGCTGAACAGGGAGGCCACGGCGGGAGCGGTCCAGGACGACGACGAGTAGGCCGCCTCGAACCGCGCCCCCGAGGCGGCCAGCCGGTCCATCCTCGGAGTGGTCTGCACGGTGTGGCCGTAGGCCGACACGCGATCGGCGCGCAGCGTGTCGATGACGATCAGCACCGCGCTGCGCTCGCCGGGCCGGCGCGGGGCATGATGGGCGCCCAGGTCGGGGCGCGATGCCGCCGCCGGCAGACCCGCCGCGGCCAGCGCCGAGGCGGCCAGCAGGGCCAGCCCGCCG
>DATEEA010000067.1:0-31394 GCA_035281445.1 Candidatus Polarisedimenticolia bacterium
CCCGGGTGGCGGCCGGGGCGTCGCTGGACAGCTCCATCTGCCCGGCGAAGGCGCTCAGGGCCCTGGCCGCCCAGCCGTCGGCGGCCGCATCCCCCGGGACCAGGTACCCCGTCTGCTCCAGCTCGCGCCGGCAGGCCGCGAGCAGCCGCTCGGGGGGCATGGCCCGCAGGTGATGGGCGTTGAGCCAGGCCAGCTTCCTGGAGTCGAACATCGAGGCGGCGCGCCCCACCCGCTGCAGGGTGAAGGCCCCGGCCAGCTCCTCGAGCCCCAGAACCTCCCGCCCATCGGGGTGAGACCATCCCAGCAGCGCCAGGCAGTTCACCATGGCCGCGGGGAGGAAGCCCCGCTCCCTGAAGTCCGCCACCGACGTCGCCCCGTGGCGCTTCGACAGCGGCTTGCCGTCGGGCCCGAGGACCAGCGCCACATGGGCGAAAGCCGGGGGCGCGGCCCCCAGCGCCCGGTAGATCAGGATCTGCCGGGGGGTGTTGGAGAGGTGATCCTCCCCCCTCACCACGTGGGTGATGGCCATGGCCGCGTCGTCCACCACCACCGCGAAGTTGTAGGTCGGCGTGCCGTCGGCGCGCACGATGACCGGATCGCCGATCTGGGCGCCGGGGAACTCCACCCTCCCGCGCACCCCGTCGTCGAAGGCGACGCTCGGCGCCGTCACCCTGAACCGCAGGGCGAACGGCTCGGAGGCCGCGCGGCGCTGCGAGACGGCCGGGTCGATCTGGCGGCAGCGGCCCGCGTACCGTGGGGCGGCGGCCCCCGACAGCAGCTGCGCCTCCTTGTCCGCCTCCAGCTCCTGGCGGGTGCAGAAACACCTGTAGGCGGCCCCTTGTTCCAGCAGCCTGGCCGCGGCCTGGGCGTAGACAGGCCCCCGCTCGGACTGCCTGTAGGGCCCGTGGCCGCCGCCCCGGCACGGCCCCTCGTCCCAGTCCAGTCCCAGCCAGCGCAGGTCCTCGAGGATCGCCTCCTCGGAGGCGCCGGTGGAGCGCTCGGCGTCGGTGTCCTCGATGCGCAGGACGAAGGTCCCCCCGCCGTGGCGCGCCAGCAGCCAGTTGAACAGCGCGGTGCGGGCGTTGCCCACGTGGAGGTGGCCGGTGGGGGATGGGGCGAACCGGACCCGCACGTCAGACCTTTCCCAGCAGCACCACCGCCTCGGCCGCGATGCCGTCCTTGCGCCCAAGGCTCCCCATCCCCTCGGGGGAGGTCCCCTTGACGTTGACCTCGGCGTGGCCGGCTCCCAGCGCCTCGGCGATGACCCGCCGCATCCCTTCCACGTGCGGCGCGATGCGCGGCTCCTCGGCGATGACCACGGCGTCCAGGTTGATGAGGCGGTACCCCTTGTCGGCCATCATGGCGGCGACCTTCTCCAGCAGGAGCCGGCTGGAGACCCCGGCCAGGGCCGGATCGCTGTCGGGGAAGTGCCGTCCCAGATCTCCCAGACCCAGGGCCCCCAGGACCGCGTCGCAGACGGCGTGCAGCAGGACGTCGGCGTCGGAGTGTCCCTGCAGGCCGCGCCCCCCCTCCACCAGCACGCCGCCCAGCATCAGAGGGCGCTCTCCGGAGCCCCTGGCGAAGCGGTGCTGGTCGTACCCCAGCCCGACCCTGAACACCCTACCTCCCCGCCAGGACGGCCCGCGCCCGCGCCAGATCCTCGGGCGTGGTGATCTTGAAATTGCCGGGCTCTCCCGGCACCACCTCCACCGGACGCCCCAGCCGCTCCACCAGCGCGCCGTCGTCGGTCGCCTCGCTGTCCGCCGCGGCGTGGGCCTCCTCCAGCAGATCCAGCGCGAAGGCCTGCGGCGTCTGCACCAGCACCACGCGGCGCCGGTCGAGCGTGGCCGCGCCGATCAGCCGGCCCGCGGGGCCCTCCGCCACCTCGCGCACCGTGTCGGCCGGGGCCACCCCTGGTACGGCGGCGCCGTGGCGAGCGGCCGCGGCCAGCACGGCGGAGACCAGCGCGGGGGTGGCCAGCGGCCGGGCCGCGTCGTGCACCAGGACCAGCCCGCCGCCCCCGCCGCCCGCGGCCCGCCGGGCGTGTCCCAGGGCCGACCGGACGGTGTCCTGCCGCCTCCGCCCTCCCTCCGCCACGGCGACCACCTTGCCGTAGGCACGCGCCAGATCCGAGGCGGGGGCGAGGCTGCCGGCGGGGACCATCAGCACGATCGACTGCACCTCGGGATGGTCCTGGAAGAGGCGGAGACTGTGCTCCACCATCGGCACGCCGGCCAGCTCGGCGAACGCCTTGGGGAGGGGGCCGCCCATCCTGAGGCCCGACCCTGCGGCCACGATGATCGCGGTGGTCCCCATGGCGAGGAAGGTCAGATCTCGAGGATCTCCTTCTCCTTCTTCCTGGACAGATCGTCGATGGCCTTGATGTACTGATCGGTCAGCTTCTGGATGTGATCCAGGGCGCGCTTGCCGTCGTCCTGGGAGATCTTCTTGTCCTTCTCCAGCTTCTTGGCCCCCTCGTTGGCGTCGCGGCGCACCTGGCGGACGTGGGTGCGCCCTTCCTCGGCCATGGCGTGGACCTTCCTGGCCAGATCCTTCCGGCGCTCCTCGGTCAGCGGGGGGATGGGGATGCGCACCACCTTGCCGTCGTTGGCCGGGTTGAGACCGAGATCGGACTTGAGGATGGCCTTCTCGATGGCGGACAGAGCCGAGGGGTCCCAGGGCTGGGCCACGATCATGGACGGATCCGGGACGCTGAGGGTGGCCACCTGGTTGAGCGGCGTGGGCGTGCCGTAGTAGTCCACGTGCACCCCGTCCAGGATGGACAGCGACGCGCGCCCGGTGCGCACCGTGCCCAGGGCGTGGCGCAGGTGTTCCACGTGGTCCTTCATCTTCTTCTCGGCCTGGGCGTAAAGGTCGTTCAGCATCAGGCGCTCACCACCGAACCGATGTTCTCTCCCATCAGAACGCGTCTGATATTACCACGTTCGGTCAGGTTGAAGACGATGATGGGAAGCATGTTGTCCATGCACAGGGAGATGGCCGTGGTGTCCATCACCCGGAGCCCCCGGTCCAGCACCTCGAGGTAGCTCAGCTTCTGGATCTTCACGGCGGCGGGATCCAGCTTGGGGTCGGCGGTGAAGACGCCGTCCACGCGGGTGGCCTTCAGCAGCACCTCGGCCTTGAGCTCCATGGCCCGCAGGGCTGCGGCGGAGTCGGTGGTGAAGTAAGGGTTGCCCGTGCCCGCCGCCAGCAGGATGACCCGGCCCTTCTCCAGGTGCCGGATGGCGCGGCGGCGGATGTAAGGCTCGGCCACCGAGCGCATCTCCACGGCCGACAGCACGCGGGTGACCACCCCCATCTGCTCCAGGGCGTCCTGAAGGGCCAGGCTGTTGATGACGGTGGCCAGCATCCCCATGTGATCGGCGGCCACGCGATCCATGCGCTGGGCGCGGGCCGAGAGCCCGCGGAAGATGTTCCCGCCGCCCACCACCAGCGCGATCTGCACGCCGAGGCCGTGCACTTCCTTGATCTCCTCGGCGATGCGCTGGACCACGGCGGCGTCGATGCCGAAGCCGGACTGACCCATCAGGGCCTCGCCGCTCAGCTTGAGCAGGACCCGCTTGAAGGCAGGACCGCCCGGCTTGACCTCAGCGCTCTTGCGCGCCATGGCCTCCTCCCGAGGCGTCAGGACTTGCGGCTGTCGTGGCTCTCGCCCAGGACGAACCGGGCGAACCGGCGCACGCGGATGTTCTCCCCCAGCTTGGCGATGTACGAGGAGACCAGGTCCTGGACGGTGATGGAAGGGTCCTTCACGAACGGCTGCTCCAGGAGGCAGGCCTCGGCGTAGAACTTCTCCACCTTCCCCTCCACGATCTTGTCCACCACCGCGGCCGGCTTGCCGGTCTTGAGCGCCTGCTCCCGGTAGATCTCCCGCTCGGCGGCCAGCACGTCCTCGGTCACCTCGTCGCGCCCCACGAACCGGGGAGCCGACGCGGCCACGTGCATGCTGATGTCCTTGACCAGTTGCTGGAAGTCGGTGGTGCGGGCGACGAAGTCGGTCTCGCAGTTCACCTCCACCATCACGCCGATCTTGCCGCCGACGTGGATGTAGGAGCCGACCTGTCCCTCGGAGGTCTCCCGGTGGGCCTTCTTGGCCCCCGCGGAGAGCCCTTTCTTGCGCAGGATGGCAATCGCCTGCTCGATGTCGCCCTTGGCTTCCACCAGGGCGCTCTTGCATTCCATCATTCCCGTCCCGGTCCGCTCGCGCAGCTCCTTGACCTGGGACGCCGTGATGTCCATGAGTGGCCTCCGTGGATCGATGATATCGACGGCCCTGGTGCGGCTCCCGCTCCTCCGCGGGCGCAGGGAACCGCCGTCTCCAGGTGCCGATGTCGTGTGTCTCGTTGAGGAGGGACGTCAGCCGATCTCGGCCGGAACCTTCCCCTTGGGCGCCGGAGCATCCCCCGGCTCCGCGGTGCCCTGCGCCGCGTCCCCTTCCGCCGCCGCGCGGGCCGGCCGCGGGCGCGGCTTGCCGCGGCTTCCCCGCGACTCGCCGCCGGCGTCCTGGCCGTCCTCGTCGCGGGCCGCCTGCTCCTTGGCGGCGGCATCGGCCGCGCGCCGCTGGTGCATGTGCTGGCCCTCGACGACGGCGTCGGCCACGCGCGCCGTGAACAGGCGGATGGCCCGGATGGCGTCGTCGTTGCCGGGGATGATGAAGTCCACCAGGTCGGGATCGCAGTTGGTGTCCACCACGGCGATGACCGGGATGGTCAGCTTGCGCGCCTCGGTGACCGCGATGTGCTCCTTCTTCGGATCGATCACGAACACCGCCTGGGGCAGCGCGGACATCATCTTGATGCCGGCCAGGACCTTCTCCAGCTTGACCCGCTCTTTCTCGAGCTTGCCCAGCTCTTTCTTGGTCAGCATCTCGCGGCGATGGGTGTCGGTCTCCAGCGACTCGAGGTAGCGCAGCCGCTCGATCCTCTTTTTGATGGTGGTGAAGTTGGTGAGGGTGCCGCCGAGCCACCGCACGCTGACGCAGGGCATGCCGCAGCGGGTGGCCTCTTCCTGCACCGCTTCCTGGGCCTGCCGCTTCGTTCCGACGAAGAGGACCGAACCGCCCTCGGCGGCCAGCTGCGTCACGAATTCCATGGCCCGCTGCGCGCGCTGGACCGTCTGCTGGAGATCGATGATGTAGATGCCGTTGCGCTGCCCGAAGATGAAGGGCTTCATCTTGGGGTTCCAGCGCTTGGTCTGATGGCCGAAGTGCACTCCAGCTTCGAGCAGTTCCTTCATCGAAACCGGCGTCAAGCTACCCTCCATGTTGGTGCCGCGTTGTGGACGGTGTCCGAGAGAGCCAGGGGCGCCCCGCCCGGCGCCCGGCAGCGATCCGCGGTCTCCTCATCGCTTGGAGAACTGGAACCGCTTGCGGGCTCCCTTCTGCCCGTACTTCTTGCGTTCCTTGATCCGGGAGTCCCTGGTGAGGAACCCCGCCTCTTTGAGCTTGTGCCGCAGCTCTGTGTTGTACTCCAGCAGCGCCCTCGAGATGCCGTGGCGCACGGCGCCGGCCTGCCCGGCCATGCCCCCGCCGTTGACGTTGACCCGGATGCTGAACCGGTCGGAGGTCTCGGTGACCAGCAGCGGCGACCGCACGATGGTGCGCAGCACCGCGCTGGGGAAGTACGTCTCGATGTCCCGCTCGTTGATCTTGATCTCGCTGGGTCCGGGACGCAGCAGGACCCTCGCCACGGCGTGCTTCCTCTTGCCGGTTCCGTAGTACTCGATGGTGGCCGCCAAGCCCGCTACCTCCCGACGGACGCGGACGCCGCGCGCACGCTCACTCGCCCAGGCCGGGGACCGCGAGCGGCTCCGGCTTCTGGGCCGCGTGGGGGTGCTCCGGGCCCGAGTAGACTTTCAACTTGAGGATCAGCTTCCTGCCGAGGGAGTTCTTCGGCAGCATTCCCTGCACGGCCGACTCGATGACCCTCTCGGGACGCGTCGCCAGCAGCTTGCCGGCCGCGATCTCCTTCAGCCCGCCAGGGTACCCGGTGTGCCGCCGGTACATCTTGTCGGTCTTCTTCTTGCCGGTGAGCACGACCTTCGACGCGTTCACCACCACGACGTGATCGCCGTGGTCGTAGTTCGGCGCGTACGTCGGGCGGTGCTTCCCCCGCAGCCGCATGGCCACCGCGGTGGCCAGACGGCCGAGCGTCTTGCCGTCGGCGTCCACCAGGTACCACCGCGCGTCCTTGCTCGGCCCCCGGGGCGCGTAGGTCTGCATCAATGCGTACTCCCGCCTTCGTGACGACGTGTGGGGTTGGACAAAACCATCTTTTTACTACAGGGCACCTCTGAAGTCAAGCGCTTTGATAGACTCAGCGCATGCCGGTGGCCGCCGATGTCCGCAGGATGTTCGGGTCGATCGCCGTCCGCTACGACCTGCTCAACAGGATCCTGAGCCTCGGGACAGACAGGGCCTGGAGGCGCCGCGCCTGCGACCTCCTGCGGCCCCTGTCAGGGGAGGCTGCGGCCGACCTCTGCTGCGGCACGGGGGATTTGACCCTGGAGCTGGAGTCCCGGGGGGCCTCCGCCGTGGGTGTGGACTTCTCCCGCGAGATGCTGGGGCTGGCCGCCGCCAAGGGGGCGGCCCGCCTGGCCGAGGCCGACTGTCTGAGGCTCCCCTTTCCCGACCGCACCTTCGACCTGGTGACGGTGGCCTTCGGCGTCCGCAACCTGGCCGACCTGGAGACCGGCCTGAGGGAGATCCTCAGGGTCCTCAAGCCGGGAGGCCGGGCCGGCATCCTGGAGTTCGCCTCCCCGCGCGGAGCGGTCTTCCGCACCGCCTATGGAGTCTACCTCCGATGGGTGGTCCCCGCCGTCGGGGCGGCCGTCTCGGGACGCCGCTCGGCCTACGACTACCTGGGCTCCTCCATCCAGGCCTTCCCGGACCAGGCCCGGATGGCCGCCCTTCTGGCGGAGGCCGGCTTCCGGCCCGTGCGGCACCACGATTTCGCCAGGGGGATCGCCGCCCTGTACGTCGCCCACCGCCCCTGACCGAGGATGTTCCGAGCTCCCACGGTCCCGCTCGCGCACGCTCGGGGGCACCCTCACAGGTGCAGCCCCTTCAACGATCCGGCCCGGAAGAGGGCGGCCGGCTCGTCATTGTGAGCTTGATCAGCTCACCGAGGAGATCGGCGATGCCGATCAGAAGGAAGCAGATGGTGAACAACAACACGAGCACCGCCTCGTTGACTCTCCCGTTCCCGGCGAAGATCAGGCCGAGGAGCGCGCCGATCGACAGGACGATGAGCATCATCGGCCCGACATACCGCGCTGGAGTCACCCACTGAAGACCTCGAAAGTCCTGGCTCATCGGCATCTCCTCTGAGGAATCGATCCTGCCTGTCCCGGGAGCTCTGTGCGGGGGGCGGCGCCGGCGCGGCGCCTCAGTCCCCCATCAGCAGCACCATGACCGCCTTCTGCGCGTGCAGCCGGTTCTCCGCCTGCTGGAAGATGAGCGACTTGGGCGAGTCGGCCACCTCGTCGGTGACCTCCTCGCCGCGGTGCGCGGGCAGGCAGTGCAGGAACCAGGGATCGGTCCCGGCCATGGCCATCAGCTTCGCGTTGACCTGGAAGGGAGCGAAGATCGCCTTGCGCTGCTGCGCCTCGGACTCCTGCCCCATGCTGGCCCACACGTCGGTGTAGACGAAGTGGGCCCCACGCACGGCGCGGGCCAGATCGTTGGAGACGTCCACCGTGCAGCCGGTCCGGCGCCCGGTCTTCACGGCCTCCGAGACGATGTCCTTGCGCGGCTCGTAGCCCGGCGGGGTGGCCACGGAGATGGAGACCCCGGTCCGGGACGCGGCCAGCAGCAGCGAGTGGGTCACGTTGTTGCCGTCCCCCACGTAGGCCAGCTTCACCCCTTCGTACCTTCCGGCGGCTTCGCGGATGGTCTGGAAGTCGGCCAGGGCCTGGACCGGATGGAAGTCGTCCGACAGCCCGTTGATCACCGGCACTCCGGCGTGCGCCGCCAGGTCCTCGACGACTTGGTGGGCGAACACGCGGGCCATGATGCCGTTCACCCAGCGCTCCAGGTTGCGGGCGACGTCGGGGACGCTCTCGCGCTTGCCGAGGCCGGCGTCGGCCGGGGAGATGTAGATGGCGTGGCCGTGAAGCTGCGTCATCCCCGTCTCGAACGTGACCCGCGTGCGCAGCGACGGCTTCTCGAAGATCATGGCCAGCGTCTTGCCGTCCAGCGCCTTGCGGTAGGCCGCCGGGTCCTTCTTGACCTCGGCCGCCTTGTCCAGCAGGCGGCCGATCTCCTCGGGGGTGAAGTCCCGAAGCGTCAGCAAATCCCTTCCCTTGAAGTTCATCGTGGCTCCACTCGGGCGGTGATGCGGGTGCCTCCGCGGCCGCCGATGGCCGAGACGCAGCGCCGCAAGGATGTGATGATGACGTCGTGGCCGCTGGAACGGGTGAACTCGATGGCGGCCTCCACCTTGGGGCCCATGCTCCCCGGGGGGAACTGTCCCTTGCGCAGCCAGCGCTCGGCCTCCTTCGACGACATCCTGGCCAGGGGGCGCTGGTTCTTCCTGCCGTAGTTGAGGAAGACCTGGTCCACGTCGGTCAGCACCAGCAGGAGATCGGCCCGCAGATCCCGGGCGATGAGCGCGGCGGTGAGATCCTTGTCGATCACCGCCTCGATGCCGCGCAGCCGCCCGGACGGCTCCTCGATGACCGGCACCCCGCCGCCGCCGCCGGCGATGATCACGTGGTGCGTCTGCAGGAGGGTCCGGATCACCTGCATGTTGAGGACCTTCAAGGGACGCGGCGAGGGGACGACCTTGCGGTAGCCGCGCCCCGAGTCCTCCACCAGGTCCCACCGGCGCTGCCTGCGAAGATGGGCGGCGCGGTAGGGTGTGTAGAAAGGGCCGATCGGCTTGGTGGGCGCCCGCAGGGCGGGGTCCTTGGGATCGACCACCACCTCGGTCAGCAGGCAGACCACCTCCCGGTCCGCCCCTTCCGCCAGCAGAGCGTTGCGCAGGGCCGTCTCCAGCAGGTAGCCGATGCTCCCCTCGGTCTGCGCCACGCAGACGTCGAGCGACAGGGGAGGCACCTTGGTGACGGCCTCCTCCACCTGCACCAGCAGCGTTCCGACCTGCGGCCCGTTGCCGTGAACCAGCACCAGGTCGTGCCCCTTGGCCACCACCCTGGCCAGCGACCTGGCCAGCGCCTGGGCGTGGCCGATCTGCTGGCGCTGGGTGCCGTCCTCGTCCCGGCGCACCAAGGCGTTGCCGCCGAAGGCGACCACCACCAGCTTGCGCTTCTGGCTCCGGGTCACGCGAAGGAAGCGAGGAGATCCGCCAGCGTGGGCCGGCCCTTCTCCTCCAGCTCGTAGGCCACGGTCTGGGCGGGCTTCTTGAACTTCACCAGGCGCCTGAGGTCGATGGGGGTGCCGATGAGCACCAGGTCGCAGTCGACCCGCTCGATGGTGGCCTGCAAGTCGGCGATCTGCCGGTCGCCGTACCCCAGGGCCGGCAGCAGGGTGCCGATGCCCGGGTACTGGGCGAAGGCCTCCTTGATGGTCCCCACGGCCGCGCTGCGAGGGTCGACCAGCCCGGCCGCCCCGTGGGCCCGGGCCGCAACCACCGCGGCGCCGTACGTCATCTCGCCGTGGGTGAGCGTGGGGCCGTCCTCGATGGCCAGCACCCTCTTGCCCCGTATGGCCGCCGGATCCTCCACGGTGATGGGCGACGCGGCCTCGATGACCGTGGCCCGGGGGTTGGCCTTCTCGATGCTGCGGCGGACGGCGGCCACTCCGTCCGCAGGGGCGGAATCCACCTTGTTGATCACGATGATCTGCGCCCGGCGCAGGTTCGTCTCCCCCGGGTGGTAGGTCATCTCGTGGCCCGCCCGGTGGGGATCGGCCACCACGATCTCCAGCCTGGGCCGGAAGAAGGGCATGTCGTTGTTGCCGCCGTCCCAGACGATCACGTCGGCCTCCTCCTGCGCCCGCTGCAGGATGGCCCCGTAGTCCACTCCCGCGTAGACGATGGTGCCGCGCCTGATGTGCGGCTCGTACTCCTCCCTCTCCTCGATGGTGCACTCCTGGGCGTCGAGATCCTCGAAGGAGGCGAAGCGCTGGACCTTCTGGCGGACCAGGTCGCCGTAGGGCATCGGGTGGCGCACGACGACCACGCGCCGCCCCGTCCCCGCCAGCGCCTGGCAGACTTTGCGGGTGGTCTGGCTCTTGCCGCTGCCGGTGCGCACCGCGCAGATGGAGACCACCGGGACCTTCGACGCCAGCATGGTGGCGTCGGCCCCCATCAGCCGGAAGTCCGCCCCCGCCGCGTTGACCGCCGAGGCGTGGTGCATGACGTGCTCGTGGGAGACGTCGCTGTAGGCGAAGATGACTTCCTGCACCTTCTCCCGCACGATCAGCTCGGACAGGAGGCGCTCTTCGTGGATGGGGATGCCGTCGGGGTAGAGCGGGCCGGCCAGGGCCGCCGGGTAGCGCCGCCCGGCGATGTTGGGGATCTGGGTCGCCGTGAAGCAGACGACCTCGGTGCTGGAGTCCTCGCGGAAAGCCACGTTGAAGTTGTGAAAATCCCTTCCGGCGGCTCCCATGATGATGACGCGGCGACGGGGCATCAGTGATCACCTCTCGAGAATGAGGCGCCGGGACGCACGGATAGATTGTCTTGGTGGCTCACGGCAGCTCGGAAATGGGCGCCGAAGATACCATCAGCGGCGCGGGGAGTCAAGGCAGGCGTGAAACTAAGACCTGCAGTGTCAGCAGTTACGCTCAGTCACCGCCGAGCCCGAGGTCCTTGATCTTGGCGTGGAGCGTCCGGGCGCTGACCTTCAGGATCTCGGCGGCCCGCGAGCGGTCCCCTCCGGCCACCTGCAGCGCGCGCTCGATGTGCCCCCGCTCGGCGGCGCGGGCGGCGGCCTGGGCCACCTCGGCCAGGGGTCGTGCCAGATCGGTCTGTCCGGATCGGGCCGGGCCCGCTGCGCCCAGGTCGGGCAGGTGCAGGTGCTCGGGGCCGAGCGGGCCGCCGTCCGACAGGATCATCGCGCGCTCGATGCAGTTCTGTAGCTCGCGGACGTTGCCCGGCCAGGGGTAGGCCGCCAGGCGCTCGGAGGCCTCCTTGCGCAGAATGGGTGGAGTGCGCCGCTTGAGCTCCCGGGCGTAGCGCGTCACGAAGTGCTCCACGAGGGCCGGGATGTCGGCCGCCCGGTCGCGCAGCGGGGGGACGGTGAGCGGGACCACCGACAGACGGAAGAACAGGTCCTCGCGGAAGGTGCGCGCGGCCACCGCCGAGGCCAGGTCGCGGTTGCTGGCGGCCACGATGCGCACGTCCACGGCGATGGTGGCGGTGCCGCCGACGCGCTCGAACCGGCGCTCCTCCAGGACCCGCAGCAGCTTCGCCTGCACGGCCAGAGGGGCCTCCCCCACCTCGTCCAGGAAGATCGTCCCCTGGTCGGCCATCTCCATCTTCCCCATCCGGGCCGCCCCCGCCCCGGTGTAGGCCCCTTTCTCGTGGCCGAACAGCTCGTTCTCCAGCAGCGTCTCGGGGATGGCGGCGCAGTTGATGGCCACGAAGGGACCTTCCCGCCGCGGCGACAGCTCGTGCAGGGCGCGCGCGAAGAGCTCCTTGCCGGTGCCGCTCTCCCCTTGCAGCAGCACCGTGGCCGAGGTCGGCGCCACCCGCTGCACCTGCTCCACCAGGGCCACCATGGGGGCCGACTCCCCCACGATGCGGGGCATCCCGAAGCGCCGGGCGAACTCTTCCTTGAGAAGGAGGTTCTCCGCCAGGAGCTTGCGCCGCGAGGCGGCGCGCTCCACGAGCACCAGCAGGTGCGACGTGTCCACGGGCTTGGCCAGGAAGTCGAACGCGCCGTCCTTCATGGCCCGCACGGCGTCCTCGATGGTGCCGAAGGCGGTCATCACGATGACCGGCACCTGGGGATCTCCTTCCAGGGCCGTCTCCACCACGTCGTGTCCGGAGCCTCCCGGCAGCCTCAGGTCGGTCAGCACCGCCAGGTAGCGCCCTCCCCGCAGGAAGCGGGAGGCCTCCCCGACGTCGGCCGCCTCGTCCACCTGATAGCCCTCCGCCTCGAGGGTCTTGCAGAGGACGGTCCTCAGGCTCTCCTTGTCTTCCACCACCAGGATGCGGTCCATCGAGGGCTCCTCCGGCCCGAAGGAGCCGGGCCGATCAGTCCCGGCCGGCGGACGGCGGCGCGTCCGAGGGGGTCATGAGCTGCAGGTCGGCCAGCCGGCGCTGGTGGCGCGCCATCTCCTGGTTCACCTCGGCGATGCGGCTGTTGACGTGGGCCAGCTTCTCGGCGTTGTCCATCCCCGCCTCGGCCGAGGCGTCGGACTCGCTGGCCGCGGCCCGGGGAAGAAACGGGTTGTGCAGCGACGGGATGCGCCCCTGCAGGTACCGCAGCTCCTCGCTGAGGCGGTTGAGGGACTCGCGGGCGGCGGACATCTCGGCGTCCCGCTCCGCGGTGGTGAGGGCCCCGGCCTGATCCTTGGGCTGCGACACCGCGGCAGGCCTGTGGGTGGCGTCCACGGTGACCCTGTTGTCCCCGAACCCGAACTGCTCCTTGACCTTCTTGTAGGCCTTGAGATCGTCGTTGGAGAAGACCTTGCCGCTGTCCCTCTCCAGGCGGGGCGGCGGGGGAGGCTCGTACGGTTCGGCGGCCTCCTCGGGGGGCCCGGATCCGAAGGAGACTTCGGCCCGCGGCTCCGCTTGCGGAGCCGGCTCCGGCACCTCGCCTTCTGCAGGGACGGTCTCCCCGGAGTCCGCCGAGGGCTCGTCCGGCGCGGCGGCGGCGGCCGCCGGCTGGTCCTCGGCGGGACGGGCCGGGGCGGCGGCGGACGCGCGCGCTTCCCGGTAGGGGCGGAGGCGCTCGGCGACTTCGCCCCGCTCGGAGGAGCCGCCGCAGGCGAACAGGAAGACGGAAAGGCCGACGGCCAGGACGGTCAGGCGCAGGCGCACGTTCCGGTCAGGGCGGAGCATGGGGCCGAATCTATGCCCCGGGGGGGGCTAGTCAAGGGGAAGGGCGGCAGGGTGGGCGCCGGCGACCTCGCGCGGCGAGGTGAGGGGGGGAAGGAGCCGGGCGCCCCCCTGCCCTGGTCATCTCGTCCTACAAGTCGGTCTGCCAGACGGTGATCATCGTGCGCGGAAGCTGGATGTCGGGAGGCGGCCACTGCCCCTTGATCAGCCGCTCGTCGAACCAGAGGTTCGGCGTTCCGGCGGTGCTCACCACGCCCATCCGGGTCACGATGCTCCCGAAGAAGTTGCCGTTGCCCGCCGCCTCCCACATCCCCGACGTGTAGATGACCCCGTACCAGTTGATGGCCTGGAGGATCGGGAGCCCCTGATCGTCGCGGCCGGAGGAGTTGGTGTAGGTGAAGCTCTCGCCGGTCACGGCGGTCTGGGTCGAGGTCTGGCCTCCCGCGTTCGGGTCGACGACGAAGCTCCCCATCGCCGTGGTCGCGTACTGCAGGTTCACGTACTGCTCGTTGGGATCCCAGGCCTTGTTCCCGTTGGCGTCCACGTAGGGCTCGCCCGGCGGCAGCAGCACCCGGTTCACGCCGTCGGCGTCGATGCCCTGCTGTTCCATGTTCAGCGCGTTGAGGTACGCGAACCCTCCTCCGGCCCAGTCGTCGGCCGCCGTCAGGAAGACCTCGTCGATCAGATTGGTCCCGTTCGGATCGGGGGGAAGCCCGTCCATGGTGTCAAAGAAGTAGAGGCCCCCCTTGTTCCCCTTGGTCCACTGGGCGAAGGTCTTGGCGGCTCCCACCCCGTTCTCGCGCCAGCTGTCGGCGTTGCCCACCGGGACGAAGTAGTGCGCGTCGCCGAAGCCGCTCTGGGCGACGTTCTTCCACAGGTCGTATTCGAAGCTGGGGCACGACACGACCGAGTGCTGGAAGAGGTTCGAGTTGTCGTCGGCCGTGGGCGTCCCCGCATTGTAAGGGTAGGGGATGATCAGATTGCCGGGGGAGGTGTTGGGATCGAGAGGCGGATTGAATGTCCCACCGGTGACGATCTGGAACCAGGGGTCGTCCAGGGTGGCGGAAGCGGTCCCCGCCCTGGCCGCAATGTAATTGGTGAGGTCGGCCCCCGAGATGTAGCTCTTCTGCGTGGCCCAGGGCACGCTCTGCGCCGCGCGGTTCTTGAGCTGCGCCTCGCTGGGTGAGATGGTCGTGTCCACGATCGAGGTCGTGGTCCCCCAGCGGACGGCGAACGCTCCGTTGGTGCTGATCCCCTGGCACGACTGCAGCGGCCCGGCCGGCCCCGGATAGGGGGCCTCGTTGAGGACCATCTTCACCACGCGCTCGGCCACTTGGCGTGAGGTGGGAGTGGTCACCTTCACCCCTCCCACCTCCCCCAGGTGGCGGAACTTGGCGGCGGTGACCTTGACCGTGGCGATGCCGTAGCGGGTGGGGGTGCCGTTCACCATGATGACGGGGGGGGCGTAGATGTCGATCCGCTGGATCCTCCCGGTGTTCGGCTGGTCGGCCAGGAGCGCGCCGTTGAGCTGGTCCAACAGGTCGAGACTCCCCGAGGCGTTCGGGTCGAGGCTGTTGGACTGGAGGATCAGGTCCGGTCCCGCCTCCGTTCCCATGAACGCCGCCACGGCGCTCCCCCGGTACGGCTTGTCGAAGAACGACAGGTAGGCCGGCAGGTTGGGATCCACCGTCAGCCCCTGCCGGTAGTAGGGCCGGCCGGACGTTCCGTCGGCCGCCACGTCGGCCGTGTTCGGGTCGTTGTCGTGGTCGAAGATCCGCTGGGCCCGGTCGTAGTACGCGCTGTTCCTCATGTCGTAGGTGTTGAGGAACCGGTAGAGCACGCTGTTGGGATCCGACGGCGCCCCGTAGGGGGGCCGGTCGAACATCGCCTTCACCATCCGGGCGCCGGCCTCGGCCACGAAGAGGAGCTGGTCGCTGTCGCGCTGGTTCTGGGCGATGAGGTTCTCCGTGTCGGCCAGGAACAGGTACGACAGCCCGAGCAGCGTCAGGATCACCATCACCATCATGGTGATCAGCAGCGCGGAGCCGTTCTCCCTCGCAGGTCGGTTCATCGTCCCCTCGCCCCTAGATGCCGCAGTTCGGGTCGCTCGCCGGATCGCACGAGACGACGCTGAGCGGGTTGGTCACGACCGTCACCTCGCATCGTCCGGTGCCCGAGGAGCTGGCCAGGGTGAAGAAGAAGCCGGTGCGGATCGACTCCCCGACGAACGTGGAGCCCACCTTGTTGAGCATCGGCTTGGTGAAGTTGTAGGAGACGCGCACCGGACGCGAGCCGTCGTTGTTCTTGTCCAGCACCAGCGGCGGCGAGAGCGAGCCGGAGGCGAAGTTCAGGATCACGCCGGACGCCAGGTCGGGGCTGAAGTTGAAGGTGCGGCGGGCCGTGATCTGGCTGAAGATGTTCCAGTCGATCTCGTCCAGCAGCGGGTTCTGGTTGGCGTTGTTGGTGAAGATCACCGACAGGTCGTCGATGGTCACCTGGTCGCCGCAGTTGTTGATGATGTCGAAGAACACTTCGTTGTTCTTCAGCGACCCGGTGGTCGGCGAGATGTTGGGGTTGTTGGTGGAGATGCAGCAGGCGATGGCCGAGGTGGTGGTGACCGTGGTGGTCGCCCAGTCGGTGCAGCCGCTGGTGTTGGTGACCAGCCCGATCACCTCGTAGCTCTGGCCCGAGGCCACCGCCGAGGCGTTCCAGGTGTAGGTGTAGGGGGACGTGCTGTCCGTCTGATTGTGGACCACCGTCCCCGTGGACGCGTTGCGGATGATGAGCTGCGTGGACTGCACCCCCACGCCGCCGGACACCGAGAGGGTGATCGTCTGGTTGCCGGTCATGGGGTTGCCGCCCGGGCTGATGTTCAAGAAGATGGTTCCGCCGAAGTTGCACTTGTCCGCCTCATCGGGCAGGGACAGGGCGCTCTCGTTGGGGCAGTCGTCCAGCGCTGTGATCTTGTACCAGTAGCGCTGGCTGCCCGGGATGTTGGGAACGCTGGAGTCCTCCCAGTAGGGCGAGGAGGGGTTGGCCACCAGGCCGGAGAACACCTGACTGAACGTGGCCTGGTTGGGGTCGTCCCCCACGTCCACCACCGCCCTGTACACCGCGTACTTGTCGATCATGATGTTGGCGGGCGTGGTGTCGCTGTTCTGGCTGACCCGGTTCCAGGTCACCCGGTGCAGGTTCAGGCCCATGTCGGTGGCCGACACCGATGTGGGGGCGGCCGGCGGGATGCTGGTCGTGGACGCACCGTCGGCGGCCGCAGAGACCGCGCCCCTCTTGCTGCACAGGTCCTCTCCCAGGACCTTGTAGTAGTACTGGCGGCAGTTCACCACGTTGGAGTCGGTGAGGGCGTTCACCGTGGCGGTGACGGTGTTGGGATCCCAGCTCTCGATGACCTGCGAGACGTTGTTGGGATCGAACGACGCGGTGGCCCCCTTGTAGACCCGGTACCCCTTCAGGTCCCGGATGGGGAACGGCGACTGATCGCAGCTCAGGTTCACCGTGTTGCCGCCGAGGGGGGACCACGACACCTGCACCACGCTGTCCAGGGGCGACAGGTTGCCTCCCGCGTCACCCGAGCACGCGGCGCCCGAGACCTGGGCGGGCGTCGTGGTGTCGGTCGGGGTGGAGGGGCCGACGGTGACGTTGCCGCTCTGGTTGCCGGTGAGGTCCACCGAGCGCGCCGCGTAGTAGTGGGCGCCGGTGATCCCCGAGACGTAGTGGAAGGTGTCCGGTGTGGAGATGACGTTGATCAGGTTGGAGGCCGAGGTGCCCCAGCTCACCGTGTAGCTGGCGATGTCCGGGTCGCCCCCCGACTGCCACTTCAGGAACGTGCCGTTGCAATGGCCCTGGCAGGCGGTGAAGTTCACCGGCGCGTTGGGGTCGTCCAGGTCGATGTCCACCACGCCCACGTAGCCCAGGTTGCGCGGGGTCACGTCGCTCTGCAGCGTGAACTTTCGGTGGTGGCGGGTCGGAGCGTTGGCGTCCATCGGGTCGATGTAGGCCAGATCGGGATCCTCGGTCATCCCCACGACGTTGATGCCGATCTTGGTGATCCTCTTGCGCGCCGCCAGGCTGTTGGGATCGTCCGCCCCCCCCACCGGCGACAGCGCGCTGCCGTTGCCGTCGTAGTAGGTGAACGACATGCTCTTGATGTTGTCGGCCACCGGCTGCTTGACCACCGAGGCGCTGTTGGGCGCCACCGTGTACCGGTACAGGGTGTAAGGGGGATCGGTCTGCGCGGTGTGCACGTTGGCGATGGTGACGGTCTCCTGGGTGCCGTTGCGCGGCACGCCGGCCACGTCGGCCACGAAGCTGATGCTGGCGCCGCCCGTCCCGGAGGTCTTGCCCAGCGCGTAGGTCACGATCTCGTCGTTGCCGATGGTCACCGTGCGGAAGGTGGCCGAGGGGCCTCCCAGGGTCGACTCGGGGTTCACGCGCGCCGTGGCGTCCTCGAAGTCGAAGTCCCCGCGCACGGTGATGGCCGTGTCCCACATCCCCTCGATCTGCTCGTCGGGCCGGGCCGGGTCCCCGTCCGGGTTGTGGTTGAAGCCGGCCATGCGGACGTCGGCGATCATCCGGTCGAAGGCCACGCGCGTGTTCTGCTGCTGGCTGGCGGCGTTCTCGCTGTTCTTGAACGACTTCTGGAGGCTGTCGTAGAGGGAGAAGACCACCACGAAGACGATGGCCATCACCGTCACGGCCACCAGGACCTCGGCCAGTGTGAACCCTCGCTCGCCCGTTCTCCGCATCGCGCTCACGTCCGTCTCCTCAAGGCTCGGCCCGTCCCGGCAGGAAGGGACCAAGCGGATCTCAGAAACGCACTCCTTCGATGGTCACCTTCCGGTCACGCCGCAGCTCGGTCCAGCCGAGCTCGATGCTGATCCGGATCCCCTCGCCCGAGGCGAAGGTGACCGGGGTGGAGGCCCCTCCCAAGGGCTTCATCCTCACCACCGCGTACCCCTTGTGGAGCTTCGACCGGATGCCGCTCCCCCAGGTCGCGTCGGCCACGCTGCCGCCGGAGCGCGTGTCGGAGGTGACGATCTGGGCGTTGGGATCGGGGCTGCCCCCTTGCAGGAACAGGTAGAGGCCGGTGTAGGACTGCTTGTTGATGTCCTCCATCATGTCCTGGGCCAGGGCGGTGGCCTGCGTGAGCTGCTTGCCGGCCTTGACGTAGGTCCCTCCCAGCACGAACATCGAGCACACCGCCACCATGACGCCGGCCATCAGTCCCAGCGAGATCAGCACCTCCACGAGGCTGTAGCCCTTCTCCCCCATGCCTGGATGTCTCATCGCGTGAACCTCGCGCTGACTTTGCCCGCGGCGAGCAGGCAGATGGTGTAGCGGTCGGTCGTCCCCTCGCCGATGTTCCGGGTGAGCTCCACGAAGTTGGCGCTGGGACTCTGATCGTCGGGCGTGGTGGGGTTGGCCACCGTGCCGTTCTGGTTCATGGTGAAGATCAGGGCCCCCGAGGGGGTGTTGGTCACCGAGATCTCCTTGGCCAGGCTGAACGTCTGCGTGGTGGTCGGCTGGCCGGGGATGGTGTAGCTGAAGGTGTAGCTGTTGGCCGGGGACGGGTTGATGGTGAACGTGACCGGGAGGCGCTGCGACACCGCGATCTGGCGCGCCGTCCGCAGGTGGGACACGAGCTGGTCCGAGGCCGTGCGGATCCGGTAGGCCCGGTAGAAGGCGCCGACGTTCGGCACGGCCACCAGGGCGCCGAGCGCCACGATCACCACCACGACCAGCACCTCCGAAAGGCTGTATCCGGCTTCTCCCCGCCGGCCTCTTCGATCGCGTCTCATGGCGGCTCCTTGGAATCCGCGAGTCCGGCAACACCAGGAGCAAGCGGGCTGCCACGGCCGCGTCGTTGTCGGGATGGGGTGCCCAAATGGCTGGAGGACAACAGCTTGTCGGAGCGCGGCACCCCGTGGCGAGGCACGCGCCGGCTCCCGGGGCCCCTTTGGACGCTGTGGAAATCGAGGCGAAACGCCTCAGTCCGACGACGCCGCTTCCAGCACGGCCGGTCGGGCGGCGGCCGGCTGAAGTGGCAGTGTGATGGTCACGCAGGCCCCTCCCGAGGGGTGGTTGCCGACGGCGATGGCGCCGTCGTGGCAGACCACCGCCTTCTGGGCCATGGCCAGGCCCAGCCCGGTCCCCCCCTCCTTGGTGGTGACGAAGGGGGTGAAGAGCCGCTCCATGACTCCGGCGGGGATGCCCGGGCCCCGGTCGCGCACCTCGATGCGAAGCTGCCCCCCTGCCGCCTCGACCGAGCCGGCGATGGCCACCCGCCTCGGCCCCGGCCCCGCGGCCTGGAAGGCGTTGCGCAGGACGTTGAGGAACGCCTGGCGCATCAGCGCCTCGTCGGCGGTGATCGCCGCGGGCCACTCCCCTTCCACGGCGAAGGCGTCCTCCCCGCAGCCAGCCTCGCGGGCCGCCTCCCGCGCCACCTCGGAGACCACTCCCCTGGGGTCCCAGGTGCGCGGCTGCAGCGCGGCGGGGCGGGCGTAGCGCAGGAAGTCGTCCACCACCCGGCCGATCCCCTGAACCTCCCGCGCGATGGCCGCGGCGTGCTCGGCGGCCCGGCCCGCCTCGCCGCCTCCGCGCCCGATCAGCCTCGCGTAGCCCAGGATGGTGGCCAGGGCGTTGCGGAACTCGTGGGCGATGCCGGCCGACATCTCCCCCAGTCCCGCCAGGTTCTCCTTGAGGCGGACCCTCTCCTGCAGCCCCCGGATCTCGGTGAGGTCGGAGAAGATGCAGAAGGCCCCGCCGCCTCCCGGCGAGCCCGCGGGGATGGGAGAGATCGTCACGCCGAGGTGCGCCGCCGGGCCGGCCGCCCGGGCGTAGGGGACGACCTCTCGGGCGGCGGCGCGTCCGGAGGCCGCTCCCTCCTCCAGCAGCGCCAGCAGCTCCGGCGAGGAGGCGAACAGCGCCCGCAGGGGCGCCCCCACCAGATGGCCGCGCGGGCGGCCCAGGATCGACTCGCCGGCCGGGTTCAGGGCGGTCACCCTGCCGTCCATCCCGACGATCATCACGCCGCTGGTCAGCCCGTCCAGCACCGCCTGGCTCAGCGCCCCGGCGCCGCCCCCCGCCAGCGCCCGCATCGTGGCCAGCTCGGCGTCCTGTCCCTTCAGCTTCTCGATGACCCCGCGGAACGACGCCACCAGGTCGTCGGGATCGTCTCCTCCCCTCCCCGGATGCCCCTGGGCGGGCACCCCGATCTGCGCGGCGGCGGCCTTGAGCGCCCGGTAGGGTCTCAGCACCCACCGGACGAAGAGGAGCACCAGGCCGAGCATGGCCAGGCCGGCCAGGGCCTGGATCCAGCTCAGCAGCCTGATGCGCGCCGCGACCAGGGCGACCGCGCTCCCCTGGTGCGAGGCCCGCAGCAGCGCGCCGGAAGGGGAGGTGCGCAGCGCCACCAGGACCACCGTCTCGCCGGGGCGCTCCCCTCCTTCGTCGCCCGGATCCGGCACGTCGTCGAGCTGCCGGACCACCGCGCCGCCGGAGGACAGCGCCCCGGCCCCTTCGATGGCCGCGCGCGCCGCGACCGGATCCACGATCCCCACGCGCCAGGGCTGCGTCCCGGCCAGCACGCGCCCCTGCCGGTCCACCAGCTCCAGCGAGGCGATGCCGTTGGCGCGCCCCACGTCGCGCAGGCGGCTGACCGCGGTGTGCGCTCCTGCCGCCCTCTCCAGCACCGCCGCCGCCGGATGCGTCGCGTCGATCTCGCGCTGGGCGGCGCGGGTGGCGGCCACGATCCGCTCCTCGGCCTCCTCCAGCAGGAGCGAGCGCGTGCGGTGGAGGGCGTTGACCGACACGCCGCCGATGGCCACCAGGAAGAGAACCAGGAGAACGAGGAACAGCTTGAGCTGGCTCTCGTACCCCTGCACCCGTAGGTCCACGCTGCCTCAGCCGAACGGCGGTGCGATCACCAGTCCCAGGTACCAGCCGACGATCCGCTCCCCCCAGAAGACGGCCACCAGGGCCGCGACTCCCAGGAAGGGGCCGAAGGGGACCGGCGACTTCATGCTCTGCCTGCCCGCCGCCACCAGGGGGAGAACATAGAGCGCTCCCATCATCGAGCCCAGCAGCATGGTGAGCAGGGCCATGGGGGCTCCCAGGAACGCACCCACCATGGCCAGCATCTTGACGTCTCCCAGCCCCATCCCCTCGCGCCGCTCCTCGGCGTGCTCCGGGGGCTCGTCCGGTGGGCCGGACGGACCGGCCTGGGGCGAGGCCGCAGGGTCCTGTGCGATCCCCCCCGAAGGATCCCCCGGCCGTCCCGCCGCGGCGGCAGCCGGCGCCTCCGCCCGCGACCCCCTTCGGCGAAGGGCCGATCGGGCCGAGGCGTAGGCCATGTAGAGGGAGCGGACGCCCAGAGGGACCAGGGCCCCCGCCGCGGCCCCCCGCAGCGACCCGCCCAGCCCCGGGTCGGGCGAGAGCGCAGAGAGCGCGATCCCCACGGCGATCCCCGGCAGGGTGACCCTGTCGGGGAGGATGCCGTGGCGCAGGTCGATCGGGATGAGGATGACGATGGACACCACGAGCCAGCCGAGGGCCGCCCACCGGGGCGACAGCCCGTGGCGCGCGCACAGGGCGGCCAGCAGCACGGCGCACGCCGCCTCCACCAGAGGGTAGATCGGCGCGATGCGGGCGCCGCAGGCGCGGCAGCGTCCCGCCAGGAGCAGCCAGGAGACGACCGGGATGTTGTCGAACCAGGCGATGCCCCGGCCGCAGGCCATGCAGGCGGAGCCCGGCCGGACCACCGAGCGCCGCTCCGGGAGGCGGTGGATGCAGACGTTGGCGAACGATCCGAAGATCAAGCCCAGCACGGCGGCCACGGCGATGGCCGCGCCGTCAGGGCCGGTCACGACCTCGGGCTCCGCTGGTGGAGCTGGAACCGCGTGGCGCTGGACACCGCCCCCGTGGCCGGATCGTACCGGTACGGGTTCCCCGACGGATCCAGCGGCACCGCGGCCACCAGCCCGGCGGAGGCCAGCGCCTCCAGGCCGGCCGGGAGGCGGCCGTGCCGCTCGCGGTAGGACGCCACAGCCGCCCGCAGGTCCTCGAGGTGCACCTCGATGGTCAGATCGTGCACGTGCCGCCACGAGACGTCCTTCACGTAGTCGGTGGCGGCGGTCTCGTGCACCTCGGTCCAGTAGGCGAGCGATCGCCGCTTGTCCCCCAGCTTGTTGTACATCTCGGCACGCAGGCGGCGTATCACCCCGGGGGCTCCGGGCATGGCCAGGGCCGCCTCGAAGTAGCGCGCGGCTCGCTCGTGGTCGTGCAGCACGTTGAAGCAGAGGAACCCCGCTTCGAACGGCAGGATCCACTCCCGGGGGTTGGCGGCGATCCCCTTGTCCAGCAGGCGCAGGGCCATCTCGTGGTCCCCCGCCTCCAGGCTCATGATCATGGAGCCGATGAGGTACGGGTCGACGTAGCGCGGATCCAGCTCGGTGATCACGCTGCCGTAGATGTGCTCCAGGTAGCGATACCGATCCGGCGCTTCGTAGTGGCCGTAGTATTGGATGGACCAGATGTAGATCAGATCGGCCAGCACCTCGGGGAAGCCGAGCGAGACCACCTTCAGGTACTTGCCCGAGGGGAGGTAGAGCACCTGCGCGGCGTCGGCCGTTGCCCGGCCGCGATCGAGCTGCCGGGACGACCAGGCGGCCCCCGCCGCCGAGGCCGCCACCACCAGCACGGCCCACGCGCGAAGAGCGGTCACAGGAAATCCCGCTTGCGGAAGACCAGCACGGCCAGCCCCAGCACCACCACCGTGTAGGAGACCCCGTAGAGCGAGGCGTGGAGCATCCTGGCGGCCGGCACCGGATCGCCGTGCACCACCAGCCCCTTGACGTTGAGCGCGTCCAGGTTGGGGAGCACGTGGTAGAGGACCCGGCACAGGGCCTTGCCGGCCGCCCCCTGGATCCGATCCCCCAGGAGCAGCAGGCCCCAGGACAGATGCCCGATGACGTACACGGTGACGGTGAACAGGCTGCTCAGGATCGGCGTGGAGAAGGACGAGAAGAAGATCGCGATCGCGGTCACCAGCAGGAGCTCCACGAAGATCAGCACCACCGCCCTGGTGATCCCGGCGTCCATCCATCCCTTCCAGAGCAGCAGGGCGTAGAAGACCCCGGTCATGATCGACAGGTTCACCGCCAGCACCATGACCAGGCCCACGTACTTGCCCAGGATGAACTGCGACCGGGAGATCGGCTTGGACACCAGCGTGTAGACGGTGCGCCTCTCGATCTCCTTGAACACCAGGCCGACGCCGACGAAGATGGCCGTGGCCACGCCGAACAAGGACAGCGAGGCCAGCCCGATGTCCTTGACGATCTTCTCCTCCGCCCCGACGGTCAGCAGGCTCAGGATGCGGCTGGCCCCCATCATCAGGATGGCGAAGGCCAGCAGCAGATAGAGGATCCGGTCGCGGATGGCCTCACGGAACGTGTTGGCGGCGATGGCCAGGGTCTTCCTCATCGCCCGCCCACCTCCCGCAGGTAGAGGTCCTCGAGGGTGTCGCGCCGCGGCGTCACCGCGATCAGCCTGGCCCCGGCGGAGCGCAGGGCGTCCAGCAGGCCCTCCAGCTCGGCGGGCCCGGCCACCTTCACCAGCGTCTCCGACCCGCGCGTGGAGATTCGCTCGGCGCGGGCGCCCCGGGCGGCCAGGGTCTCCCAGGCCGGGCCGGCGAAGGCCACCTCCCAGGAGCGGACATCGGGAGGGAGGAGCTCCGGCAGCCGCCCGCACCGGGCCAGCCGTCCGTCCTTGAGGATCCCGATCCGATCGCAGATGGCCTCCGCGTCGGAGAGGATGTGGGAGGAGAAGAAGACTGTCTTCCCCCGTCCCTTCAGCTCCAGGATGATGTCCCGGAACTCCCGACGGCCGATGGGATCCAGGCCGCTCATCGGCTCGTCGAGGATCACCAGGTCCGGATCGTTGAGCAGGGCCTGGGCCATGCCGATGCGCTGGAGCATCCCCTTGGAGTACTTGCGCAAGGGGAGATCGGCGCGTGAGGCCATCCCCACCCTGTCCAGGATGGCCGCCGCGCGGGCCTGCCGCGCGGCGCGATCGAAGCCGAAGAGCTGCCCGTAGAAGTCCAGGAACTCGCGTCCGGTGAGGTAGTCGTAGAAGAAGGGGTTCTCCGGGAGGAACCCGATCCGGCTGCGCACCGCCACCCGCGACGACTCCTCGCCGAACAGGCGGATGACGCCGGCGTCGGGGAAGATGAGCGACAAGATGAGCTTCAGAGTGGTGGTCTTGCCCGCCCCGTTCTGCCCGAGCAGGCCGAAGACCTCCCCCGGCTCCACCGTCAGATCGAGCCCGCGGATCACCTCCCGCGAGGTGAGGGACAGGTGTCCTTTGTAGGTCTTGCGCAGACCCTGCAGCACGAGCGCGGGACCGTTCATGCGCCCGGCTCGATCTGGGTGGACTGGGCCACGGCGCGCGCCGGCCCTTCCCGCACCAGCGCCTCGTAGAGCCTCTCCTGCCGGCCGACCATCCCGTCGATGTCCCAGGCGGCGGAGCGGCGAAGCGCCTCCGCCCCCATGCTCCGCCGCAGCGCCCCGTCGCGCAGCAGCTCGGCGGTGCGCCGGGCCAGTCCCTCCACGTCGCCGGAGTCGAGCAGGTAGCCGGTCACCCCGTCCTCCACGGCGTCGGGGGCGCCGTCCACCCGGGTGGCCACGATCGGCAGGCCGGTGGCCATGGCCTCCAGAAAAGCGATGGGAAGCCCTTCCCAGCGGGACGTGTGCAGGAGCAGATCGAAGCCTCGGAGCAGCTCGGGAATGTCCCGCCGCCAGCCGGCCAGGATGACCCGCTCCTGGAGCCCCTCGAGGGCGATGGCCCGCTCCACGTCGGGCCGCAGCACGCCGTCTCCCACCAGCACGAACCGGGCGCCGGCCGGGGCGTCCGGCGCCTTCAGCACGCGAGCGGCCACGGCCACGAAATCGAGCGGGGCCTTCTGGGGCTTGAGGCAGCCGATCATCCCCACCACCAGGGGGCGTCCGGCCGCGCCGTTGCGATCGGCGGGGCGGAAGTCCCCCAGCCTCACGCCGTAGTGGATGAGAGCCGCCCGCGGCGGCGGGAAGAGCTCCAGGTCGAGGCCGGCCTGGAGGTTGGCCCGCGACACGGTGACGAAGACGCTGGTGGCGTGGCGGCCGGTGAGCCGCTCCAGCGACACGAAGAGCCACCGCCGCGCCGGGGCCTGCCCGGGATGGAAGCCGTACCCGTGGATGGAGTGCACGGTGTGGGGGACGCCCGCCAGCATGGCCGCCCACCGGCCCAGGATGCCGGCCTTGGAGGAGTGGGTGTGGACGATGTCCGGCCGCAGCCGCCGCAGCAGCCGGGTCAGCTCGGCCAGCGCGGCCATGTCCCCGGCCAGGGAGACCTCCCGGCGCAGGCTCCGCACGGTGTGGAAGGGGATGCCGAGGGAGCGGGCGTCCTCGTCCAGCATGCCGCCCGGCCCCGCGGCCACCTCCGCCGCGAAGCGCGAGCGGTCCAGGTGCGACGCGGTGTGCAGGGCCACCTTCTGGGCCCCTCCCAGCTCCAGCTGGGTGATGACGTGGCAGACCCGGATCATCGGGCCGCCGCCCGCCCCTGGCGCGCCCTCAGCAGCTCCATGGCCAGATCGCGCCCGTCGGCCATGGAGTCCTCCATCGAGTTGTAGTACCAGGCGCCGTAGCGGCCCGCGGAATGGATGCCGCGCTCCAGCAGCACCGACTTCAGTGCGGGCAGCGCGGCGCGCCGGTGCCGGTCGTAGATCACGTACGCCGGATCGATATGGAACCACAGCTCGGTCAGGATCCTGTCGCCGGACAGCACGATCCCGGCCTTCTCCAGGCCGGCCCGCGCCGCCGACAGCAGCTCCTTGCGGTCCGGCCGATCGCCGGGGCGCACCGACATCTCCAGGTAGACGGACGAGCAGCCGGCCGGCGCGGCGGAGGCGGTGAACGACGCGGGGAAGCCGGCCCGGTAGAAGACGAAGTCCTTCTCCGGGAAGTAAACCCAGTGCTTGTCCGGGTGCACCACGCGATCGAAGCCCAGGTTGAGATTCACCACGGCCACGTGGCGCAGCCCCCGGGCCGCCGCGGCGGCCTCCTCGGGCAGCCGGTCGCACAGCTCGATCAGCCGGGGCAGCGGCAGCGTGGAGATCAGGGTGTCGTAGGGGATCTCCTCCCCCTGGACGGTCCTCACCGTCCGCGCCGCCGTGTCCACGCGGGCGGCCTCCACGTTGCAGCGCAGGCTGCGGACCCGTGAGGCCAGGGCGGCCGGAAGGACCTGGATCCCGCCCTCTTTGGGATAGAGGAACGACGGGTTGTACCCGAAGACCTTGCGCGAGATGCCCAGGGCGCCTTCCACGACGTCCTGCAGCGACGGCCTGGGGATCGACCAGGACACCCACTCCGAGGTGACCTCGTCCAGATCGGACAGCCAGAGCTTCTCGTTGTAGGGGATCATGAAGTGCCGCGCGATCCCGGCCCCGAAGGTGCGGACGGCCCATTGCTTGAACGAGAGGCTCTCGGCATCTTCCCCGGGGACCTCCCCGCCGCGCCCGGCCTCGGCGAACCCCACCAGGCACTCCGCGATCACCTCGGGGGGAAGGCCGTGGGTGTTGACCTGGAACGGGTACGGGGTGTACACGCCGTGGGAGTGGATGTACGCCCGCCGGTCGATGGCCACGAAGCGGTCGGCCGGGATCAGCGACTCGACCAGGGCCCGGATCTCGGGCCGCCGCAGATGCAGGAGATGTCCGGTCAGGTCGAACGTGAACCCGTCCTGGCGCACGGATCGGCACAGCCCGCCCGGGCGGTCCTCGCGCTCCAGGACCAGCACCTCCTCGGTCTCCTGAAGATGCAGCGCCGCGGACAGGCCGGTCAGCCCCCCGCCGAGAACGACGATCAACGGCGCCTCCACTGCGCGAGCTGCAAGCGGGCCGCGCGCACCGCGGCCTCCTCCGAGACCGTTGGGGGCTCCTGCAGTCCGGCCTCGGGCGCCGTCTCGCGCGGAACCCGCCTCCTCTCCGGAACCGGCGCGCAGGCCAGGGCGGCCCCGGCCAGGGCCAGCGCCGCCGCCGTGGAGGCGAGCAGCGCCAGGCTGGCGGCCGGGTCCAGGAAGAGGTTGACCAGCGCGGCGGCGCCCAGCGCCGTCCCCAGCCCCCACGCCAGCCGGGTCACCGCCGGCACGCTCATCCCCAGGCGCTTGAGCCGGAGCGCGAAGTGATCCGGACTCCCCTTGAACGGGTTGCGGCGCTTGAGGGCGCGCAGCGACATGACGTAAAGGGTGTCGAAGATCGGCACCCCCAGGATCAGCAGAGGCGTCAGGTAGCCGATCGGGTTGACCGCGTCGTACTGGCCCACCATGGCCAGCGCCCCCAGCATCATGCCGATGAACAGGCTGCCCGTGTCTCCCAGGAAGATCCGCGCGGGATGGCGGTTGTAGGCCAGGAAGCCGAGCAGGCTGCCGACCAGGGTGGCGGTCATCAGGACGATCGGCGCCTGGCCGTTGATCCCCGCGACCGCCAGCAGGAAGACCGAGGCCACGGCGGCCGTCCCGGCGGCCAGTCCGTCCATGATGTCGATGATGTTCAGGGCGTTGGTCATCCCCACGATCCACAGCACGGTCAGGGCGGTGTTAACCCATCCCGGCAGCACGCCGATCTGGATGGAGACGCCGCTCTTGACCAGCACCACCGTGGCCAGCCCCTGCCCCAGGAACTTGGGCCAGACGCCCAGCGCTCCGAAGTCGTCGATCAGCCCCAGCAGCACCAGCAGGGTGCCCGCCAGCAGCAGCCCCAGCACCCGCTGATCGAAGGTGAACGCCATGGCCATGGTCAGCAGGAACGACCCGAAGACGGCCAGCCCTCCCAGGTAGGGGACGGGACCCCGGTGGCGCTTCAGCTCGCCGTCTGGCTGGTCCACGATGCCGAAGCGCACGGCGGCGCGGGCGGCCAATGGGGTGGCGTACAGCGACAGGACCAGCGCGGTCAGGAAGCAGCACAGGGCGCCGAGAGGCAGCGGGATCAGACTGGACACGGCGTCACCGGCGAAGCGCCCTCATGCGGCCCGCGCGCGCAGCGCGCGCCTCTTGCGCCAGGCCCGCGCGATCAGCCCTCGCCGCTCCCACAGGATGGGCAGCGTGCGCGGCGAGAACAGGAGCAGCCACGCCCACACCACGGCGTCCCATGCCAGGATGAACGGCAGGTTCACCAGGAACGACCCAGGGCGCTCGTTCTTGATCATGGCCAGATAGCGGTTCATCACGATGTGCGCCTGGATCGCCGGCGGCCGGCGCGGCAGCTCGGCGCGGCGGCGGACGGGGTGGCGGCTCCCCTGCTGCGTCCCGCCGCGGTAGTGCAGCGCGACCGCCGAGGGCTGGTAGGCGCAGATCCATCCCTGGTTGCGCGCCCTCCAGCCGGCGTCGAGGTCCTCCATGAACGCGAAGAAGTCCTCGTCGAAGAACTCCCCCTCCAGCGAGACGCTCTCCACCATGCGGCGGGAGACCAGGGCCACCGCCCCGCAGACGGCGAAGACCTCGCCCCCGCGCTCGTACTGGCCCGCGTCCGGCCTCCCGTAGCCGCGCTCGCGGGCCCTGCGCCCTCGCGTCAGGATCTGTCCGGTGGTGTCCAGGGTGAGCCGGTCGAAGCGCAGCACCTTGCCCGCGACCATCCCCACGCGGCGGTCTGCGGCGAAGGGCTTGAGGGCCTCCTCGAGGTAATCGGGCTGCAGGACGGCATCCGCATTGAGGAAGAGAATATAGGCGCCTCCGGCCCTTTTCAACCCGAGGTTGTTGGCGGCGCTGAAGCCGGTGTTCGACGCGTTGCGCACCAGCGTGGCCCGGGGGAACCGCTCCCTCACCAGGTCCGCCGATCCGTCGGTGGAGCCGTTGTCCACCACGATCAGCTCCACTGCGGGATGCGTCTGGCCCGCGACCGAGGCCAGACAGCCCTCGAGAAAGGCGCGGCTGTTCCAGGAGACGACGATGACCGACACCCGCTCGGCCGGGTCGCTCATCCCCGTCCTCCCCTTCCCGCTCCGGCCGGCGCGGCGTCCTGCGCGGCCATGCGGTACACCTCCAGCGTCCGGCGGGCCGTCCGCTCCCAGGTGAACTCGGACGCCCTCCGCAGTCCCCGCTCCACCAGCAAGGACCGCGCCGAGGGATCGGCCACCACGGTCCACAGCCCCGCGGCGATCGCCTCCGTGTCGAGAGGATCGACCAGCAGGGCGGCGTCGCCGGCGACTTCGGGGAAGCACGATGTGGAGGAGGCCAGCACCGGCGTCCCGCAGGCCATCGCCTCCAGCACGGGCAGCCCGAACCCCTCGTACAGCGACGGGCAGGCCACCGCAGCGGCGCCGCTGTAGAGCGCCGGCAGGTCCTCCGGCGGCACGTACCCCGCCGCCAGCACCGCCCCGGCCAGGCCCCGCCGCTGGATGGCCGGCTCCAGCGGCGGCGACGGCGGCTCCACGCGCCCGGCCAGGAGGAGCCGCAGGTGCGGGGCCCGCCGGCGGACCACGGCGAAGGCGTCGAGCAGGCGATCGATGTTGCGCCGCGGGGTGATCGATCCGACGTGCAGCACGTACTCCTCTCCGGCGCCGTGGCGATCCCTGACCGCGGCGATCCGCGCGGGGTCCTCCACGCGGCGCAGGCGCGGGTCGGGGGCCAGGGGCGCCGAGGTCACGCGCGCATCCGGCAGACCGTAGCGCTCGATGATGTCCTTGCGCGAGCGCTCCGACACGGTCAGCACGTGGCGGGCCTTGCGCGCGGAGGAGGCGGCGAACCCGCCCAGCGCCAGCCGGGCCCTGGGCGTGAACCACTCCGGGTGCAGCTCGAAGGTGATGTCGTGGAGGGTCACCACCGCGGGGCAGGGACAGATCGCGGGGAGGGTGTAGAACGTCCCATGGTAGAGATCGACGCGCCTCATGGCCAGGTGGATGGGAAGCCGGGCGTGGTTCCACACGAAGGCGTTGTCCAGGCCGCCGAACGGTCCGCCGGGCAGGGCCAGGATCTCCAGCCGCGTCCCCGGCGGGGCCGGCTCCGCGGGGGGGGACGGGGCGTAGAGGCGCAGCCTCACGCCGGGGTCGATCCGGGCCATCTCGCGGGCCAGGTTGGCCACGTAGCGGCCCACTCCCGTCGGCTGTCCGGCCATGGGCCGCGCGTCGATCCCCACGGTGAGCGCGTCCTGCGCCCGGGCGGTCACGCCGCGGCCTCGCGGTAGATCGACAGCGTCCTGCGCCCGGCCTCCTGCCAGGAGAACAGGGCCGCACGGGCCTGTCCCCCCCGCCGCAGGGCCGCCTCGCGCTCCGGGTCGTCCAGGATGGAGGCGGCGGCGGAGGCGAACGCCGCGGCGTCGGCCGGCGGCACCAGCAGGCAGGCTTCTCCCGCCACTTCCGGGATCGATCCGGCGAGGGAGGCCACCACGGGAGCGCCGCAGGCCATCGCTTCCAGGATCGGAAGTCCGAAGCCTTCGGCCAGCGAGGGGTAGATCATCGCCGCGGCCCCCCGGTAGAGGGCGAGAAGGTCGGCGCGCGGCACCCACCCCGGCAGCCTCAGCCTGGCCAGGACGCCCCGCTGCGCGGCGCGCGCGATCAACGCGGGGGTCCCCGCGCCGTGCTCGCCCGCCACCACCAGATCGAGATCGCGCCCCTCCAGCACCAGCTTCTCGAACGCCTCCAGCAGCGTGGGGAGGTTCTTCACCACGTCGTGGCCGCCCGCGTGCAGGAGGTAGCGGCGCCCCTCGGGGAGCCCCAACCGGCGCCGGACCTGGGGAAGGCGCCGGTCCGCCTCCGCCAGGTCGTCCGCCTCCACGTCCGCCGCCTCCGGGACCACCGCCACGCGCCGGGCCTCCACCCGCAGCAGGGCCACCACGTCGCCGTGCGTGGCGCGCGACGGCACGATGATGCGGTCGGCCGAGCGGGCCAGCAGGAAGTTCACCCGGAAGAGCCTGGCGTGGCGCGGAGAGACCGCGCCGGGGAACTTCAGCGGGGTCAGGTCGTGGATGGTCTGCACCACCGCGCACCGGCGCGGGCGCAGCCGCGGGATGGCGTAGAAAGGGGAATGAAAGACGTCCACGCCGCGGCGCGCCAGAAGAGAGGGCCAGGCGATCTGGTCCCACAAGGTGATGCCGCGGGTGGGACGCGACAGGACCACCTTTTCGAACCCTTCCGGAGCATCCCCCTGCTCCCCGCCGTTGCCGAACAGCACCACCCGGTCCCCCCCCGTCACGGCCCCGGCCAGGCCGCGCAGCAGTCCGCGCACGTAGCTCCCCACGCCCCGCCGGCCGCTGGCCCCCGCCAGGGGGCGCACGTCGATGCCGATGGTCACGCCGGCGCCTCCGGAGTCCGCGCCCGCCGGCCGAGCAGCTCGGCGTAGAGGCGCATCACCTGGCGGGCCATCCCC
>DATEEA010000068.1:0-22461 GCA_035281445.1 Candidatus Polarisedimenticolia bacterium
GCCATCTCCTCGGCGCCCGACTTCAGCCGCCGCGCCGTCCTCAGGCTGAGGTGGGCCCTTTCCGCGAGATCCTCCAGCGCCGTCTCGCGCAGCGCGGCCAGGCTGAAGAAGCCGGCCGCCCGCAGCGCGCGGAAGGTGACCCGCCCTTCACCGTGACGCTGGCTCAGCAGCAGGACCGGGTCGGTCACCGTGCGCTCCCCTCCACGCCGCAGCCGGCGCCGGATCGCGGGGCGGGTGCCGCTGTCCGGCGGCCTCGCCCAGCAGCTCGTCGGCCAGCGCGAGGTGGTCCAGGCAGCCCCTGCTCCGCCGGTCGTACTGGGTGATGGGAAGGCCGAACGAAGCGGCCTCCCTCAGCTTGACGTTGTTGTGGATCACCGTCGAGCAGAGCGCCGGCCCGAAGAAGCGCCGCATCTCCTCGATCACCTCCCGGGCGAAGGCGGTGCGGCGGTCGAACAGCGTGGCCAGAGCGCGGACCGGCTTCTCCGCCAGCCAGGAGCGCCGGTAGCGGTGCAGGGCGCGCAGGAACTGGCTCACGCCGTTGAGGGCGAAGAAGCTGGTCTCCACGGGGACCAGGATCTCTCCCGCGGCCTTCAGCGCGTTGAGGGTGAGCGGCCCGAGGCTGGGGGGGCAGTCCAGGAGCGCCACGTCGTAGGAGCGCTGCGTCATCCTGAGAGCATCGAGGAGCCGCTCCTCCGCCGCCGCGCCCGCCCCCAGGTCCCGCTCGGCGAAGAGCATGTCGTCGCCCGAGGGCGCCAGGTCGAACCCTTCGGCGACGGGGACCAGGACCGGGTCGAGGCCGACCCTCCTCATCAGCGCGTCGTGCACGGTCCGGGCGATCGGAGCGAGGGCCCGGCCGTTGAGCCCCAGCGTGGCGTGCGCCTGGGGATCGAGATCCACCACCAGCACGCGCCGGCCGCGGGCGTGCAGCGCGCCGGCCAGGTTCACCGCGGTGGTGGTCTTGCCGCAGCCGCCCTTCTGGTTCATCACCCCGATGGTGCGCATGGCGGCGATCAGGCCTCCGCGGCGGGGGAGCCGCCCGCCAGACGGCGCAGCCGCGCGGGGAACGGCTCCCCGTCGCGAGGCGCGGTACCGTGGAACGTGCCCAGGCGCGCCGCCAGCGACGCCAGGGCTCGCGCGGCGGGCGAGTCGGGGCGGTGGAGGCAGACCGGGACGCGCGCGGCCACCGAGTCTTCGATCGATTCGTCGAAGGGAACGATCCCGCCCAGGACCAGCTCGCGGCCCAGGAACTTGCGGGCCACGTGGGCGATCCTCTGGAAGGCCTCCAGGCCTCCGGCGTAGGAGCGCGCCCTGTTCACCACGACGGCCAGCGTCGCCGCCGGACGCCTCGCCAGCAGCGTCTTGATCAGGGCGTAGGCGTCGGTGAGCGCGGTCACGTCCTCGGTGGTCACCACCAGCACCTGGTCCGCGCAATGAAGGAAGAGGAGCGTCTGCCGGTCGATGCCGCTGGGCATGTCGATCAGCAGGAGGTCGGCGGCCTCTTCCAGAGGCGCCAGCCTCTCCGCCAGCCGTCCGAGCGACGCACGGCTCATGGCGGCCAGCTCGGGGACCCCGGAGCCTCCCGGGATCAGACGCATCCCCCGCGGCCCCTCCATGGCCACCTCGGACAGGGTCCGCTGGCCGGTGATCAGGTGCGCCGCGGTGAACCGCGGGGAGAGATCCAGGAGGATGTGCGCGTTGGCCAGCGCGAAATCGGCGTCGAGGACCGCCACCCGCGACGCCGGAGAGAGGAGGACTCCCAGGTTGCTGGTGAGGATGCTCTTGCCCGTCCCACCCTTGCCGCTGGCCACGGCCACGACCTCCAGAGGGCCCGCCGGCGGCGGGGCGGGCGCCGGCCCGGCGGCGGAGGAGGGCTCGCCCTGCTCGACGATCGATGAGAACGATCCGTTGGTCAGCTCGCCCAGGCCGCGCCCGAGCGCCCTGCGGCGCGACACGTCAGTTCTCCACGAAGGGGCGGCTGGAGAGGCGCGCGCCCGACTCGCCCGAGGGGCGCTCGAGCTCCTCGATCTCGTCGGGGGTCAGCGGCGTCATGGCCGGGTCGAGGCCGGTGGCGGCGCGGCTCGCTGCGGGCGCCCCGGACAGGAGCCTGGCCGCCTCGCGGCAGGCGTCGTCGCCGTCCACGGCCAGATCCTCGCCGCCGCGGCGCGCCTTCAGTCCGCGCGGCGTGATGATCAGCGAGCCGAGCCTCTCGCCGTGCGCGCTGGCCTCGACGCCTCCTTCGATGGGGGTCAGCGTGAGCTCTTCGCGGCGCGATCGCAGCTCCTCGATGACCCGGCGGGCCAGGGACCGGGCGGCGCCGGGAGCCACCCCCGCCAGGAGCGGATCGAGCGCGGCCGCCGGGCGGCCCGCACCTTCGGGTTCGGCCGCGCGCTCCAGCAGCACGCCTGTCGTCTCGCCGGCCCGGGCCAGCGCCGCCTCGAACAGCTCGATCTCCGGCCGGCGGACGGCGGCGGCCAGCAGAGAGGCTTCCCTGCCGGCCCGGGAGGCGACGAGCAGGACACGGGGATCCACGCCGAGGTCGAGCCGGCGATCGGGCGCCAGGACCGAGAGCGCGGGGAGCTGGCGCGTCACCCAGTCCCACCGGGCCAGGGCGAGAGCGACCTCCGCGGGGCCCGCCTCGAGGTGGAAGGAGATCAGGGCCAGCCGTCCCTCGCGCGATGACGCCATCACGTCCAGGGCGCCGGCCTGCGGTATCTCCAGCGCGACGGCCACCGGCTCGAGCTCCGGGAAGTGGGAGGCGAAGTCCGCCATCACGGCATCGCGGATCTGGCGTGACGACTCGGCGGGGACGCGGAGCAGGCGCACGGCGGCGGCCTCCGGGAGACGGTGCGCCGCGCGGACGGCCGCGGCGGAAACCGATGAGACAACGTTTCGTGTCGGTGATGGCGCCGCCGTGATCACCGGCGGCGTTGGGCGCTCATCTTACGACGCTCTCCCGGCCGTGGTCAAGGTTCGCCCGCTGCGGCCGTCTCGCTCCCCAGGCGGAAGACCGGGACGCGGCTGAAGTTCAGGCTCAGCTCGATCTCTTCGACGAAGCGCAGCTCGCGCAGGACGGCCAGCGCCTCCGCCGACTGGGGGTCGCCTCCCAGCGCCGCCGCGCCGTCGGCGGCCGAGAGGGGCTGCGGCCCGCGCGCATGGACGGCGCGGGCGAGCTTCACGACCTTGAGGCAGAGTGGATCGGGCTGCGCTCCCTTGAGCAGGCTGTTGAGCAGCTCGCAGGCGAGCGTGACGCACAGCCGGCTCACCGGGCGCCCCGGGGTCTCCACGAACACGTCGAAGCGGTGCCTGGGGGACTCGTAGCCGCAGGTCACCCCGCTGCAGATCCTCATCTCCGCCACGAAGTGCTGGAAATCGATGATCACGTGCTCCAGCAGGTGGGCGATGTCGGCCGCGTCCTCCGCCGATCGCTCCCCCCTCCTCGGCCGCTTCAGGACGATCTCGCGAAGCCTTCCGCCTCCCGCGCAGCGGTGCCGCGAGAGGCTGGGGAGCATCGACTCGAGCGCGCCCAGCAGGGCGGGAGGCGAGGAGCCCTGGCCTCGCGCGGCGCGCACGTCGAGGGTCAGCTTGAACCTCTCGTTGCGCTCCACGAACCGAGGGTTGAGGCGCGAGATCTCGGGGAACCTGCCGAACTCGAGCCGCAGCACTTCGATCGGCTCGGCCTGGATGGAGGCGGCTGGGCTCCGGTCGGCGCGTCTGGGCATCGGTCCCCCCCTGCGGCAAGCCCCCGTCCGGGCCCTCCGCGAGGCGGCGAAGGGCCGGACGGGGGAGCATGGTGATCGCGATCAGGCTTCGTCGAACTTCGACTCTTCCTTGTCGAGCGTGCCCTGCAGAACGATCCGGTACTCGCCGGTGTCGAGGTTGAACCCTTCCACCTTGGCCGTCGCGTTGATGCTGCTGAAGAGCATCTCGCCGATCTTGTTCTTCAGCGTCCCGGGAGCGGTGGGGGAGTTCTCGATGGTGCGGACGTCCTGGATGCGGAAACGTGCCATGTCGGTTGTCACCTCCCTTCGTCGCTGGATTGGACGGTTCGACGCGGATCAGAGATCCGAGAACTTGGAGGCCTCGCGGTCGAGCGTGCCCTGCAGCACGACGCGGTACTCCCCGGTCTCGGGATTGATCGACTCGACGCGGCACTTCGCGTGCGTGGAGCTGAGGATCACCTCGGCGATCTTGCTCCGGAGCGAGCTGGGCGACGTGGGCGCCTGCTCGATCGACTTCAGATCGTCCATGCGGAAACGGGCCATTCAGTTCACCTCCCTTCCATCCTCGACACGAATCCACGGATGCCCGCGCGGACGGATGCGCCCGCGGGGTGCCTTCCGGCGAACCGATGGAGTGGATCGGCCTGACACGGCCGAGCGACCGGGGGATGCCTTCAGCGAATGAAGACGGGTCTCATTGGTGCGCGGCAACAACGAGAACCGCGAGGCATGAGGTTCGCCGCCCCCCGTCTCTCAACGCCGCCGATGTGCTCTGGAACGAACCCGCCCACATTAATTCGCGGCGGGAGTGCGTGTCAAGACAAAAGGCCACCACCGGAGGATCACCAGGACACGGGCACCCGCAGCGGGCGCCGCAGAGCGTCGCGGTAGAGCAGGTAGCCGTTGTCGCGGCCGAAGCGGTACAGGCGCCGCGTCACCTCGACGTCCTTGCGGCAGTAGGTCTCGATGAGATCGAGACGGCCTTCCTTGAACCATCGCAGGCTCTGGAGACCGTCCCCCGCCTTCCCCTCGCCCAGCGTGACCTCGGCCAGATGGCCCAGGCTGAGCCGGAATCCCAGGATGCGGTGGATCTCCTCCAGCAGATCGCACGTGGGGATCCTGTCGAACGCCGCGTTGCGGTAGCCGCTCAGCACGGCGTAGTCGAACCGCTTCACGTTGAACCCCACCACGCGGTCGGCCGACATGAGGTCCACCAGCAGACGGTCGACGTCCTGCTCGTAGTAGGTGCGGTAGGCGCCGGAGGATTCCTCGTAGACCACGGCCAGGGCGAGTCCCATGGCGTGGATCTTGTCCCAGCCGCCCACCTCGCCGGCGCTGCGCCGGGTTTCCAGGTCGAAGAACAGCTCCCGCTGGGCGGAGGGCGGCCCGGGCCCGGCCGCCGGGCGCCGAGGAACCGCGCCGGGAGGAGACGCCGTCCCGGCCGGGGCCGCCGTCTGGGCCATGGGACGCAGCGAGCCCGCGGTCAGCGGCGGGCCTTCGAACGGCACGCGGGCCGACAGCAGGGCCTCGAGGACCACCCGGGCGCCGTGCTTGTCGAGCGGGTGGTTCCCGCTGCCGCAGCGCGGCGAGTGGATGCAGGAAGGGCATCCCTGCTCGCAGGCGCAGCCCCGGATGAGTCCGGCCGTGGCCGACAGCAGACGCTCGATCTCCTCGTAGCCGCGCGCCGCCAGCCCGATCCCGCCGGGATGGCCGTCGTAGATGAAGACCGCCGCCCCGCCGGTCTGCGGATGGCTGGGATAGGAGATCCCTCCCACGTCGCCGCGATCGCACAGCATCAGAAGGGGGAACAGCGAGATCGCCGCGTGCTCCGATCCGTGGAGGCTCCCCATGAAGTGCAGGCCGTCGCGCGCCGCGATCTCCTTGAGAGCCGCGGGGATCTCGTACCACAGTCCCACCGTCTCGTAGATGACGGGCGGCAGCTCCAGGGGATGCCGGGAGAGGACCTGTTGATCGGCGATGCGGCGGCGGACGTACTCCTTGAACTCCTGGGTCACTCTCAGCCGGCCCAGGCCCGCCCGGAAGCCCGGCAGGACGCGCGAGGCGGCCACCTCCAGGATCTCCGTCTCCTTCTCCGACACAACCTGGGTGTAGTGGTCGCAGGCCACCCGTCTGGCGGTGACCCGCCGCCGGACCAGGTCCAGCTCGACCACCTCGAACGGATGCCCCTGGTGCAGGTAGATCGCCCCTTGGTGGCACTCCGTGAACGCGCGCAGGCCGTCCACCGACCCGATGGGCCTGCCGCTGTCCGCCTCCACGATGGCGTAGGCCGCGCCGATGGATCGCAGGCTGACGTCGCGCTGCGGGGCCCGGCGCAGCGAGTACCAGACCCCTCCTTCAGCGCCGGCCGAGAGCCGCCCTGTCCCCTCCAGCCCGGCGACCAGATGGAACGCCTGGGGGTAGATCGAGCGGTCGGACTCGGTGAGCGGGGATTCCGCCGCGGCGCAGACGAGGTGCTGGGACGCGATCTCGGGGTTGGCGGGATCGAGCGCGGCCTGCTCGAATCCGCGATCGAAGAACTCGCCCGGACTGGTCATGAAGTACTGGTCGAGGGCGTCGGGCAGTCCGATCAGGACGACCAGGGCGTCGCCGCCCGATCGGCCCGTTCGCCCCAGCCTCTGCCACGACGAGGTGATGCTCCCGGGGTAGCCGACCAGCAGGCAGACGTCCAGCCCGCCGATGTCGATGCCGTGCTCCAGCGCGCTGGTGGCGATGACGCCGGACAGATCCCCGCTGGCGAGCCGCGACTCGATGGCCCGCCGCTCCGAGGAGAGGTAGCCGGCCCTGTACGAGGCGATGCGGGGCGCCAGATCCGGGGCCGAGGATCCCACCCATGTGGCCAGCAGCTCGGTGATCCGGCGCGCCTTGGTGAAGGCGATGGTCCGCAAACCGGCCCGCACGCAGTGCTCCAGGAGCCAGACCGCCGCCGTGTAGGGGCTCCCTTGGGAGGGGTTGACGAACAGCACGTGGCGGCCGGCCCGCGGAGCCCCGGACTGGGAGACGACGGTGAAGGGCTCGCCGATCAGGGCCTCGGCGAAGGACCCCGGATTGCCGATCGTGGCCGAGGACGCGATCCAGCGCGGCGCCGCGCCGTGGCGGCGCAGCAGGCGGGCCAGGCGGCGCAGCACGTGGTGCACGTGGGCGCCGAACACGCCGCGGTACACGTGCAGCTCGTCCACGACCACCAGACGCAGGTTGGCCAGCAGAGGCCGCCACTCTTCGTGGTACGGGAGCAGGCCGAGGTGCAGCATGTCGGGGTTGGTGATCAGGATCTGGGGCGGCTCGGCCCTGATCCGCCGGCGCTCCGCGGCGGGCGTGTCGCCGTCGTAGACGGCGGCGGCGATCCGCTGCTCCATCCCCGCCGCCCGCAGAAGCGATCGGATCGAGGACAGCTGATCGTGCTCCAGGGCCTTGTAAGGGAACAGCAGCAGGACCCTGGCCGCGGGGTCGGCGGCCAGCGCGCGCAGCGCGGTCAGCCAGTAGATGAGGCTCTTGCCGCTGGCGGTGGGGGTGACCGTCAGGACGTTGCGGCCGCCGGCCGCCGCCTCCAGCGCCTCGGCCTGGTGCGAGTAGAGACGGCGGATCCCGGCCGACTCCAGGGCGGCGGCCAGGGCCAACTCATCGGTGCCCGGCCCGTGCGCGGCGGCGGGCGGCCCGGCCCAGACCGGCCCGCAGCCGGGGAGGTACCGATGGTGCACGACGCTCCCCCGCAGGGCGCGGGAGGCCTGGATCCACGCGGCCAGCCCGGCCACGTCGCGCGGGGGGCCGCCGCCCTGGTCCGCGGTCCGCCCGCCGCGCGTCACCGGATCACGCCCCCGGCGCGGGCGTGTAGTCGTAGAAGCCGCGGCCGCTCTTGCGCCCCAGGTCGCCCGAGTCGACCATCTTGCGCAAGAGCGGGCAGGGGCGGTAGCGAGGGTCCCCCAGCCCCTGGTGCAGGACCTCGAGGATGCTCAGGCAGGTGTCGAGCCCGATCAGGTCGGCGAGGGCCAGAGGCCCCATCGGGTGATTCATCCCCAGCTTCATCACCGTGTCGATGGCCTCGGCGGAGGCCACCCCTTCCATCAGGGCGGTGACGGCCTCGTTGATCATCGGCATCAGGATGCGGTTGGAGACGAACCCGGGGAAGTCGTTGACCTCGACCGTGGTCTTGCCCATGGCCCGCGCCCAGGTCAGCACCGAGAGGACCGTGGCGTCCGACGTCTTGCGGCCCCTGATGACCTCCACCAGCGCCATGACCGGCACCGGGTTCATGAAGTGCATCCCGATCACCTTGTCCGGCCGTTTGGTGGCCGAGGCCAGCCTGGTGATGGAGATGGAGGAGGTGTTGGAGGCGAGGATGGCCGAGGGGCGGCAATGCCGATCGAGGTCGGAGAACAGCGACCGCTTCGCCGCCTCGCTCTCCACGATGGCCTCCACCACCAGATCGGCGCCGTCCAGCGCGGCGAGGCCGGGGCCGCTCCGGATCCGTCCCAGCGCCGCCCCCCGCGCCTGTTCGGTCATCTTTCCCTTCTCCACCGCCCGCTGCATCTCCTGGTCGATGGCGCGCAGGCCGCGCTCCAGCAGCGGGGGGCTGAGGTCGGTGAGGACGACGTCGAAGCCGGATCGGGCGGCCACGTGAGCGATGCCGTGCCCCATGGTCCCGGCGCCCACGACGCCGATGGTTGCGGACGGTTCGGGGGACATGACGAGCCTCCCGGTGGCCCCGCCGGCAGGCGAGGGGCGGCGAGTATACCACCGGGATGGAGCCCCTCAGTCGTGGGCCGGCGGACGGTCTGCCCGCTCCAGCGCGGCCACCACCCGCCGCGCGACGGCGTCCCAGGTGAAGTCTCGCCCGGCCCGGGCCCTGGCCCGCAGTCCCATCCGCGCCAGAGCGGCGGGGTCGTCCAGCGCCCCTGTCATGGCCGCCGCGATCGCCGCTTCATCTTCCGGATCGACCAGCCAGCCGGACTCCCCGTCGGCCACGGCGTCGGGGATGCCGCCGCTGCGGCCTGCGATGGAGGCCTTGCCGCAGGCCGCGGCCTCCAGGAAGACGAGGCCGAAGCCCTCCACGTTGGGCGTGGCCCGGTCCTCGCGCGTGAGCAGGAGGAAGCAGTCGGCGAGCCTGTAGTGGTCGGCGAGACGATCGGGAGGGACTGGGCCGGCGAAGACGACGTGATTCTCGAGTCCCAGGCGGCTTGCGATCGACTCCAGGCGCGCCCGGTCCGGCCCTTCCCCGCCGATGATGTAGAGGACCTCGGGATGGGTCCTGATCACGCGGGCCAGCGCTCCCAGCGCCCTGTCCATCCCTTTGTGCGGGACCAGCCGGGCGACGGTGAGCAGGACTCGCCGCCCCGAGGTGCCGTAGCGGGCGGCGAGATCGGGCGCGGGCGGGCCGGGGCTGAAGCGCAGCAGGTCCACGCCGTTGTGCACCACGTGCACCCGCCCGGGGAGCGCCCCCGCGGCGATCACCAGCCCGGCGGTGTACCGGCTCACCGGAAGGACCGCCGCCGCCTCGCGGAGGACGTGCCGCTTGAGCGGCGCCATCATCCCGCGCAGGCGCTTGCGAAGCGTGGAGCGCGTCTCCATCACCTCCACACCGTGCGCCATCACCAACTGGGGGCGTCCCAGGCGCGACCAGCGCGGGAGCGCCAGGCGGGCGGCGATGCCGCACGGGTGCCAGAGCAGGCAGAGCACGGCATCGGGACGGAAGCGGCGCGCCTCGGCGCGGATCCAGCGCGCCAGGGGCGGGATCGCCCGGACGGCGATGGCGGGAAGAGGGCGGCGGCCGGTCTCGAAGTGGCCGTGCGCGTCGAAGGCCTCGGCGCCGGGCATGGACGGCGCCAGCAGGCGCAGCGTCACCCCCGGCAGGCCGGACAGGCCCCGCGACAGCTCGTAGGCGCAGGTGGCCACCCCTCCCAGACGGGGCCGGTAGTCGTAGGAGACCACCAGAAGCCGCCGCTGCCTGGCGCCGGCCGGGGCCGGCGTCTGCGTCTCGGTCGCGGGCATGGCGCGCAGTATAAGCGCGGACACAGCGACGCGGCGGGCCGCCCGGCCGGCCCCCGGGCGCCCGAAAGCGCGCCGCCCGCGTGCGTTCGCCGGCCCGATCGATTCTTCTAATTCACGAGTTTCGTTCGGGATACGGTCTTTTCGGCGCTTGCCCCGCGGGGCGGAGGGATGTAATATTGCCGCGTCGCCATGAAGGCCCCACCGGGGCCGGGCGGCCGTGGAGAGACACGATGAAGATCGGCAACTGGAAGATGATGCCGCTGACCAGCAGCCGCCGCTCGCGTTCCAGCGATCCCATCAAGGTCAACTCGATGATCGCCTACAAGGACGATGAACGGATCGTCCTGCACCGCGTGGAGAAGGTTCGCGAGGACGGGTCCCGCGAGGTCTTCATCATCAAGGCTTCCCCCAAGATCCTCAAGACCGACCACTGAGCCGGTCCGCTCCCCGCGACGCCGCGGCGGCCCGCGGGCCGCGGACATGTCCGGTTTTCGTAAGAATCTGACCGGACTTGTCTTTTCATCCTCTCCCGGTATACTTAGCGCGTTCCACCAACAAACGGATGCTCTCCTCGCAGCGAGGCGCGGTGCCCGCCGCAGCGGGAGGCGACACCTCAGGAGCTCGTCGGTTGGACTCGGCCAGCGGCGCCTCTTCTCCCCGTCCTGCCACCCGCATCGAACCGAGCCGAAGGAAGGCCGCGATGAAGAGCCCGTCCTTCCTCCGCCCGGCGGTGACCGCCTGCTGCGCGCTGGCGCTGGCGGCGCCGGCCTGCTCGTCCAACAAGGCGCGAGCGGTGCACAGGCCGATCATCGCCTCGGTCAACGGCGCGCCGGATCTCGAGTTCGTGCGCATCCCCGCGGAGCAGAACGACACGGTGATCCAGGGGGACCCCGCCACCGGCCCCACCGGTCCCTACCGGCTGGAGATCGAGGACGTCCTCGACATCTCCATCTACGGCGAGCAGGACCTGCAGCATGTCGAGGTTCTGGTGCGCCCCGATGGGATGATCTCGTTCGCCTTCATCGGCGACGTCCAGGCCGCCGGCCGCACCGTCGAGGAGGTCCGCCAGGACATGACCGGGCGGCTGGCCGCCTACCTCCGCAGCCCTCAGGTCACGGTCATCGCCAAGCAGTTCGCTCAGAAGAAGGTGTACGTGGGCGGTGAGGTGAGGAACCCGGGCATCCTCTACCTGACCGGCAAGGAGGGGACTCTGCTGGACGCCATGTACAAGGCGGGGCTGGTCACGGACAGGGCGTCGCTGGAAGAGGCCTACATCATGCGCGGCAACAAGATCGTGGCCGCCGACTTCAAGGAGCTGGTGCGGGGCAATCTCCTGCGCAACGTGCGGCTGATGGATCAGGACATGATCTACGTCCCGGAGAGCGCCAACCGGTACGTCTACGTCCTGGGCCGGGTGCGCACCAACCAGGCCCTGGAGGTGACGCAGCCCATCCCCATCATCCAGGCGATAGCGCGCTCGGGCGGGTTCGATCGCTTCGCCAAGACGGACAGCGTGGCCGTCGTCCGAGGAGGGCTGAAGGACCCGCGCATCGCCATGGTGGATGCCAAGGAGCTGATCGCCGGCGACCTCTCCCAGAACATCATGGTCCAGCCCGGCGACATCGTCTGGGTCGGACTGAGCGGACTCGGGAAGTACAACGAGATCCTCCAGCAGATCCTGACCAGCATCGCCCCCATCGTGCAGGGGGTGGTCCTGTCCAACACGGCCAATCCCTAGGAAGACGATGCACGTCCTCGGCCTCAATTACTACGATCACGACTCGGCGGCCGTCCTGTTGCGCGACGGCCGCATCGTGGCGGCCGTGGCCGAGGAGAGGCTGTCGCGCCGCAAGAAGGACAACGCGTTCCCGCGCCTGGCCATCCGTCACTGTCTGGACCGGGCGGGGATCGCGTTCGGAGATCTCGACCACGTGGCGTTCGGCTGGCAGCGGCCCGGCGCCTCCTTCCAGCACGACCTGGGGTGCATGCTGAGGGGCCGCATCCCCATCGCCTCGGACTACTTCGTCCAGAGCGCCCGCCGGATGATTCGCGAGCGGCACCAGCACGGCGGGCTCCGCATCATGGAGCGGGAGTTCGGCAGACCGCGGGGCGAGGTGCTCTTCGTGGATCACCACTTCTCGCACGTCATGAGCAGCTATCTGATGTCCGGGTTCGACAAGGCGGCCGTGCTGATCCTGGACGGCCGAGGCGCCTGGGAATCCACCACGCTCTGGAGCGCGGCGGGGGACGCCATCGATCTGGTGGAGTCGTACCCCTATCCGAACTCCCTGGGCATGGCCTACGCAGCCTTCACCGAGTACCTCGGGTTCCGCCCCAACTCGGACGAGTGGAAGGTCATGGGGCTGGCTCCCTACGGCAAGCCTGGGGTGGACATCGCGGACTTCCTGCATCTGAACGGCACGCGCTACACCGTGGATCACCGCAAGGTGATGGGACGCCACTCGAGAGACCGCTCCAGGCTGGTGGCCCGCTTCGGTCCGCAGCGGGCGCCCGAGAGCGATCTGGACGACCGCCACAAGGACATCGCCTGGGCCATCCAGGACGCCTGCGAGAGGGCCATGATCCACCTCAGCCGGGGGCTCCTGGAGCGGACCGGCACGCGCAAGCTCTGCCTCTCCGGCGGCGTGGCGCTCAACTCCAAGGCCAACGGAGCGATCCTCGCCTCCGGGATGGTGGACGACATCTTCATCCAGCCCGCCGCCACCGACGACGGGGCGGCCCTGGGGGCGGCGCTGGGAGTGTACGCCCGGCTGGGGATGCCGCTCCCCAGGCAGACCATGGACCACGTCTATCTCGGGCCCGACTACTCCGACGAGGAGATCGAGCGCGTCCTGAAGACGTTCAAGCTCACCTATTCCCGCCCGGCCGACGTGGCCGTGGAGGCGGCGAGGGCCCTGTCGCAGGGGAAGATCGTGGGATGGTTCCAGGGGAGGATGGAGTTCGGACCCCGGGCCCTGGGCAACCGCTCGATCCTGGCCGACCCCCGCGATCCGGAGATGAAGGACCGCGTCAACGCGGTGGTGAAGTTCCGAGAGGGCTGGCGTCCGTTCGCCCCCAGCGTCACCGAGGAGCGCGGGGGGGATTACTTCGAGGGGTTCAAACCATCCCCGTTCATGATCCTGACGTTCCAGGTCAGGCCCGGCAAGCGCGAGGTCATCCCCGCGGTCACCCACGTGGACGGGTCGGCCCGCGTGCAGTCGGTGAGGCGCGACGTCAATCCGCGGTACCATCAGCTGATCACCGCCTTCGGGGAGATCACCGGCGTGCACGTGGTCATGAACACGTCGTACAACCTGCGCGAAGAGCCGATCGTCTGCTCCCCGCAGGACGCCGTCCGGACGTTCTTCTCCTCCGGCCTCGACATGCTGTGCCTCGGCCCCTTCATGATCGTGAAGTGAGCCCCTCGCCATGAGGGTGCTCCACGTCGGCAAGTACTACCCGCCCTACGACGGAGGCATCGAGGCCCACCTCCAGACTCTGGCCTCCGGCCTGGCGGAACGCTGCGAGGTCACGGCGCTAGTGTTCAACACCTCTCCCCGCACGGTCGAGGAGACGGTGGAGGGCGTGCGGGTGGTGCGGGCGGGGAGCCTTGGACGGCTGTTCTCCACGGAGCTGTCGCCGGCGTTCTTCCGGCTGTTCCGGCGGCTGCGGCACGCGGACGTCATCCACCTGCACACCCCCAACCCTCTGGGGGAACTGGCCTGCCTGGCCGCTCCGAAAGGGGCGAGGCTGGTCATCACCTATCACAGCGACGTCGTGCGGCAGAGGCTGCTGGGGCGCCTCAACCGGTTCGTGCTGCACCGTCTGATCCGCCGGGCCGACAGGGTGATCACGTTCACCCGCCGTTACATGGAGACCTCGCCCGTTCTGAGCCGGCACGAAGACAAGTGCGTCTTCATCCCCCACGGGATCGACGGGGAGGAGATGGCCGGGACGCCCGCGGTGAGCGCGATGGCGGCGAGGCTTCGGGCGGAGCACGGGCCGCGGATCGTCCTGTTCGTCGGACGCCTCGTCTACTACAAAGGCGTGGACGTCCTGCTCCGGGCGATGACCGGCGTCCCCGGCGCCCGCCTGCTGATCGCCGGAGACGGCCCGATGAGGCCCGACCTGGAGCGCCTGACGGCGGAGCTGGGGCTCGGCGGCAGGGTGGTCTTCCTGGGGAAGGTCTCGCACCAGGAGAAGGTGGCCTGCTACCGGGCGGGCGACGTCTTCGTCCTCCCAGCCACGCACCGCAGCGAGGCCTTCGGCGTCGTGCAGGTGGAAGCCCTCGCCTGCGGGCTGCCCGTGGTGTGCACGAACATCGACTCGGGCGTCCCCTTCGTGAACCGCCACGGCGAGACCGGGCTGGTCGTCGAGCCGAACGACCCCGAGGGACTGGCCGCCGCGATCCGGACCATCCTCGAGGACGCCTCGCTGCGCGGGCGGTTCGGCGAGGCCGCGGTGAGGAGAGCCTCGGAGCGGTTCTCCCGCCAGGCGATGATCAGGGACTGCATGGCCCTCTACACGGCGCTCACCGGCGTCCCCGAAGCGGGGCGGAGCGCGGCGGCCCGGCGCCCGGCCGCGTGGCGGGGCTGACATGGCCTCGCCGTCCGGCCAGCAGGCGGCCTACGAGCTCAGGGCTCCCAAGTCGGGCCCGGGGATCCTCGATCCCAGGACGGCGCTTCTCTTCTGGGGAGCGGGGAGCGTCGCCCTCGGCCTGACGGTCTCCATCCTCCTCGCCCAAGGGCAGATACGCAACCTGGTGCTCCTTTTGCTGGGGGTGCTGGGGATGCTCTCGCTGGCGCCGAAGCGGGGCGTCTACATCCTCCTCGTCTTCCTGCCCTTCATGTATTTCATCCGCCGCCAGGTCCTGAATTTCGAGGAGTGGGATCGCCGCGACCCCATCCTGCTCTTCCCCGCGATCACCACCGCGGCCATCTTCCTCGGCGTCCTCATCTTCCGTGGCCGGGTGATCTTCCGCTGCTTCAGGCGAAGCACGACCCTGAAGCTCGTGACCGCCTTGATGTTCCTGTTCGCGATCCAGATCCTGAACCCGCTCCAGGGCAGCATCCTCGTCGGCGTGGCGGGGGCCATGTATTTCCTGGTGCCCATCGCATGGTGCTACCTCGGCCTGCTGCTCGATCGCGAGGACATGTCCCGGATTTTCAGGATCATCGTCATCCTCGGCTTGATCACCGCCGTCTACGGTCTCTACCAGCACTATTTCGGGCTGAGCCAGGTGGAGATCTACGAGCTTCGATCGAAGGACTTCCTGAAGTCGTTCGGTGGGGTCGACAACGTGCGGATCATGTCCACATTCTCAAGCCTCGGGGACTTCTCGCTTTACCTGGTGGTCGCAGGCTTGCTCACATTCGCCGCATTCTGGTTCTCCAAGCAGAACATCTTCCTTCTGGGAGTCTTCCTCCTGGAAATCTACACCATGGTCTGGATGGCGGTCAGAACGGCCTTCCTGCTGCTCCTGTTCAGCGTCACGATGTTCGTCATCGTCCAGGCCAGGAGCCGCATGAGGATCTACCTGAGAGGGGCGGTGGCCATCGTCCTCTTCGTGGGCACCTACGCCACCTTGTCAACGTACAACCCCGAGCGGATCTACAATCAGGACTTCTCCTCGAATCCCTACGTCGTCCACAGCCTCTCCGGTGTGACCCACCCGCTGCAGGAGAACACGTTTCAGATGCGCCTGCAGAACTGGAAGTACATCGTCACCAGCACGCTGATGCAGTTCCAGGCGGGACGCGGGCTCGGCTCCACCACCACGGCCGCCAAGAAGTTCGAAGGGGGCCGTCCGTTCGAGGCCGATTCCTACTTCTTCGAGCTGTTCTACGGAAGCGGGGTTCTGGCGCCTGTCCTGTTCGGAGGGATCGCCATCCTGTCCCTCCGGAGGCTCCTCGACCTGAGCCTGGCCCGGCCCGGTGTGCGCCAGTACCGTGTTGCGCTCGGCCTCCTGTGCGGGGCCTTCCTCGGCAGCGTGTTCGGCGGGGCCGTGCGCGACACCATCACTGGGCCGCTGCTCTGGCTCACCGTCGGCTGGACCTTGCGCGAGGGGGTGGATCAGGCCGAGGAGGCGGCCGGCGCGCCGTCCGCGCAGGCATGATGCCCGACGTGTCCGCCGGCTGGGCGCTCGCCGCCTGGGCGGGAGCGGCGCTCGTCCTGGCCATCCTCCACCATGTCCGGGACGCCGCGGAGCGGACCAGGCGCCGCGGCCACGTGGAGAGCCCGCGGCGGGGCCCTGGCGGTGAGGCCCGGGATTCCTCGCGCTGGGACCGGCAGGGCCGCCGCGTGGCCGCAACCCTCCTGTTGACGGCCGGCCTCGCGGCCTCGGCGGCCGGCTGGGGGAGGGCCGCCGCCGGTGGTGCGCTCGCCGGCCTGCCGCTCCCCCTCGCTTCGGCGCTGGCTCTGCTGCTGGGCTTCGGGGTCCTCTCCTATGCCCTTTTTCTGCTCGGGCTGGCGGGGCTGCTCCGCCGCGGCGCCATGCTCACCGTGGCGGCGCCGGGGCTCCTCCTGTTCGCCGCCGACCGGGGCAGCCATGGCGGGCTGGCAGGGCCTCCGGGCACTCTCTGGCAGCCCTGGACGGCCGTCGCCGCGGTCTGCTGCGCCGCCGCGCTCGGCATCCTGGCCCTGGCCTGTTTCGGCCCCTCCCGCGGGTTCGACACCTTGGCTTACCATCTCGAGCTCCCGCGCCGATACGCCCAGTCCGGACGGCTGGACTACGTCCCGTTCATGGCGCACTCCGCCTGGCCCCAGGCCGGGCACATGCTCATGGTGCCGGGATTCCTGTTCCGCTGCCCGCACCTGGCGCAGGCGATCTCGTACCTGATGGGGGCGGCGCTCTTGTCGGTGGCTCTGGGCACGGCCCTCTGGTCCGGTGGGACGGGCGCCGCCCTTGCCGCGGCGGTTCTCCTTCTGGGATCGGGAGATCTGATCTTCCAGATGACGGAAGCCTCGGTGGACGCCGCTTTGGGCGCCTTCACCGCCGCCTCCATCGCCTGCTTCGCGTTCTGGAGCGGATCGGGCCAGACAGGTCTGCTGGTCCTTTCGGGAGTCTTCGCCGGCCTGGCCGCGGCGGTGAAGATATCGGCGCTCCTCCTTCCGGGGCTCCTGTCCGTTCTCTCCCTGGCCATCGGTCCGGCCGGGCGCGATGTCCCCGGAGCGCTTCTCGGCGCCGCGGCGCTCTCGCTGTGCGCGGGGTGCGTCGCGCTGCCCTGGTACGCGAGGTCGGCCTGGCTCACGGGGAATCCGGTCTATCACTTCATGACCGGCGTCTTCAGGACGCGCAACTGGGCGCCTTCGTCGGAGGCGGCGCACCGCGCCGTGGCTCTGGCCGACGGCTGGGGTCCGGTGCGGGGGCCGAGGGGATGGCTCGGCTACGCGCTGGAGCTGCTGACCCGCAGCCCCTCCCGGTGGGGGGCGGGCATCGTGGCGCTCGGCCCCGCGGCGCTCTTGCAGCCGCCGGAAGGAGCGGTCCGGACGGCGGGGGTGGCGGCCCTCGTGGTGATCCTGGCCACGCTGGCCATGACCAGCCAGATCCGGCTGATGCTCGGTCCCGCGGCGCTGCTCTGCGCGGCCGCGGGAGTGTCCGCGGCGGAGCTGGCCTCGGCCCTTCCCTCGGGCGTCTCCTTGGCCCTGTTCGGCGCGGCCGGGCTGCTCGCCGTCGTCAACGCCGCCGACGCCAGCCGGCACAAGCTGCGCGCGGCGCTCGACCCACGCCGGGTCCCGGAGGTCCTCCGCCGGTTCCTTCCGTACTACGACGATTTCCTCTGGATCAACCGGCACACGCCCCCCGGGGCGAGGCTCCTGCTGTGGACCACGCGCGGCTACCTGCTCGAGCGGGACTACGTCTGGCTTCCTCCCTGGCAGCAGGGGATCTTCGATTTCTCCCAGATCCGCGAGCCCGACCAGTGGTGGGCCGAGCTGAAGCGGCTGGGCGTCACCCATGTCTATTTCACCGACTACGAGATCAAGCGCCCTCTGTTCGACTACCTTTACAGACTGCAGGAGGGGATGGTCCGGCAGGGGAGGCTCCTGGAGGAGCGGGTGTTCCCCAGCGGCTACACCCTCTATCGCGTGGCGTGAGCGGGCGGCGGGGCGGGAAGGGGATGGCATCCTACAGGACCTACGATCTCGACTCCATCGAGGTCGATCCCGGGTCGAAGATGTTCCAGGAGCACGTCAGCAGGTACTGGTGGGCCGGCGACTCGGCCGCCGGGCTCGACGTCCTGGACTGCGCCACCGGCAAGGGCTACGGCGCCCACATCCTGGCCGGCGTGGCCCGCTCCGTGCTGGCCGTGGATCTCAACCCGGCCTCCCTTCAGGCGGCGTCGGCGCTCTTCGGCAGGCCGGGCCTGGAATTCCGGGCACACGACGTGCTGAAGCTGGACGAGCTGGGGCGCCGTTTCGACCTGATCACCGCCTTCGAGATCATCGAGCACATCCCGCCCGAGACGACATCGCGCTTCCTGGAGGGGCTCGCGGCCTGTCTCCGGCCCGGGGGAAGGGTGCTCCTCTCCACGCCCAACCACGACGTCGTGGTGAAGAGCGGCTCCTCGATCCCCGAGTTCCACATCAACAACTTCGCTCCGGCCGCGCTGCGGGCCGCGCTCAGGGAGCACTTCGAGCAGGTGACCATGCTGGGCCAGTTCCGCCGGCGCGGCCCGCTGTACGGGGCGCTGCTGAGAGTGGACCGGTGGAACCTGCGCCACCTGGCTGCGAGGCCGGTGCGGCCGCTGCTCGGCTGGCCGCGGGCGAAGAAGGCCTTTCCCGGGCCGCCCCCGCCCTCGAACCCGGTCCCGGCCTCGGACGCCGTGGCCGCGCCCGCGATCCGGCACGGAGGCTACGTCTTCAGCCCGGCGCACTGGCGCCAGGCCGGGCTCACGGTGGCGCTGTGCCAGGCAGCCAGGGCGCGGCCGAAGCCCCCCGCGGCCGGGGCATGAGCGCCCGCGTCCTGTACCTGCTGGCCAACGCCGAGCCGGGGGGTGCGGAGCGGGTGACCCTCATGATGATGAGGCATCATTCCGGCCGCTATCGTCCGCAGGCCATGTTCCTCAACGACGGCTCGCTGATCGGCGAGGTGAGGAGGATGGGTCTCCCCGCGTCCATCCTCGGCCGGCGGCTCCGGCTCCGGCGGCCCCTCGAGGTGCTGGCGGCCATCCGGGAATGCCGCCGGCGGATCGCCCGCGACGGGATCGATCTCCTCCACGCGTGCATGCCCTACGCCCACATCGTCGGCTCGCCCGCCGCGGGCCGCGCGATCCCCAGGGTCCTCTTCCAGCACGGACCGGTCGGGGGCCCGATCGATCGCGCGGCCAGCCTCCTCTCCGCCTCGCTCGTGCTGGCCAACAGCCGGCACACGCTGGAGAGGCACCGCCGGATCGCTCTCAGGCGGTGGCCCGACGACGTGGTTCCCTGCGCCACCGAGCTGCGTCTCTCGGAGGAGCGCCGCCGCGGGCTCGCGGCGGAGATGAACGCCAGGCTGGGGCTGACCGAGGAGACGATCGTCCTGGGCGCGATCGGCCGGTTCGATCCGTGGAAGGGGATCCACGTCGCCCTGTCGGCGGCCCTGCCGATCCTCAGGGAGCGCGCCGATGTCCGGTTCCTGGTGGTGGGGGATCAGTACCGTCGGTTCCACCCCGAGTACGCCCGGACGCTTCGCGAGTTCTCCCGCGCGGAAGGCGCCGGCGGCAGGATCCTCTTCGCAGGCTTCCAGGACGACGTGCTGCCGTACCTGGCCAGGATGGACATCGTGGTCCACTCGGCCACCGCGCCGGAGCCCTTCGGGCTGGTGGTGATCGAGGCCATGGCCGCGGGCTGCGCGGTCATCGCCTCGGCGGCGGGTGGCCCGCTGGAGATCGTGACCGAGGGCGTGGACGGGCTGCTCCACCCGCCCGGGGACGAGTCGGCGCTGCGAACGGCCATGAGGCGGTTGATCGACGATGCTTCGCTGAGGCGCTCGCTGGGCGACCAGGGCCGCCGCACGGTGGCCGCCCGCTACTCGCCCCCGGCCATGGTGGAGCGCCTGGAAGCCCATTACGACCGGCTGCTCGCGGCCCGCCGGGGAGTGGCCGCCCGCGCCGGGGCCCCTTCCGCGCGATGAGCACGGCCCGGGGGAGCGCCCGGACTCCGCGCGTCTCGGCTCCCGGTGGCGGGCCGGCGGAACTGGCCTACGTCATCCACCACCTGGACGGCTCCGGCGGACAGGAGCGCGTCACCCTGGAAGTGGCGCGCCGGCTGAGCCGGTTGTGGCCGGTGCACGTCTACGCCTATGCCTTCCAGGATCCCTATGAGCCCGACGGCTGGGGGGAGGTGGCGTTCCACCGGATCCGCCCGCGCGTGCGGCAGCCCGCGGGACTCCGGAGCCTGCACTTCCTGGCGGCGGCCACGCCGCTGCTGGCCGGCGCCCGCCGCAAGGGCCGCCTCCTCCACGTGGCGGGCGCCTGCACCGTGGCCAGCGACGTGGTGCAGGTCCATTTCGTCCACACCGCCTGGATGGCGGTGCGCGGCCGGCTGCCCGCAGCGATGCGCCGGCCGCCGAGGGCGGGAGCGGGCGGAGGACTGCGCAACCGGCTCCTGTCCTCTTACTACGACGCCCTGACCCGGGCCTACATGGCCCTCGAGCGCATGGCCTTCACCCCCGACAAGACCTATCTCGCCTGCTCGCGGAAGGTGGCCGCCGAGCTGGAGGAGCACTTTGGGCTCCAGGGCCAGGTGCGGGTCATCCACCACGGCGTGGACACCGGCGAGTTCCGGCCCTGTGCCGGACCCGAAGATCTCTCCGGGCGCGAGCGGCTGAGGCGGCAGCTCGGCGTCCTCCCCGAGGAGGTCGTGGCCCTCTTCGCCGGAGCCTACGATCGCAAGGGCCTCCACGCGGCGATCGGCGCCGTGGGGGGGCTGGCGCCGGCCGCCCGGCGAAGGGTGAGGCTGGTGGCTCTGGGGCAGGGACACCGCGGGCGCTTCCTGGAGGAGGCGAGGCGCGCCGGCTGCGAAGACCGCATCCTGCTGCTGCCGCCTGCCGCCGGCCTGGCGCCCTACTTCAGGGCGGCGGACCTGCTGCTCTTCCCGACGCTCTACGAGCCCTTCGGGATGGTCATCATCGAGGCCCTGGCCTGCGGGCTGCCATGCGTCGTGTCGAGACAGGCCGGCGCCGCCGAGCTCATCGCGCACGGCGGCGAGGGGATCCTCCTCGACGACCCGTCGGACAGGGAGGAGATCGCCGCGGGCCTCCAGTCCCTGGTGCTCGACGACACCGCCCGCTTCCGCATGGGCGAGGCCGCCCGCCGAGCGGTGGGCGATCGCACCTGGGATCGGGTGGCCGGGGAGCACGCCGAAGCGCTCGCGCCCCTGCTGCAGGCCCGCGGCGCGCGGGCCGTCCGCTCCTCATGACCGGAGCCAGGCGCATCGTCTTCATCTGCCAGGCGGCGGCCCTGGGAGGCGCCGAGCGCAGCCTGCTCGATCTCCTCGCCTCGATGCGCGCGCACCGTCCCGGGGACGACCTGCGTCTGATCGCCGCCGAGCAAGGTCCGCTTCTGGCGGCGGCGAGGGATCTGGGCGTGGCCGGGCTGGTGATCCCCATGGGGGCGAGGGCCGCCGGCATGGGAGACAGCGGGCTCACGCTGAGCGGGAGCGCAGCAGCCTACGCCGGCCTGGCCGCGAAGTCCCTTCCCGCAGCGTGGGCCGCCTGGCGGTGGTCCCGCCGGCTGGGGGCGGCTCTGGCGCAGATGGCGCCCCACGTGGTGCACACCAACAGTCTGAAGAGCCACGTCCTGGCGGTGGCCGGGCGGCCCCGCGCGCCGGTGGTGTGGCATCTGAGGGACTTCCTGTCGTCCCGCTCGCTGCTGCGCCGCGTCCTGCCCCGGCTGGCCCGGAGGGCGGCGGGGGCGATCGCCATCTCGCATGCCGTCGCGGCGGACGCCCGCCGGATCCTGGGGCCCCTTCCCGTGGAGGTGGTCCACAACGCCATCGACACCGGGGTCTTCGCTCCGGGCCCCGCGGACCCCGGGCTCCTGGATCGGCTGTCGAAGCCCCCTTCCGGGAGCGGGACGAGGCTGCGCGTGGGGCTCGTGGCGTCTTACGCACGCTGGAAAGGGCACGATGTGTTCCTGGAGGCGGCCGCCCGGCTGCGCGACAGGCGCCCCGGCTCGTGCCTCTTCTACATCGTCGGCGGTCCCATCTACCGGACGGCCGGGTCGCAGTTCTCGGAGCAGGAGCTGGTGGCCCTGTCGGAGCGCCTGTCGCTCGGGGAGAGCGTTCGCTTCATCCCTTTCCAGGCGGATCCCGCCCCCGTCTACCGCGCGCTGGACGTGGTGGTGCACGCCAGCACCCGGCCGGAGCCCTTCGGAAGGACGATCGTGGAAGCCATGGCCTGCGGCCGGCCGGTGGTTGCTTCGAAAGGGGGAGGCGCCGCCGAGCTGTTCAGGGAAGGGGAGGAGGCGCTGGGCGTGCCTCCCGGCGACGCCGAAGCGCTGAGCCGCGCCGTGGAGCGCCTCCTGGCCGACCGGGGCCTGCGGGAGCGCATGGCGGAGGCGGCCCGGAAGGGGGCCTGCGATCGGTTCTCGCGCGGACGGCTGGCGGGGGAGGTGGATGCCGCCTACCGCCGGTTCCTTGGCCGCGGGGACGCGGTGGGTGGGTCAGCGGACACGCGCCAGGGCCACGAGGACTGAGCGGATTCGCCCTCCGGCGAGCCGGTCGAGAAGCGCGGCCGTGCCGAGATAGGTCAGGCCGGCCA
>DATEEA010000069.1:0-2763 GCA_035281445.1 Candidatus Polarisedimenticolia bacterium
GCGCTATCCTCTCGCTGGCCGTCCCGGCGGCCGTGACCTACGCCCTGATGGCGGCCGAGTCGTCGCTGGTCAACGCCCTGCTGGCCCGGCTGGATCGGGCCACCGAGGCCATCGCCGCCTACTCCATCTACTTCCGAGTCCTGCTCCTGTCGGTGATGCCGGTGATGGCGGCCTCGGTGGCCATGCTGCCGTACGCGGCCCGCCGGTTCGGCGCCCACGACACGGACGGCGTCCGCAGGGGATTGCGCGAGGCGGGCGCGGCGGCGGCCCTCTACTCCGTGGCGCTGGTGGCGCCGCTGGTCTGGCTGCTGGGGCCGGTCATCGCCTCGTCGCTGGCCGAGGCCGAGCAGACGGCGCGCTACACGCTCTCCGCGCTGCGCGCGGTGCCGCTGGCCTGCCTGGCGATGATCCCGTTCATCCTGATCCGCCCGGTCTTCGAGGCCATGCCGCGGGGGCGTCCCGGGCTGGCCATCGCGCTGTTGCGCTACGCCGTGCTCACCGTCCCGTGCGCCCTGGGAGGGGCGGAGGCGGCCCGTGCGGCGGGGATCGCTCCTTTCCTGGGGCTGATCGCCGGGTTGATCGCGGCCAGCGCGACCGCGTCGGTGGTGTTCGCCGCGTGGGTCCGCTCCGCGCTGCGCGCCGCCGACCACGGCTCGCTCCGCGCCCCGATCGCCGGCGCCGATCAGCCGCCGGCCTGAGGGACCGGCCGGATGACGGCCAGAGCCGCCCAGGTCCTGCGGGGGACGTCAGGGTCGCCCGCGCGGCGCCTGTCCGCGAGATCGGCGCGCAGGCGCTCCAGATCGCGGGGCGTGTCCACGTCGTACCACGGAGCGAGCTCGCGCAGGGAGAGCCCCGCCTGCCGCGCGCGCTCGCGGGTGGCCTCCAGCACCGCCGAGGTCCCCCAGGGGATCCCCGCGAACAGCGCGGGGTGCGGCGCCCTGACTGCGAGCAGGTAGTAGCCGCCGTCGTCGGCCGGCCCGGCCACGGCGTCGGCTGAGTCCAGGGCGGCGAAGGCCTCCCGCAGCCGCGCCGTGGGGAGGTGCGGCGTGTCCGAGCCGACCAGCGCCACCGCGCCGAACCCTTCGTCCGTCCGCCGCCGCACGGTCTGCGCCATCCTCGCGCCGAGATCCCCCCGCGCCTGCCGCTCCACCACCGCCCCGGAGGGCAGCGGCGCCGCCGCCGGGTGGCCGCTCCAGGCCACGAAGAAGGAGGCCAGGCCGGCGCAGGCGAGGCCCAGCCGCTCGATGCTGTCGTCGGTCATCGCCCTGTGCAGCGCCAGAGCCTCGGCGGGAGTGCATGCGGGGAGCAGGCGGGTCTTGACCTCTCCCAGCGCGGGAGAGCGCGCGTACAGCACGACGGCTCGAGGCGACGGCTTCACGGCGCCACGACGATACCACGACGCGCCGCGCGCGCCGTCGACCCGGTGGACGCCCCGGATCCACGGCTGCTATGGTGACGCTCGATCCGGAAGCGGCCCTTGCGCGCTCCGCGCGGCTCTCCGGCGGGAGACCATCGATGGACGAGCGGGAGCACGGGGAGCAGGCTCCGGGCGGAGGGCCCGGGCGGCCCGTGGACCCCGGGGAGCCCGAGCAGGGGTTCATCCGGGAGCTGTCGCAGTTCTTCATCGTCCCGTCACTCATCGTTCTTCTGTGCGTGGGCGTCTTCATCCTGTTCGGCCTTCTCACCACCGAGGACCGCTCGGCTCGCGACTTCCTTCAGGAGGTGCGCAGCGCCGGACGATCCGATCGCTGGCAGGCCGCCTTCGAGCTGTCCCGGGCCATCGATCGCCAGCCGTCGGTGCGCCAGGACGAGCGGTTCGTCCAGGAGGTGGCCGGCGTGCTGCGGGAGGAAGCCGGGGTCGATCCCCGCATCCGCAAGTACCTGGTGATCGCCCTGGAGAACCTGGGGCACCCGGCGGGAGGGGCGGCGCTGGTGGAGGCCCTCTCCGACCCCGACGCCGAGGTGCGGCTCCACGCGGCGCGCGCGGTCGGAGTGCTGGGGAAGATCCCGGGCTCGGCCGGACCGCTCGAGGCGCTGCTGTCGGACGACGACGCCGGGATCCGCAAGGTGGCGGTGTACGCGCTGGGCCGCACGGGGGATCCGGCCGCCGTCGCCGCCCTGCGGCCGCGCCTGGAGGACGAGGCCCAGGACATCCGGTGGAACGCGGCCCTGGCGCTCGCCGTCCTGGGGGATCCCTCGGGGCGCGACGTGCTGGCCACGATGCTCGATCGCGCCTACCTCGATCGGGTGGAAGGGATCACCGAGGATCAGAAGGTGAACGCTCTGATCAACGGCGTGCAAGGCGTGTACGTGCTGAGGGAGCCGTCGCTGAAGGAGCACGTGCGCGAGCTGAGCGAGGACGATCCGAGCCTGAAGGTGCGCTCCATCGCCCTCGAGGCGCTGAAGGAATGGGACGCGCCGGGTGCGCCACGTTAAATCCTTTGGACGTCCCGGCTTCCGAGAGCGGTTTGCTTGACAGCATGAGGTCATTTGCTACAATCGTGCGCCTTTGCGCCACATGGCCGCCCACGGCGGCCGCGTCGACCGGGGGGACGGCGAACCACGTGGCCGCCCGCCCGTCCCGGCGAGGAGCGCTGAAGCGCTCGCTGCGAGGACGCGCCGATGGCTGACGAGACGAGGCCAGAACAGAAGCCCCCCGCTCCGGAGGCAGGCAAGCAGCCTCCCGACCCCGCGCAGCCTCCCGCTCAGGCGGGCGGCGCGCCGGCGCCTCCGGCTCCAACGCCCGCCGCGCCGGCCGTGGCG
>DATEEA010000070.1:0-12756 GCA_035281445.1 Candidatus Polarisedimenticolia bacterium
CGTCCGGTCCCTGGCGGTCCTTGCGGGCGTGGGGGTCGCCGCCCTGTGGCTTCGCTCCCCCGCCGACCCGCCGTCCCCCCACGACGCAGGCTCTGTCGCCGCAGGCCAGGGCCCACGCGTCCCGCTGTTCGTCGACCCGGCGCTGGTCAGGCCGACGCCCCGCTTCCGTTACACCTTCGATCCACCCGAGGCTCTGGCGGCGCTGCGCAGGCAGGAGCGGCTCGACCTCGTGGTGGCCGAGGCGGCCGACGAGCTGGAGCGGTGCGTCGCCCTGATGCGCTGGGCCCGGCGGCAATGGGAGCCCGGCGTTCCCGGTCGCCACCATCCGCTCGACGCCCGGAGCATCCTGGGGGCCGTGCGCGCGGACCCCGGGAGCGCGGGGGGGCCGGAGTACGCCTGCGTGCTGGCGCAGGCGCTGCAGTCGTTCGGCGTCCCCGCCCGGTACGTGTCGCTGGCCGGGCACGACGTGATCGAGGCGCGGCTGCCCGACCAGGGGAGGTGGGTCTGCTTCGATCCGCTCTACGCCACGTGGTACAAGGACGAGTCTGACGCGCCGCTGTCCGTGCTGGAGATCCACCGCCGGGTGACGACCGGAAGGCCGGTGCTGCCCGCCGACGATCACCGGTTCTCCGACCTTGCCGGTCACCTGCGCGCCTTCCGGTCGTTCTCCGTGTGGCTGAAGAACGATCACGTCAGCTCCCCCGTCAACGTCACCGACCTGGACCGGTACAAGCTGCACTACGCGGGGACACCCATCGTCCCGCTGGCCTACCCTCCAGGCCGGCTGGCCACGGACGAGCCTGCCGACCTCTACCCCGGCTAGCCCGCCCCGGCGCGCGCCCGGTTGACACCACCCGGTGGCAACACAATGTTACGCCCCCATGGCGCCGCCCCGCAGGGACAGCATGGGCTACTACCGCATCCTGCGCGTTGCCCCCGACGCGACCGAGGAGCAGATCCAGCTCGCCTACGAGCACCTGGAGGAGATGGCTCCGGAGAGACGCGGCGCGAGCTGGACGGAGATCATGCGGGCCTACATGGTGCTGATGGACAAGGCGGCGCGCCGGGCCTACGACGCGCTCGACACCGCCCCCCGCAAGCGCCCCCGCAAGCAGCTCCTGAACGATGCCCGCCTCCTGGCCGTCTGCGTCGTCCTGATCGTCGCCATCGTCGGGTTCGTATGGGTTCCTCTCTATGGAGACAGGTTCCGCACCTTCTCCCCGGGGGACAGGCTGGTGACGGTGAGCGGGCGGCCCTTCGGCACGGTGGTCAAGTCCGAGGAGAGGCACATCTTCCCCGGTGCCTCCCCCGCCCCCGCCTACCTGATCGAGACGGAGCCGTCGCGCGAGCTGCGGTGGTTCCCCGCGGCCGACATCAAGGGGACCTGCCGCCGCCTCAGGTAGCCCTGCCCGAGCCTACGGCAGGAACCTCTCCGGGTGGGACAGCTTCTCGGGCAGGTACCGCTCGATGACGTAGTTCAGCCCGTGCTTGGCCAGAGCCTGCTGCTCCGCGCGCACCCCCATCTTGAGCAGATGCTCCATCGCCTGCACCCACTTGCGGTGATGCTGGAAGAACGGATCGTTCTTGATGGCGTCTCGCGCCCGCTTGATGTCCACGTCCTTCAAGGGATGGGTGGGGAGCTTGTAGTCCACGATGTCCTGGGGGGTGATCCCCAGGAAGGACGCCTGCGGCACGCAGAAGTACTCGTTGAGGTGCGCGGCGTTGCCTGATCCCACTTTCAGGGTCCGGTAGATGTTGGAGATGCCGTAGGGGTCTCCGTCCACGAAGACGTAGACCGGAATCCTCTTGAAGTCGGCCAGCCGGCGGATGAACCGGCGGCAGGCCCGCGTGGGCACCCCTCCCATGGACACCAGGATGCAGCCGGCCCCCTTCCAGTAGTTGTGCTTGACCAGCCGCTGGAACATCCCGGCCGTCTCGATGGCCAGGATGAACTTCGCGTCCGTCTCGAACTTGAGGTGCTCGACGGAGATGGGGATGGAATAGGCTCCCGAGCCGAACTTGGTGCAGTCGATGCGCAGCGTCTTGCCGGTGTCGCCGTCCTTGTCCAGGATGACGAGGCGGCCGGCCACCTCCCCGCCTTTCTCTTCGGGGATGAAGCCGAGCTGCTCGCGGTTCAGCTCGAACAGCGCCTCCACGTCGTCCATCACCGTGTCGGACTCGGTCTGCTCCAGGAACCGGCACTCCTCCCAGTTCTTGCTGACGTAGTAGGCCTCCCGCTTGGTGGCGATGTCGTCCTGCTCGACGAGCTCCTTGGACAGGGCCATCATGCGCAGCGTCTGGGCGAAGGTCTTGACAGTGGAGACGGTCAGCGTGCGCTCCTTCTTGCGGCCGCGCATCTCCAGGAAGCCCTGCTTGGGGTCGTACTTCACGTTGGAGAGCGAGCGGAGAGGGAACTTCAGGCTCGGCTTCTGCTTCTTCATGATCCGGCGGTGGACGTCCTGCGCCTGATCCTTGATCTTCTGCACGGTCCCTCGTGCCACGTCGGTCCTCCTAGATCGCGCGGCTGCGCTCGAGCGTGTCCTTGAGCGTCTCCACGACGCGGGCCTCCTCCTTCGCCGGGAAGCCCAGGATCTCGCGCAGCGCGATGCCGATGTGCGGGATGTACTTCTCGATGTAGGAGCGCTTCTTCTCCGCGTCCTCCTCGCGCCTGCGGTGCCGGATCCACCCCCCCAGGCGGCGGCCGCACTCCTGCAGGGCCAACCGGATCTCCTTCACGATCTCGGGGTAGGAGGCGATGGCCTCCTTGCTCTCCGAGGTGAAGGGGACCCAGGCCGAGGCCATGTGGACGAACAGGACCATGGGGGCGGCGGGGAGCGCCCCGCGCGACTGCGCCAGTCCGTAGTTCTTCCAGTCGTTGAGCACCACCGACCGGGTGATGGCGCAGGCCGCCTGCTGGTACTGGAGCGGCACGCGGTTGGCGAAGCGCCACAGATCGATCAGATCGTCGGCCGGCAGCGGCCCCCCGTAGGCCAGACCGGCCTCGATCTGGAAGGGGTTGCCGCGGTACACCGCCGGGCTGCGGGTGATGGAGGTGTAGAAGTCGCACTCCGGCACCATCTTGGCCAGCCCATCGCGGATGAGCTGCTCGCCGATGGGAGACAGGCAGTTCGTGGGAGGGCTCATGATCCGGACGCCGGGGATGGCCTTGAAGAGTCTCTCCACCTCGTCGGGCTGCAGGTTCTGGGGACGGGCCTCGGGCCGCAGACCGGCCGCGGCCGCGATCTCGTCGGCCACCTTGCCGCTCACGCGGGAGAAGTCCCCTTGCAGCGCCCCGCGCAGGTTCCGGGCCCGGGTCTCCTTCAGCATCTTGATCAGGAAGCCCAGCTCGACCCCGTAGGGGTGCGGCTTGATGGCCACCGGCTCGTGCGGCAGGGACTCCGTCAGCCGGGGGTGATGCACCGTCTCCCCCTTGGGATCGGTGTAGCCGATGGCGGCGTGCGGGTTGGCCAGAGCGGTCTGCGCCACGTAGTCGTCCACCGACCGCCGCCCCTTCTTGTAGGTCGCCTGGAGCTCCATCTCCACGCTGGTGCCGTGGTCGTGCGGCCACTCCACCGTCCCCTCGCGGAGGACCTCCGGGGCGTTCTTGCGCGTGTCGATGTGGATCTCGTAGAAGTGCGCGGGCTTCCCCTTGCCCGTGCGCGAGACGATCCGCACCGGTTTGCCGGTGGTGAGCTGGCTGTACATCCCGGCGGCGGAGATGCCGATCCCCTGCTGTCCGCGCGACTGCTTGAGCACGTGGAACTTCGATCCGTACAGGAGCTTGCCGAAGATGCGCGGGACCTGCTGCTTGACGATGCCCGGGCCGTTGTCCTCCACGGTGATCCGGTACCGCTCCTCGCCCACCTCGCGGATGGCGATCCTCAGATCCGGAAGGATCCCCGCCTCCTCGCAGGCGTCCAGAGAGTTGTCCACCGCCTCCTTGATGGCGGTCAGGAGCGCCTTGGCCGGGTTGTCGAAGCCCAGCAGGTGCCGGTTCTTGGTGAAGAACTCCGACACCGAGATCTCCCGCTGGCGGGAGGCCATCGACTCGGCGGTCTCGCGCCGGCGCTGCCCCGCGGTGACCGGCGCCACCGGAGCCCCGGCGGGGATGGGAGCGGCCGGCTCCAGGGACGGCAGGGCGGCGGGGCCCGTCCTCCGGCCGGATCCTCTCCTCCCCTTCCCGGCAGGGCCCGTCGCGGGGGCCGCCGCGGCCGGGGCCGGAGACGGATCGTCGGCGAACAGCTTCATCTGGGACTTCTGCGCGGCCGTGCGGATGGCGGCGCCGCGGCGGGGCGCCGGCCGGCCTTTGCCGGGCTTGGGGGAGGCGGACTTGGCCAAGACGACTCTCCTGGACGGGGGTTTGCGGGGGATCCCGCGAGGCGCCCGGCATTCTAGCATTCTCCCCGCCACGTTGATCCGGCCCCGCCCATCCGACAGAATGTCGCGGCGGCGCGCGCGCGCCGGCGGCGGAGGGACGCGGCGTGGATGCCGACATTCAGCAGCGATGGCTCATGGCGGCGCTGGCGCTGGGTGGCGCCGTGGCGCTGGGCTACATCGCCCGAGCCGTGGTGGTGCACCGGCTGGCGGCCATCGTCTCGCGCACCAGCACCGAGCTCGACGATCTGCTGCTCACCTCCACCCGCCGTCAGATTCCCTTCTGGTTCCTTCTGGGCGGCCTGGTGCTGTCCGCCCGCCTCGCGCCCCTCTCCGAGCGCGCCTACAACGTGGTGGACAGGCTGGCCTCGGTCGGCCTCGTCCTCTCCCTGTGCTTCGCCGCGGCCACCCTGGGGACCGAGCTCCTGGCTCGGTTCACCCGGGAGGCGGGCACCACGGTCGCCACCACCAGCATCACCCAGAACGTCCTGCGCATCGTGGTGTTCATCACCGGCGGGCTGCTCATCCTCTCCAACCTGGGGGTGTCCATCACCCCTCTGCTGACCGCCCTGGGGGTCGGCTCGCTGGCCGTGGCGCTGGCGCTGCAGCCCACCCTCTCCAACCTCTTCGCCGGCTTGCACCTGGCCATGGCGCGCCCCATCCGTCCGGGGGACTTCGTCTCCCTGGAGAACGGGATGCAGGGGTACGTGGACGACATCGGGTGGCGCACCACCATGCTCAAGGACCTGGGCAACAACGTCATCATCGTACCCAACCAGAGGGTGGTGGACATGATCGTCACCAACTTCAGCAAGCCGGAGCCGATGCTGACGGTGACCGTCGGCCTGGGGGTCGGCTACCGATCGGACCTGCGCCGCGTGGAGGAGGTCACTCTGGACGTGGCCCGCGAGGTGATGGCCGATGTGCCCGGCGGGGTCGGCTCCTTCGAGCCGGTGGTCTGGTTCAACGCCTTCGGCGATTCCGCCATCCAGCTCACCGTGGTGCTGCGCGGCAGCCAGTTCGCCGATCGCGCCCGCCTGATCCACGAGACCATCATGCGCCTCAAGGAGCGCTACGAGGCGGAGGGGATCGAGATCCCCTTCCCCCAGCGGGTGGTCCACCACGGGAGCGAGGCCGCGCCGGGCCGGCCCGCGTAGCGCGGGCGGCGAGGCCCCGCGGTCACGTCTTCCTGCGGGCTCCGCGCTTGCGGCGCAGCTCCCGCCGGCGATCGAGGCGCCTGGAGACCTCCGCCTCCTCTCCCGAGTCGCCCGGGCGGTAGTAGACGCGATCCTGGAGCCCCGGCGGCAGGAGGCTCTGGTCGGTGATCCCCTGCTCGAAGTCATGGGCATGCTGGTAGCCCTTGCCGTAGCCCAGCCCCTTCATCAGCCCGGTCGGCGCGTTGCGGATGTTCAGCGGAACCGGCTCGATCTTCCCCTCCCGGATGTCCTGCTCCGCCTCGCCGTAGGCGCGATACACCGCGTCGCTCTTGGGGGCGACGGCCATGTACACCGCCGCCTGGGCCAGGGCCAGCGCTCCCTCGGGGAGTCCCAGGAAATGGAAGGCGTCGCGGGCGGCGACGGCCACCGACAGCGCCCTGGGGTCGGCGTTGCCGATGTCCTCGCTGGCGAAGCGGACGATCCGGCGGGCGATGTAGAGCGGGTCTTCCCCCCCTTCGATCATCCGCGCCAGCCAGTAGAGGGCGGCGTCGGGGTCGGACGAGCGCATCGACTTGTGGAGCGCCGAGATGAGGTTGAAGTGCTCCTCTCCGGCCTTGTCGTGATACAGAGCCGTCTTCTGAAGGGCGTCCTTCGCCACGTCCAGGGTGATGTGCCTGGCCGCCGCGGCCGACTCCAGCGCGTTGAGGGCGAAGCGCGCGTCCCCCTGGGCGCGGCCGGCGATCGCGGCGAGGACCCCTTCGTCCGCCACGATCCCCCGCCCACCCAGCCCGCGCGGATCGTCGAGGGCGCGCCGGAGGATCTCCTCGATCTCGGCCGGAGCGAGCATCTCCAGCACGCACACCTTGGAGCGCGACAGCAGGGCGGCGTTGACCTCGAAGGAGGGGTTCTCGGTGGTGGCGCCGATGAGCACGATGTCCCCCTTCTCCACGAAGGGGAGGAAGGCGTCCTGCTGCGCCTTGTTGAAGCGGTGAATCTCGTCGATGAACAGGATCGTCCGGCGGGCTCCCCGCGCGCGGTGCTTCTCCGCCTCCCGCATGACCTCCTTGATCTCCTTGATCCCCGACAGCACCGCGGAGAAGGAGATGAAGTGCGAGCGCGTGCGGCCGGCGATGATGCGGGCCAGCGTCGTCTTGCCGGAGCCTGGAGGGCCCCAGAAGATCACCGACCGCAGGGCGTCCTGCTCGATGGCGCGCCTCAGGAGGCTCCCTTCACCCAGGATCCGGCGCTGCCCCACGAACTCCTCGAGCGTCCGCGGGCGCATCCGGTCGGCCAGCGGCGCGTCGGGGGAGGGGCCGGCCGGCGCGGGGGGCTCCATCTCCGGGAACAGGGTGTCCATGGGCGAACGATACCCGCTCCGGCCGGCCCGGCGCAAGTCGAATATTTGCAAGGGGTAAGGTGCCGGAACCCTCTTCCTTGACAGCCCTCCCCGGGTCCGGTGTACGATCCGCGCGTTCCAATCCGAGAGAAACCGTCGCCGGCCGTTCGGCTCCTCTGGAAATTCACCGGGCGGATGGCGGTGTGGAAAAGAAGCCTGCATCTCGCGGCCGCAGACTTCGTCCCCGGGCTCTTGGATCCACCTCCAGAAAGGCAGCGCTCACGCGCTGCCTTTTTTTTCTCCGCCGCGTCCGGACAAGGAGCACGTCATGCGCAGGAGCAGGGTCGCCTCTCTGAGCTGCGCGATCGCCGTGGCGGCCGCGGCGGGAGCGCTTTCGTCGGGACAGCCGCAGCCGCTGCGCGAGCCGGCCGACATGACGGCGAGCCCCCGGGGAGAGCGCGTGGCGATCCTCCTTCCGGGCGCCCAGGTCATGACCATGGAGGAGCGGGACGGCTGGGCCAGGGTGATCGTGGAAGGTTGGATACGGACGGGCGAGGACGACGCCCCGTCCCCCTCCCCGCAGGGCACCCTGGAGGACGAGGCGGAGCCCGCCCCCACGCCGCGGCAGCAGGAGGCCCCGCCGGTTCCTCTTCCCGCACAGGGGCCGTCCGGCGGATCGATCGGCGGAGTGGTCTTCGTCACCGAGCCGGGAGGAACGACCATCCCCGGCTCCCGCGTGGCGGTGAGGCTGCTCGACGGAGCCGCCGGCCTGGCGCGGGAGCTCGACGCCCACGAGGCGGAGTGCGCCCGCCGGCGGGCCCCGCTGGAGGAGAAGGCGGCGAAGCTCAAGGACGAAGCGGGGCGCGCGCTGCGCAGCATCCCGAACACCACGCGCGCCTTCGAGGCCAGCGACGAGGCCAAGGCGCAGCGCCGGCGGACGATCGCCGAGATCCACCGGCTGGACGAGGAGTGCCACGCCGCAGCCGGCGCGCTGCTGGAGCGCCACGCGGTGCGGCGCGCGGTCACCGACGGGGAGGGGCGGTACGTGCTGGAGCCGGTCCCCGCCGGGGAGTTCCTCGTCCAGGCGGAGCTGGCGGCCGGCGGCGGCGTGTACTCCTGGCGCGTGCCGGTGACCGTGGCGCAGGCCGGGCGGCTGACCGTCGACCTGACGCACGCCAACGGCACCCGGCGGGAGAAGCCCTCCTACCGCTGACGCGACATCCGGATGGCGAAGAAGCCGTCCATGTCGTCGCGGTGCGGCAGCGTCATCAGCGCGCGGCCGGCCGGAGTCGGCGCGGTCAGGCCGTGCGCGGAAGAGGGGAGGGCCTCGCGCGCATCGGCCGCGGCGAAGTCCGGGTGGCCGTCGAGGAAGGCGGCCGCGAGGAGCTCCCCTTCCTCCGGCTCCAGGCTGCAGACCGAGTAGACCAGGACCCCTCCCCGGCGCACCAGGCCCGACGCGCGGTCCAGGAGCTCGCGCTGGCGCGCCGCCAGCCTGCCGAGCGCCTCCTGCGAGAGCCGGTCCCGCAGCTCGGGGTCGCGCCGGATGATCCCGGTGCCCGAGCAGGGGGCGTCCACCAGCACGACGTCGAAGGCGGTCTCCTTGGAGAAGGGGGGGTCGGCCGAGAGATCGGCCGCCAGCGGGGCGCAGGCGAGCCGCAGCCTGCGGGCGTTGGAGGCCAGCCGCCGCAGGCGCGAGGGGTGCAGATCGGCCGAGACAACGAGCCCCGCCTCCCCAACCCGCTCGGCCATCGCCAGGCTCTTGCCGCCGGGCGCGGCGCAGGCGTCCAGCACCCGATCGCCGGGCGAGGCTCCGGCCAGACGCGCCACCAGGGCCGAGCCCTCGTCCTGGACGTAGAGCTCCCCTCGCCTGAAGGCGGAGGTGCGGTGCAGCGCTCCCGAGGGGGCCACGAGCACGTCGTCCAGCCACGCCGAGCGCCTGGTCCGGATCCCTTCCGAGGCGAGCGACGCCTCGGCGGCGGTCAGCCGCGGCGCGCCCCCGGTCACTCGCGCCGCGACGGGGGCGGGACGGTTCTGCGCGGCCAGGAGGAGCGCCGCTTCCCCGGGGCCGAACCGCGCGATCCAGCGACGCACCAGCCACTCGGGGTGGGACTCGGCCACCGCCAGCGCGGCGGCGGGATCCTCCCCCTCCGCCGGGCGCGGAGGCGGCGGGATCCGTCCGGGATGCCTGGAGGCCGCCCGGAGCACCCCGTTGGCGAACGAGGCCGCGGCCCGCCCGCCTCCGCGGCCGCGGCGCGCCAGCTCGACGGTGCGATCGACGGCGGCGTGGTCCGGGATGCGCGTGAACAGGAGCTGGTACAGGCCGAGCCTCAGCGTGGTGCGCAGGCGAGGGTCGATCGCCTCCACCGGGCGGGAGGAGAACGCCGCCAGGACGTGGTCGAGGTAGCGCGCGCGGCGCAGCACCCCCAGCACCAGCTCGGTGATCAGAGCCAGGTCGCGGGGGTGGAGCCGCCCGGCGTCGAGCGACTGCAGCAGCATCGAGGAGTAGGCCCCCTCGTGCTCGACGCGCTGCAGGATGGAGAGCGCGGCGGCGCGGGGGTCACTCCGATCCAAGCCGGTCACCCGCCGCCAGCCAGCGCCCCGCGACGGCCGCCGCCGCGGGCATCCTGGCGCCCCCTGCCGGCTGCACCTCCTCCAGCAGCAGCGCCCCGGCGCCGCAGGCCACCAGCACCCCCGCCCGCCCCGCGGACGGCGGCGCCGTCGCCAGGACGGTCCCGGGAACGGCGGCGGCCCGCTCCCCGTGCGGCGGCTGGCTCGCCCTCCAGACCAGCAAGGGCCGGCCGGCCGGACCGGGGAGCGTGGTCCGGGCCACCGGCCAGGGATCGAACGCGCGCACCCTGCGGGCGATCTCCTCCGCCGGCCGGCTCCAGTCGATGCGGCCGTCTTCCTTCCTCAGGAGGGGGGCGTGCGTGGCGCGCGACTCGTCCTGCGGGACGGCCGCGAGGGTCCCCCGGGCCAGCCCTTCGAGAGTCTCCACCAGGAGATCCGCACCCAGGGGGGCGAGCCTGCGCTCCAGCCGCGCCGCCGTCTCCTCGGGGCCGATGAGGGTGGCGCGCTGCATGAGAATGTCACCTGCGTCGAGCCTCTCGGTGATCCTCTGGGTGGTGACGCCCGTCCGCGCCTCGCCGCGGGCGATGGCCCAGGCGATCGGCGCCGCGCCCCGGTAGAGCGGCAGGAGCGACGCGTGCACGTTGACCGCACCCATCGGAGGGATATCGAGGAGCGCCCCGGGGAGGATGCGCCCGAAGGCCACCACCGCCATCAGGTCCACCTCGAGGGCGGCGACCTGGGCCCAGAAGTCCTCGCCGCGGACCCCCGCCGGCTGCAGCAAGGGGAGCCCCCGCTGCGCGGCGAGCCGCTTCACCTCGCTGGGACGCAGGGAGCGGCCGCGGCCGGCCGGGGCGTCCGGACGGGTGACCACGGCGGCGACGTCATGGCCGGCTTCGAGCAGTGCGCGCAGGCTGTCGGCGGCGAAGGCCGGGGTCCCCATGAAGAGGACCCTCATGGATAGATGTCGCTCCACTCGCCCGCTTCCGCCGCCCGGCGGACGCGCTTGGTGATGAGCTGCCGCTTGATCCCTCCCAGCCGCTCGATGAAGAGCTTGCCGTCGAGGTGGTCGGTCTCGTGGCAGAAGGCGCGGGCCAGCAGCTCGCGCCCTTCCATGGTGAACTCCTTGCCCTCCAGATCCAGGGCTCGGACCACGGCGCGCGCGGGGCGCTGAACGAACTCGGTGTAGCCGGGGATGGAGAGGCATCCCTCCTCCTCCACCTGCCGGCCCTCCTGCTCGACGACGTCGGGGTTGATCAGGACGATGACCCTGCCCGGCTCCTGTCCCGCGGTGACGTCGATGACCGCGACACGCAGCGAGACCCCCACCTGGTTGGCCGCCAGGCCCACCCCGGGGGCGGCGTACATCGTCTCGATCATGTCCGTCACCAGGGTGCGGATGCCGTCGTCGATCCCCTCCACCCTGCGGGTGGGGGTCCCCAGGACGGGGTCTCCGAACTTCACGATTCTCCGGATGGCCATGCTCGATCACCTGCCGCGCGAGGTGGTGGACGGACGGAGCGCGAACGTACCACGGCCCCCCCGGAGGATCAACCGCGCCCCAGCGTCCTGCCTGGGTGACACCCACGTGACCGCCGGAGCACAATCGGGGACGGGCGGGAGCTTCTTCCACGGTGGTATACTGTTTCCTCTGAACGAGTTACAAACCCCAGGGAAGACTGGAGGATGGCCCGCCGATTGCATTGCGCCGGGGTGGCTGGTTCGTCTCGGCCCCTGACCCCGCGAGCGGCCTGCCGGAGGACACATCATGACGACGCTGGGAAGGACGACTCTGACGGTCCTGATCGCCTTGACCTCGATCCTGGCCCTGGGTCCATCCGGCCGGGCCCTGGCGCAGGAGGCCTACGACGACACCCACCTGGAGACCTTCCAGCAGAGCGACCTCGCCGACCAGGCCGGGGCTGTCTACGGCCGGCTGCGCCACATCGAGGGGACCCTCCAGCTCCGGCGCGACGACCAGATCCTGAGCGACCTGGTGATCAACGAGCCGATCGCCCCGGGCGACGTCCTGATCACCGGCCCGGGTGGGAGAGCCGAGATCCAGCTCGCCGACGGCTCCGTGGTGATGCTCGATTCCGACTCCGAGCTCGTCCTCCAGTCCCTGTCGGACGGCACCAGCCGCATCGAGGACACCACCATCCTGCAGCTCCCCTTCGGGGCGGCCATCGTGATGGCCGAGGCGATGGACTCCAGCGAGAAGCGCTTCCAGATCGACACCGACGCCGCCTCGGTGTTCCTGCTGTCCGACGGGATCTTCCGGATCGACGCCGACTCGACGGCGACCACGGTGATCTCGCGCCGCGGCGTGGCCGAAGTCATGTCGCAGGAGGTCTCCACCATGGCTCGCAGCGGCGAGCGGGTGACCGTCCGCGGCGGGCAGATCCCCGGCGAGCCGCAGATCGTCAACACGCGGCTGACCGACGGCTTCGACCAGTGGGCGGCCGAGCGCCAGGAGGCGCTTGTGCGCGAGGCGCGGCACGACGAGGACGAGCCGGTGGGGCTCCCCGAGCCGGTGCGCCCTTACGCCTCGGAGCTGTCCTACTACGGCAACTGGTACAACAACCCCTCGTACGGCTGGGTCTGGCGGCCGGTGGGCCTGGCCTCCGACTGGCAGCCTTACCTCTACGGCCGCTGGACCTACAGCCCCGCCGGGATGGTGTGGGTCTCGTACGAGCCCTGGGGATGGGCGCCGTTCCACTACGGACGATGGGAGTTCCTGGTGGGCAGCGGCTGGGTCTGGATCCCCGGGCACGTCTTCTCCGGAGCGTACGTGGCCTGGAGCGTCTCGCCGGGATACTTCGGCTGGTGCCCGCTGGGCTACTACGACCGTCCGGTCTCCTTCCACTTCGGCGCGCACCGCGCCCCATGGGTCTACGTCCGCGGCGACAGGCTCTACGCCCGCCGCATCCACACCATCATCGTGCGCGACACCGTCGTGCTGCGCGACATCGAGCGGCGCAGAGTCGTCGTGCGCGGCCATCCGCGGATCGACCCGAGGCGCGTGCACGCCGCCCCGCGGCTGACCGAGGAGCTGCACCGCACCTTCTCCGGGCGGCCGCAGCTCCAGCTGCGCGACGACGAGCCGGCGAGGCGCATGCCGTTCCGCGAGAACGAGAGACAGCGGCTGGTGCGCCTCAACAACCGCAGACAGCCGGGCGCCGCCGTGCCTCGCGTGCAGCGCGAGGCGGACGCCGGCGCCGGCCGGCCGGGGGCGAGACAGCGTCCGGTCGGCCTCCCCGCAGCCGAGCCGTCCAGGCCGGCGGTGAGGCGCCAGCCGGACCGGCCGGTCCTCATCCGCGGCCA
>DATEEA010000071.1:0-28263 GCA_035281445.1 Candidatus Polarisedimenticolia bacterium
CCAGCGGGCCGATCTGCATGATGATGGCCGAAAGCAGGGTGCCGGCCAGCATGGCCGGGAGGGAGCGGCGGACCGTGTCGGCGAGCGTGGCGGCGACGCTCGCGCGCCACGCGCTCCATGACGGGGCAGGCTCGTCGATCACATTCGCTTCCGGAGGAAGCGTCTCCCGGAACATCCCGCCGATCGCTCCGGCCACGGCCACCGCGGCCAGCGAGAGCGACAGGCGCGCCAGGGCGATGCCCCTCGGGAAGACCATCCAGGTGATGGCCAGGTCCGCCGGATTGAGCCCGGGCGCGGCGATCATGAGCGCCAACGCGGGGCCGAGCCGGCGCGTGCGGGCGTACGCGCCGTCGAACACCGGCGCGATGCAGCAGGAGCAGAGCATGAGAGGGGCGCCGATCGCGGCGCCGGCCGCGATCCCGAAGGGACCGCCCATGGAGAGCGTGCGGGACAGCCAGCGCGCGGGCAGGGAGGATCGCACGATGGCGCCGATGAGGATGCCGAAGCCGAGGGCCACCGCGATCCACGCGAAGTAGTTCAGGGTGTCGGCCAGCGGCTTCACCCATTCGGGGAGCCCTTCCAGCGCGATCCAGCGCGCCTTGGGCGCCAGCGTGCCCGTGATCCCGGCGGCGGAGAGCGCCTTCATCGAGCCGGCGGTCTTGTACACCACCGCCGAGCCGATCACGGCCAGCGCGATCGCAGCACCCACGAGCGCAGGCGCCGGGCGCAGGGAAAGCGGCGCCCGCCTCGTCACGGCAGGGTCCATGGGTGTTCTCCGGGTGGGACGATCCCAATCGTGTCGCGCCACGGTGAATCTCGTGCCGTGGATGTTATCGTGACCAAGGGTCCTGCGCCAGAGACCCACCCGGGACAAAGCTCCACGTCGTGTTATTGTGACTCCGGGTCTCCTCCGGAGGACATGACCGTGGACCCCCAGGAACTCGCCGCCCGCGTCTCCGAGGCTCGAGACCGCACACTCTCCCTCGTGGCGGATCTCGATGACGATCAATGGCTGGGTCCGAGGCTGGACATCGTCAACCCGCCGCTTTGGGAGGTGGGGCACGTCGGATGGTTCCAGGAATTCTGGGTCCTCCGGCACGCCTGGGGACGCCCTGCGCTGCGTGAGGATGGCGATCGGCTCTACGACTCCAGTCGCATCCCCCACGACACGCGGTGGGATCTTCCTCTCCCGTCGCGCAAGCGCACGGTGGAGTACCTCGAGCAGGTCCGTGACGCCGTGCTGCAGGGGATCGCGCGTTCCGGGCCGACCAGCCGGGATCGCTACTTCCTGGAGCTTGCTGTGTTTCACGAGGACATGCACGGCGAGGCCTTCCTCTACACGCGACAGACGCACGCCTGGCCCGCCCCACGCGCGCTGGCGGGGGCCTTGCCCTCCACGCAGCCGGGCGTTCTCGCGCCGGCGGAAGGGGACGCTCACGTTCCTGGGGGCGCCTTTCAACTGGGCTCCTTGCGGGACGGATCGTTCGTGTTCGACAACGAGAAGTGGGCCCATCGCGTCTACCTGGAACCCTTAGCCATCGCGCGCACGGCGGTGACGCAGGAGGCCTACGCCCGCTTCGTGGACGACGGGGGCTACGAGCGCCGGGATCTCTGGAGCGACGAGGGATGGCGCTGGCGCTCCGAAACCGGGGCCAGGCGCCCGGTGTACTGGAGAAAGGAAGACGGAGCCTGGCTGCGGCGGCATTTCGATCGCTGGGTCGCGCTCGAGCCCGACTTGCCGGTCGCGCACGTGAGCTGGTTCGAGGCCGACGCCTGGTGCCGCTGGGCCGGCCGGCGTCTGCCCACCGAAGCGGAGTGGGAGGCGGCAGCATCGGCGGAGCCGGGCCGGGCGGGGGGTCTCCCGGGAACGAAGCGCCGGTACCCATGGGGCGACTCTCTCCCTGGTCCCGGGCTCGCGAACCTCGACGCGGCCGCCGGCGGCACGATGAGCGTCCACGCCCTGGCGGCCGGCGACAGCGCCTTCGGATGCCGCCAGATGATCGGCAACGTGTGGGAGTGGACCGACAGCGACTTCGGCCCCTACCCGGGCTTCTCGGCGGATCCGTACGAAGACTACTCCAGACCCTGGTTCGGGACGCAGAAGGTGCTGCGTGGCGGCTGCTGGACGACGCGTTCGCGGTTGATCCGGAACGCCTACAGGAACTTCTACACGCCGGACCGGCGGGATGTCTTTGCCGGCTTCCGCACATGCGCCCTCTCGACATCCGGATTGTGACCCCGGCCCGCCGGGGCGTCCCGGGCGGCAACTCCGTGACGGCATCGCGATGGGCGGCGCTGCTGAAATCGCTCGGGCACGCCGTGCGGATCGAGAACGAGTACCGCGGCGGCCGCGCCGACATCCTGATAGCGCTTCACGCCCACCGGAGCCACCCTTCGGTGGCGCGCTTCCGCCGCGACCGGCCCGGCCGGCCGGTGGTCGTGGCCCTGACGGGGACCGACATCTACGGGCCGGCTCGCGGCACGCGGGCGACGCGGCGCTCCCTCGCCATGGCCGATCGGCTCGTGGTCCTGCAGCCCCTGGCCGGGCGGGCGCTGCCGCGCGCGCACCGGGCCAAGGTGAGGGTGATCCACCAGTCGGCCTTGGGGACGCCCGGGCGTCCTTCCGTCCGGGATTTCGAGGTGTGTGTCGTCGGGCACCTCAGAGCGGTCAAGGACCCCTTTCGCGCCGCCCTGGCCGCCCGCCTCCTGCCGGAGGGATCCCGCGTGAAGGTCCTTCACATCGGCTCGGCGATGACGAAGGCGATGGCGCGCCGGGCCCTGCTCGAGCAGCGGCGGAATCCGCGCTACAGGTGGCTCGGGAGCCTCCCGCGCGGCGAGACGATCCGCCGGCTGGGGCGCGCCAGGGTCCTGGTGCTCAGCTCCCGGTCGGAAGGCGGGGCCAACGTGGTGTCCGAGGCGATTGCCGCCTCGGTCCCGGTGCTGGCTTCCAGGGTGCCTGGATCGGTCGGGCTGATGGGGCCCCGTTATCCGGGATACTTTCCGCGGGGGAACACGCGAGTCCTGGCCCGGCTGCTGCGTCGCGTGGAACAGAATGGGACCTTCCACGCGAGGCTCGCGCGGCACATCGAAGCGCTCAAGCCGCTGGTGGATCCCGCGCGGGAGCGCGAGGCCTGGAAGCATCTTCTCGAAGAGCTGATGGCCGGTTCCGCTCCGGTCAGGCGCCGGGGCCCAGGCGCAGCCCCCGGGGCACCACCACCTTTCCGAGAAGCGTGAACGCCCCCTGGACCAGCAGCGCCAGCACCGCGGCGGGGACCGCTCCCTCGAGGATGAGTCCCCGATCGTCGAGGCGGATACCGGTGAGAATCGGTTGCCCCAGCCCGCCCGCGCCGATGAGCGCGCCCAGCGTCGCCGTGCCGACGTTGATCACCGCCGAGGTCTGGATCCCGGCCATGATCGAGGGCGAGGCGAGGGGAAGCTCCACCTTCCGCAGCCTGGCCCACCACGACAGGCCCAGCACATCGGCCGACTCGAGGATCGGAGCCGGGATGCCGGCCAGCCCGGTGGCCGTGTTCCGCACGATCGGCAGCAGGCTGTACAGGAACAGCGTGGCCACCGCCGGAGCTGTGCCGATCCCCAGCAGCGGGATCATGAAGACCAGCAGCGCCAGCGAGGGGATCGTCTGCACCACGCCGGTCGCCGCCAGGACACCGGCGCCCAGGCGGCGCCGCCGGGCGGCCGCCACCCCCAGAGGGATGGCCACCACGATGGCGGCGCTCAACGACATCGCCACCAGGGCGAGGTGCTCTCCGACGGCGCGGACGATCCTCCTTCCCCTGCCTTCCGCCGCCCCCGGCGCCTCCATCCCGAGGCGCGACTTCAGGAAGCCGGCCGCCACCTGCCGTTCGGGAACTCGTTCGATCTTTGCGCGCGCGTTGAGCCGCCGCATCTGCGGCTCGTCGATGGCCCCCTCGAGACGCTTCAGCGCCGCGATCACCGATGGGAATCGTTGCGCCAGGTCCGCCCTGTGAAGCAGCACCGCGCGGTACGGCGGGAACTGGCCAAGGTCGTCGGCCAGGACCTCCAGGCGGTCGTGGTCGATCTCCGCGTCGGTGGAATAGAGGTCCATCACGTCGATGACGCCGTTGGCCAGCGCCCGGTAGGCGATGTCGTGGTCCAGGGGCCTGACGTCGGCCTGGGGGAGGCCATAGCGGGCCTTGAGCGCCGGCCAGCCATCGGGCCGGTGGAGGAACTCCTCGCTGAAGCCGAGCCGCAGCTCCGGCCGGGAGCGCAGATCGGAGATCGACCGAAGCCCCAGCCGGCGCGACGCCGTCTCGCGCATTCCCAGGGCATAGGTGTTCTCGAACCCGAGCGAGCCGGTCATCACGATCCCCTGAGCGGCCAGCGCGGCACGGAGCCGGTCATCGTCGCCGGCGTCCGCCGTCCTGAGGATCTCCTCCCGGATCGTCCCGGTGTACTCCGGGTAGACGTCGATGTCGCCCGAGAGCAGGCCGCGCCACAGCACCTGGGTCCCGCCGAGCTGGGCGTGGTGGATGGCGGAGGCTCCCGAGGATCGCGCCACCTGGGCCGCCATCTCGCCCAGGATCACCGATTCGGTGAACTTCTTGGACCCGACATGGACCTCGGCCGGGGCCGGCCGGCAGGCGGGCGCCGGCAGGATGCACGCGATCATCACGAGACATCCCGACGTCCGGGGGCTCAAGCTCCCGGACCCGTGCGGCTCTGGGCGCCGATGAACCGGCTGACGAAGGGATCGGCCGGCCGTTCGATCAGATCGCGCATCGTCCCTGCCTGGACGACGCTCCCGCCGCGCATCAGGATGACGACGTCGGCGAAGTGCTCCGCCTCGGCCAGGTCATGGGTGACCAGCACCACGGTGCTCTCGAGCGTGCGGAAGATGCGCAGGAGATCCCGCCGCAGATCGGCGCGGATCATCGGATCGAGCGCGCCCAGCGGCTCATCGAGGAGCAGCAGCGACGGCTCCAGCATGAGCGCCCGCATGAGGCTGACGCGCTGGCGCTGTCCTCCCGAGAGCTGCACCGGGTACCGCGCCAGCCCGTCGCGCGGGAAGCGCGTCAGCTCGCACAGCGCGTCGAGGCGCCCCTCGATCCGCCCCGGGCTCCACCCGGCCTGGCGTGCCGGGAGCGTCGCGTTGGCTCCTGCCGTCATGTGCGGGAAGAGCCCGCCTTCCTGGATCACGTAGCCGATGCGCCGGCGCAGGGGCCCGATCGTCTCCGGCGTGACAACCACCCCTCCCACCGCCAGCTCTCCCGTGCCGGGGCGGGCCAGGCCGGCGATGAGACGCAGCAGCGTGGACTTGCCCGAGCCGCTGGGGCCGAGCAGGACGTTCACCCCCGGCCCGAGGCGAAGCGTCGTAGGCTCGAGGGCCCGGACGGCGCCATAGTGCCTGGAGACGCCGCGCAGCTCGATGGTGGGCGAGGCGTCACCGGTCACGCCGCCGGCTCAGCGCAGCCTGAAGCGATCCAGCCGCATCACCAGCGACTGGACCCCTTCCGCGAAGGTGGGGTGGACGAACTGGGCGTCCACGATCGCCCGCGCGCCGGCGCGGGCCTGCATCAGCGCCACGAAGATGTGGATCAGCTCGCCGGCTTCCGATCCCACGAGCGTCGCGCCCAGGATGCGCTCGCTCTCCGGATCGATGAGGACCTTCATCAGCCCCGCCGGCTCGTCCACTTCGATGGCGCGCGCGACGTGGCCGAAGGGCATGACCGCCACCTCGTGGGCGACGCCCCGCCGGCGCGCCTCCTTCTCGCTCAGGCCGACTCCGGCCACCTGGGGATCGGTGAACACCGTGTAGGGGACGATGCGTCCCTGCCTCCCTCCGCCGCCGCGGCCCATGAGGTGATCGTAGAGGAGGCGGTGGTCGTCCCATGATGTGTGCGTGAACTGCGGCTGAGCCACCGCGTCCCCCACGGCGTAGACACCCTCGGCCGTGGCGCGATGATGATCGTCCACCACGACGAAGTCCTTCGCGTCGAGACGGATCCCCGCGGCGTCGCACCCCAGGTCGTCGGTGTTGGGCCGGCGCCCGGCGGCGACGAGCAGGTGGGACCCGTGGATCTCCGGGCCGCCTTCGATCCGCACGCGCGCGCCGCCTCCCGATCCGGCGACGTCGCGCACGCCCCGTCCCAGCTCGAGCCGGATCCCTTCGGAACGGAACACCTTCTCGATCTCCGCCGAGATCTCGGGGTCTTCCCGGCTCAGCAGGTGGTCGTTGTGATCGATCATCGTCACGTCGGACCCGAACCGCCGGAACATCTGGCCGAACTCGCACCCGATGTAGCCGCCGCCGATGATGACGAGGTGCGCCGGCAGGCTGCCGAGCTCCATGGCCCGCGCGTTGTCGAGCCAGTCGACGGTTTCCAGCCCGGGAATCGGAGGAACGCCCGGGCGCGCGCCCACGTTGATGACGATCGTCTTCGCGCGATGGCGCTCGCCGGCGACTTCGACCTCGCGCGGGCCGACGAAGCGGGCGTGACCTTGCACGAAGACGAGGCCGTCGCCGGCCTCGCGCAGCCGCTTTTCGACTCCCTCTCGCCATTGGCGGACCACCGCCTGCTTGCGCGAGACGACCTGCGCGAAATCCACCCGCACGTCTCTCGCATGGACGCCCAGGCGGGCCCCGTTGCGCGCCACGTGCGCGGCGCGGGCGCTGGCGATCATGGTCTTGGTGGGAGTGCAGCCGTAGTTGACGCAGGTCCCGCCCGGGCGCGCGCGCTCCGCCAGGAGGACCCGCTGCCCGGCCGAGACCAGGCGCGTGGCCAGGGGAACGCCCGCCTGACCCGAGCCGATGATGAGGGTGTCCACCTCCATCTCTCATTTCCCTGCGGGTGGGCCGGTGTGGACGCGAAAGATCGGACGCCCAGCATAACAGATGAGGCAGGGCGTCACAGCAGACACTAGGCCGCGGCCGCGCCCAGGGCGGCGGCCAGCGGCACGGTCACGAGCCAGGACGCCAGGGGCCGGCGCCTTCCGATGGTGCTTCCCGTTGTAAAGACAGACGGAAGCGGGAAGGGTTGAAGCGGACGGTCCTGTGCGCGATTCGAACCCACGGAGGAGTTTCCCCCGCACACGCTTTCCAAGCGCGGCCCCCGGTGGCTGGGAGTTGGCGGCCGGCGGGGCGATCCGCGGAAGTGCGCGTCAGGACTGGATGGCCACCGTAGCGGGTCGTGCCCGATTGTACCCAACCTGACCACCGCACTGCCTACCCAGTGAGACCGTTCCACTGTTCCCATAGGGCTTGGCGCTGCAAAGCACCTCTGGTAACGTTCAGGCTTACGCTTGTATGGATCGGGATGCCGGAGGACTATCAGAGTGGGTAGGCGCAAGAATGCCAAGAGCGAAGCTAAACCGACCAACGGTGCCACCGTCGGGTACGAGCCCCAGCTCTGGAAGGCGGCCGACGCGCTGCGCAACAACATGGACCCGGGCGAGTACAAGCACGTCGTCCTGGGCCTGATCTTCCTCAAGTACATCTCCGACGCCTTCGAGGAGCAGCACGCGCGCCTGGAGGCGGACCGCCGACAGGGCGCCGACCCTGAGGACCGCGACGAGTACCGCGCCAGGAACATCTTCTGGGTCCCGAAGGAGGCCCGCTGGTCGTTCCTGAAGGGAAAGGCGAAGCAGCCCACCATCGGGCAGATCGTGGACGACGCCATGGCGGGCATCGAGCGCGACAACCCCACACTGAATGGGGTGCTCCCGAAGGAGTACGCCCGCCCCGCGCTGGACAAGCAGCGCCTCGGGCAGCTTCTCGACCTCGTCACCAACATCCGTGTGGGCGACGAGGAGAGCCGGTCCAGGGACGTCCTGGGGCGCATCTACGAATACTTCCTGTCACAGTTCGCCAGCGCCGAGGGGAAGAAGGGGGGCGAGTTCTACACGCCACGCTGCGTGGTCAGGCTGCTGGTCGAGATGATCGAGCCCTACAAGGGGCGCGTGTATGACCCCTGCTGCGGCTCGTCGGGCATGTTCGTGCAGTCCGAGGAGTTCATCGCCGCCCACGGCGGGCGCATCGGGGATATCAGCATCTACGGCCAGGAGTCGAACTACACCACGTGGCGGCTGGCCATCATGAACCTGGCCATCCGGGGGATCGAAGGCAACATCGCGCACGGGGACAGCTTCCACAACGACCGCCACCCGGACCTGAAGGCCGACTACATCCTGGCCAACCCGCCATTCAACATCTCGGATTGGGGGGGCGACCGGCTGCGGGAGGACAGGCGCTGGAAGTACGGGGTGCCGCCCACCGGCAACGCCAACTTCGCCTGGGTGCAGCACATGGTCCACCACCTCGCGCCCCACGGTGTCGCCGGATTCGTGTTGGCCAACGGATCCATGTCGTCGAACCAGTCAGGGGAGGGGGAGATCCGCAAGAACCTGATCGAGGCGGACCTCGTGGACTGCATGATTGCTCTGCCAGGCCAGCTCTTCTACTCGACGCAGATCCCTGCCTGCCTTTGGTTCCTGGCGCGCGACAGGAAGAACGGAAGGTTCCGAGACCGGCGGGAACAGGTGCTGTTTATCGACGCCCGCAAGCAGGGCCACATGGTGGACCGCACCCATCGCGAGCTGACCGACGAGGACGTGTCGCGCATCGCCACCACCTACCATGCCTGGCGTGGTGAGAAGGGCGCCGGCAAGTACGCTGACGTATCCGGCTTCTGCAAGAGCGTGACGTTGGAGGAGGTGCAAAAGCACGGCCACGTGCTCACGCCCGGCCGTTACGTGGGGGCTGGGGCCGCCGAGGACGACGGGGAGCCCTTCGAGGAGAAGATGAAGCGGCTCACCGCGACGTTGCGCGAGCAGCAGGCCGAGGCCGCGAAGCTCGATGCCGCGATCGCCGCCAACCTGAAGGAGCTTGGGTATGGCGGGTGAGTGGCGGGTCGCTCGGATCGAAGATGTTGCGGAGAAAGTAGCGATGGGGCCGTTTGGCTCCTCGATTAAGGTAGAAACATTTGTTCCTGCCGGGATTCCGGTGATCAGCGGCCAGCATCTTCATGGGTCGAAGGTGGACGACAGCCTCACTTTCAACTTCGTTACGGCGGAGCATGCTGAGCGACTCAGAAACGCCAACGTGACAAGTGGCGATGTGATCTTCACTCACGCCGGGAACATAGGACAGGTCGCCTACGTTCCTGCCACGTCTCAGTTCAAGCGCTATGTAATCTCGCAGCGTCAATTCTACATGCGCTGCGACCGTTCGAAGGTCCTGCCTGAATACATAGTTGCCTACTTCAAAACACCAGAGGGCAGACACCAACTGCTGGCCAACACTTCACAGACCGGCGTGCCCTCGATTGCCCAGCCGGTAACCTATCTCCGCATGATTGAAATTCCCTTGCCGCCGCTCCTTGAACAACGTGCCATCGCCCACATCCTCGGCACGCTGGACGACAAGATCGAGTTGAACCGCCGGATGAACGAGACCCTGGAGGCGATGGCGCGCGCGCTGTTCAAGTCGTGGTTCGTGGACTTCGACCCCGTCCGCGCCAAGGCCGAAGGCCGCGACCCCGGCTTGCCCAACCCACTCGCTGACCTCTTCCCCGATTCCTTCGGAGACTCAGAGTTGGGAGAAATTCCGAAGGGGTGGAAAGCCGGAACGCTCCGAGATGTCTCGGCCCTGAATCCGGAGGTCTGGTCGAAGCACACACGCCCATCCCAGATCAACTACGTCGATCTTTCTAATACCAAGTGGGGTCGCATCGATGCGATCATTCCCTATCAGGCTGTGGATGCGCCGAGCCGAGCACAGCGGGTGCTACGCCGTGGGGATACGATAGTCGGCACCGTACGCCCTGGGAACGGATCATACGCTTTTGTTTCGGACGATGGGCTTACGGGCAGCACAGGTTTCGCTGTGCTTCGTCCGTGTACTCCTCAGTACGAGGAGTTTGTCTACCTCGCAGTCACGGCGGTAGAGAACATCGATGCTCTCGCACACCTTGCCGATGGCGGTGCCTACCCGGCAGTTCGCCCGGAGACTGTCGCTGCCACGCCAGTCGTGTTGCCCGATGAGAAAGTCCTGAAATGGTTCTCTCTGGCATCGGATCCATTCCTCGGGAAGATGGCACACAACGACAGACAATCGCGGACACTCTTCGCCCTGCGCGACACGCTGCTCCCGAAGCTAATCTCCGGCGAGCTGCGCGTGAAGGACGCTGAGCGTCTCTTGGGGCGTACCGCCTGATGCCCGGATACACGGAGTCCGAGGTCGAGGAGGTCGCCCTCAGGTGGCTTGCTGACCTGGGATTCTCGGTGCTCCACGGCCCGGACACCGCTCCCGGGGAGGCTGCGGCTGAGCGCGACGACTACGCGGAGGTCGTGTTGGAAGGGCGCCTGCGCCGCGCCCTAAAGATTCTCAACGTCGGCATCCCCTTTGAAGCCTTGGACGACGCCTATCGGAAGCTGACCCGCGTGGAGGGGGCAACGCCGGCGGCGCGGAATTGCGCCCTGCACCGCATGTTGGTGGAGGGCGTGACGGTGGAGTACCGCCGCCCCGATGGCTCCATCAGGGGCGCCCAGGTGCGCGTGCTGGACTTCGACTCTCCCGACAACAACGACTGGGTGGCGGTGAACCAGTTCACGGTGGTGGAGAACAAGCACAACCGCCGCCCCGACGTGGTCCTCTTCGTAAACGGCATTCCGCTGGCGGTCATCGAGCTGAAGAACCCGGGCGACGAGGCAGCGACCGTATGGTCCGCCTTCCAGCAGTTCCAGACGTACAAGCACGAGATCCCCTCGCTGTTCACCTTCAACGCGATGATCATCGTCTCGGACGGCATCGAGGCGCGCCTGGGAACGGTCACTGCCGGCAGGGAGTGGATGAGGCCCTGGCGGACGATCACGGGCGACGCGGAGGCTGGCCCCCTACAGCCGGGACTGGAGGTGCTCATCAAGGGAGTCTGCGACCGTCGTTACTTCCTGGAGCTGATCCGGTCGTTCATCGTGTTCGAGGACGAGGGGGGCGGCAGGCTGGCCAAGAAGATGGCCGGCTACCATCAGTTCCACGCGGTCAACGTCGCCGTGGAGGAAACCATCCGGGCCGCGCAGGCCACGGGCACGGGTCGCCGGGCCGCGGAGCACCCTCCCGGGTACGACGGAGCGCAACGACCCGGGGGCAACCAGGGTGATGGGCGCATCGGCGTCGTCTGGCACACCCAGGGCTCGGGCAAGAGCCTGACTATGGCGTTCTACGCGGGCCGGGTCATCCGGGACCCGCGTATGAAGAACCCCACGCTGGTCATCCTGACCGACCGCAACGACCTCGACGACCAGTTGTTCGGCACCTTCTCCCGCTGCCAGGACCTGCTCCGCCAGCCGCCCGTGCAGGCCCAGAGCCGGGCGGACCTCAGGGAGAAGCTGTCCGTCGCGGCGGGCGGCGTGGTGTTCACCACCATCCAGAAGTTCATGCCCGAGGAGCAGGGAGATCGGCATCCCGTCCTGTCGGACCGCCGCAACATCGTGGTGATCGCGGACGAGGCCCACCGCAGCCAGTACGACTTCATCGACGGCTTCGCCCGGCACATGCGTGATGCCCTGCCCAACGCCGCCTTCATCGGCTTCACCGGCACGCCCATCGAGGTAACCGACAGGAACACGCGGGCCGTGTTCGGAGACTACATCAGCGTCTACGACATCCAGAACGCGGTGCTGGACAAGGCGACCGTCCCCATCTACTACGAGAGCCGCCTGGCCCGGCTCGACCTGGACGAAAGGGAGCGGCCCACGATCGATCCCGAGTTCGAGGAGGCCACCGAGGGCGAGGAGGTGGACCGCAAGGAGCGGCTCAAGACCAAGTGGGCGCAGATGGAGGCCATCGTGGGAGCCGAAAAGCGCATCCACCTGGTGGCCGCCGACATCGTGCAGCACTTCGAGCAGCGCCTCGACGCCATGGACGGAAAGGCGATGATCGTGTGCATGAGCCGTCGCATCTGCGTTGACCTGTACCGTGAGCTGACGGCCCTGCGCCCCGCCTGGGGGGCGGAGGCGGACGAGGCCGGCACCCTGAAGATCGTGATGACGGGCTCGGCCACAGACCCCGTGGACTGGCAGGTTCACATCAGGAACAAGCCGCGCCGGGAGGCACTGGCCAAACGCTTCAGGGATCCCGCGGATCCGTTCCGGATCGCCATCGTCCGGGACATGTGGCTTACGGGCTTCGACGCGCCGTCGCTGCACACCATGTACGTCGACAAGCCCATGCGCGGCCACGGCCTGATGCAGGCCATCGCGCGCGTGAACCGCGTCTTCCGCGACAAGCCGGGAGGCCTCGTCGTTGACTACCTGGGCCTCGCCTACGAGCTGAAGCAGGCCCTCTCCATCTACACCCAGAGCGGCGGCAAGGGACGCACGGCCATCAACCAGGACGAAGCCGTCGCCGTCATGTTGGAGAAGTACGAGGTCTGCTGCGCAATCCTGCACGGTTTCGACTGGAGCAAGTGGACCTCCGGGACCTCGGCCGAGCGGCTGGCGCTGCTCCCCGCAGCCCAGGAGCATGTGCTGGTCCAGCCGGAGGGCAAGGAGCGATTCACCAAGGCCGTGCTGGAGCTGTCCCAGGCCTTCGCGCTGGCTGTCCCCCACCCCGAGGCGCTGCGCATCCGGGATGACGTCTCGTTCTTCCAGAACGTCCGGGCGGGGCTGCTGAAACGGGCGCCCGGTGAGCCGAAGCCGGAAGAGGAACTCGACATGGCCGTGCGCCAGATCGTCTCACGCGCCGTCGCCCCCGAGGGCGTCGTGGACCTGTTCGCCGCCGCGGGCATGAAGAGGCCCGACATTTCCATCCTGTCGGAGGAGTTCCTGGCCGAGGTCAGCCACCTGCCGCAGCGGAACCTGGCCGTGGAGCTGCTGCGCAAACTGCTGTCGGGGCAGATTTATATCCGCCGCCAGAAAAACGTCGTGCAGGCGCGCTCCTTCGCCGAGATGCTGGAGCAGTCTATCCGCCGCTACCAGAACCGCGCCATCGAGGCGGCCCAGGTAATCCAGGAGCTGATCGAGCTGGCCAGGGAAATGAGGGAGGCAGGCAAGCGTGGCGACCGCCTGGGGCTCACCGATGACGAGCTGGCGTTCTACGACGCGCTGGAGACAAACGACAGCGCGGTAAAAGTACTGGGCGACGAGACCCTGCGCGGCATCGCCCGCGAGTTGGTAGCTACAGTCCGGGCGAACGTGACCATCGACTGGACGGTACGCGAGAACGTGCGCGCCCACCTGCGCGTGCTGGTGAAGCGCATCCTGCGCAAACACGGCTACCCGCCGGACAAGCAGGAGAAGGCCACGCTCACCGTGCTGGAACAGGCCGAAGTGCTGTCCTCAGCGTGGGCGGCGTAACGCACAACCAGGTGGCCGCCGCGTCGTGAAGCCCTGCTCTCGCTCCGATGGAGCGTGAAGCTGGAGCGTCGGGATGCGGTTTCGCTGTCATCTCCGAGCACACTGAAATGGTACCGGATCATCACAATGATGAAATACCGTTCTGAATCGCCACGAGAGCCTGGAGCGGCTACTGAGCATGCCCTTACATCCTGCGTGGGTTAAGAACATAGCGCGACGCGTTCTGTGGGCCGCCCTTGAGTCCGACATCACATTTGAGGAGCGCCGTGCGATGATGGAGTTCTTCAACGCCAAGTGCGCTTACTGTGAGAGAACGTTACCGTCTCGATGGCATGCCGATCACTTGGTTTCTGTGGATAAGGGTGGCTTCAATCATGTCAGCAATCGCGTCCCCGCCTGTCCCCAGTGTAATGAGCAGGAGAAACACGAGATGGCGTGGCTGCTGTTCCTTGACATGAAGAGTAGTGGTGACGCTCTCCTCCTTGCAAACAGGCGGGCGAGGATTGAGGCGTGGATGGCCCTGAACAAACCGTCGACGGCACCCGTGACCGATGAGCAACGGTTGGCGTGGAAGACAGAGGTGCAACTGTTGTCATCCGCCATCGATGACGCCTGGAAGCGGTTGAAATCGACACGCTCTCTGTAGCTCCTGGATCCGGAGCGTCTCGTCACCGGAACGACTGCCACCCGAGGCAGTTCAGAATGCCGCGACTTGGAGAGCGAAGCCACCGGACCAACCGCCAGAAAAGCCTGGCAGCAGTAAGGCTGGCGGAGAGAGTGGGATTCGAACCCACGGTGGAGTTTCCCCCACACACGCTTTCCAAGCGTGCTCCTTCAGCCACTCGGACATCTCTCCGCGCCAGGGCTGATTCGGTTCGCTTTCAGGGAAGCGGGTTAGCGTACCGCAGGGGTTGGCGCCGGGTCAACGAGGAGGCCGCGGCGTGCACACCACCAGCGACCACAGCCCCAGCAGGTTCACCCGCTCCTCGCGCTCGACGTCGAAGAGGCCGCTCTGGGTCACGACCTCCACGGGCATGTCGAGGACGAAGCCGAGGCGCTTGCTCAAAGGGGTGAGCCGCTTCTCTCCCCACCCCCGCACCCGTCCCGTCCCGGCGAAGTGATTCAGGAAGAGGACCTTTCCGCCGGGGCGGCACACGCGGTGGACTTCCTGCACCACCTGGGCGGGGCGCTCCACGCAGGAGATGACGTAGGAGAGGAGCACGCGGTCGAACGAGGCGTCGGGCCAGCGCAGGCGCTCGGCGGACATGCGGCGCAGGTCCACGTGGCGGCCGAGCCGCTGCATGCGGCGGGCGGCTTTCTCCAGCATCGGTTGGGAGATGTCGATGCCGGTGACGTGCACGCCGGCGGGGTAGTAGGGCAGAGACAGGCCGGTGCCGACCCCGACCTCCAGGACGCGGTCGCCGTCGTGCAGCTCCATGGCGGCGATGGCCTTCTGTCGGCCAGGTTTCAGGATGGCGTCGAACAGAAGATCGTAGACGCCCGAGTAGGACGAGTAGATCTGTTCAACTCGTTCCGTCATCATGGGTTGCGCCCCATCCGGCCCGCCCCGGCGCGGGCCTCCATTATATTGACCGGCCCGGATCGCGTCCATATACTCGACGAGTGTCCCCACTGAACGTCGCGATCCTCTGGCACCAGCATCAGCCTCTCTACAGGAGTTTCCGCAGCGGGCGTTACGCCCTGCCCTGGGTCAGGTTGCACGGGTTGAAGGACTACTACGACATGGCGTCCCTGGCAGGAGAACACCCACGCATGAAGCTTACCTTCAACCTGGTGCCGTCGCTCCTGGACCAGCTCGACGACTACGTCCGGGGCACCGCCGTGGACCCGGCGCTGGCCCTGGCCCGCGCGCCGGCCGCCGGCCTCAACGACGACGAGAGGCTGGCCATGCTGGACCTGTTCTTCAGCGTCCCGTACCGCACCCTCATCGCCCCCTACCCGCGCTACGCGGCGCTGTTCCACAAGAGGGGAGGGCGCGGGCCCGACGGCACCTACCGCGAGGCGCTGAACGCCTTCCGGCCGGCCGACGTGCGCGACTTGCAGGTGTGGTTCCACCTGGCCTGGTCGGGTGGGACGCTGCGCCGCCGCCCCGAGGTGAAAGAGCTCATCCACAAGGGGGACAGCTTCACCGAGGAGGAGAAGAACCGCCTGCTCGACGTCCAGGACGCGTTCCTCAGGGAGATCGTCCCCATCCACCGGAGGCTGCAGGCCGAAGGGATCGCCGAGATCGCGACGTCTCCCTACTACCACCCCATCCTGCCGCTCCTGTGCGACGCCGCGTCGGCGCGCGAGGCGGTGCCGCACCTGCCGCTTCCGGCCGCCCCCTTCCGCCGCCCCGCCGACGCCCGCTGGCAGATCCGGCGCGGGCTGGCCTCGATGGAGCGGCGCTTCGGGCGGTCCCCCGCCGGCATGTGGCCCTCGGAAGGGAGCCTCAGCGAGGAGGCGGTGCGGATCATGGGCGAGGCGGGGGTCCGCTGGACCGCCTCGGATGAAGGGATCCTCAAGCACGCCGTGGAGTGGGGAGGGGGGAGCTTCCACCGCGAGCTGACCTACCGCCTCTGGCGGCTGGAGCCGGCAGGGGAGACCTCGCCGGTGCTGTTCTTCCGCGACCAGGAGCTGTCGGACCTCGTCGGCTTCACCTACGCCACCTGGCCGGCGGCCGACGCGGCGGCCGACTTGCTGAGGAGGCTGCGGGGGATCGCCCAGCGGGCCCCGGGCGGGGTGGCCTGCGTCATCCTGGACGGGGAGAACGCCTGGGAGCACTACCCGCACAACGCCGAGGACTTCCTGCGCGCGCTGTACGCGGGGCTGACCTCCGCCTCCGACCTGCGCCCCGTGACCTTTTCCCAGGCGGCCGAGGCGATGGAGGTGGGGCTGCTGCGGCGCCTGCGCGCGGGGTCGTGGATCGGAAGCAGCTTCACCACGTGGATCGGCCACCCGGAGAAGAACCGCGCCTGGGAGCTCCTGGCCGCCGCCCGCCAGGCGGTGGAGCGCCGGCTCGGCCCCGGCCCGGGCCCCGGCGCCGAGGACCCCGTGTGGCAGGCGGTGGGGGCGGCCGAGGGGAGCGACTGGTTCTGGTGGTACGGCGACGACCATTCCTCCGAGCAGGACGCCATCTTCGACGCCGCCTTCAGGGACCTGGTGCGCGGCATCTACGAGGCGCTGGGGGAGCCTCCTCCCGCCGAGCTGGACCAGCCGATCAAGCAGCCGCGCGGGCGCGCCTGGAGCGAGCCGTCGGGGAAGGTCAGCCCCACCCTGGACGGCGCGGTGACCGACTACTTCGAGTGGTTGATGGCCGGCCAGTGCGACGACGCCGCGGGGCAGGGGACGATGCACCAGGCCTCGGGGCTCATCCGCCGCGTCGCCTACGGCACCGACGGCCGGGCGCTGTACGTGCGGGTGGACCCCGGACAGGGAGAGATCGAGGCGCTGCTGCGGAGCCTGGAGTCCGGCCGGATCGTGGTGGAGATGACCGCGCCCGCGCCGCGCCGCGCCGCCTTCGCCATCGCCGGAGGCAAGGTGCAGGTGGAGAGGACCGAGGGGACGGCCGCGCCCCGCTTCGCCGCCGGGCGCGTGCTGGAAGTCGAGATCCCGCTCGGGGCGGACGACCCGCAGACGGCGGCGTTCTACGTCGTGCTCACCGAAAGAGGGAGGCCGGTGCAGCGCCTCCCCCGCGACGGCCACATCGAGGTTTCCTGCCGCGAGGCGGCGGACTGGAGAGTCTGACCATGAAGCCATCCGTCCGTCTCGTCCTGGGGGTGCACTCCCATCAGCCCGTCGGCAACCTGGACGAGGTCTTCCGCAAGGCGCTCGACGTCTCCTACGATCCCTTCCTGGCGGCTCTGGAGCGCCACCCCGGGGTCAAGCTGGCCGTCCACTACAGCGGCTGCCTGCTGGAGTGGCTGGAGTCGCGCGCCCCGGCCCACCTCGACCGGCTGGCGGCGCTGGCCCGCCTGGGCCAGGTGGAGATGCTGGGGGGAGCTTTCTACGAGCCGATCCTCCCGCTCATCCCTCCCGGCGACCGCGCCGGGCAGATCCGGATGCAGACCCGCTATCTCAAGGAGCGCTTCGGGGCCGACGTCCGGGGGATGTGGCTGGCCGAGAGGATCTGGGAGCCGACCCTTCCCGGCACCCTGGCCGACGCCGGCATCGAGTTCACCATCCTGGACGACTACCACTTCCTGGCCTCGATGGACGAGGACCCGGTGGGCGGGTACTACGTCACCGAGGACCAGGGCAAGGTCACCCGGCTCTTCCCGATCAGCGAGAGGCTGCGCTACCTCATCCCTTTCCACGAGCCGGCAGAGACGCTGGACTATCTCGAGGAGCTGGGGCGGGCGGAGCAGGCTCGCGGGCGCGAGGCGCTGGCGGTGATCGTGGACGACGGGGAGAAGTTCGGGATGTGGCCCGGCACGCGCGAGTGGGTGTACGGGGCGGAGGGCCGCGAAGGGTGGCTGGAGCGGTTCTTCCGGGCGCTGGAGGAGAACGCCTCGTGGCTGACCACCTGCCGCTTCGAGGACGTCCTGCGCCAGGTGGAGCCGCGCGGGCGCGTGTACCTCCCCCCCGGCTCGTACATCGAGATGGGAGGCTGGGCGCTCCCTCCGGGGCGGGGGAGGGAGTTCGCCGCCCTCACCGCCGAGGCCAGGAAGCGCGGCGGGTGGGAAAGGCAGCGGCCCTTCCTGCGCGGCGGGTTCTTCCGCAACTTCCTCTCCAAGTACGGCGAGAGCCTCAGGCTGCTGCGGCGGGCGCAGGCGCTGTCCGCGGCCATGGACGCCGCCGCCCCCATCGAGGCCAAGGCCGCGCGCGAAGGGCGTCCCACCGAGGCCCGGCGCGAGCTGTGGCGGGGGATGTGCAACTGCGGGTACTGGCACGGCATCTTCGGGGGGCTCTACCTGCCGCACATCCGGAGAGCCATCGGCGAGCACCTGGCCCGCGCCCGGCGCCTGCACGACGAGGCCGCCGGCGGGGCCGCCGCCCGCGTGCGCACCCTCGACCTGGACGCCGACGGCCGCGACGATGTGCACGTGGCCACGCCGCAGCTCGATCTGGTGCTGGAGCCCGCCACCGGAGGCGCCCTGACCGTGCTGGATCTGAGGGAGTGGGACTTCCCGCTGGGGCTGACCCTCACCCGCCGGCGCGAGGTGTACCACGACGAGATGCTGGAGACGCGCGCCGGGGCCGACGCGGAGGAAGGGAGCGCCGGCGACGGCCACCGCAGCATCCACGACCTGGAAGCCTCCGCCACCGAGGAGATGAAGGCGCTGGTGGTGGCCGACGACAGGCCGCGCGCCTCGGGGGTGCTGCGCTTCCTCGACCCTTCAGCCACCCCCGAGCGGCTGCGCCGCGGCGAGCCGCTGGAGCGCGGCACATTCTTCGCCGGGCGCTTCGAGATGCTGAGGGCCGAGGCGGCGGACTGCGCGGCCACCGTGGAGATGGCGCGCGAAGGGGTGGCCGGGACCTCGGTCACCGCCGTCATCCGCGGGCTGCGGGCGCAGGGGAGCCGCCTGGAGCTGCGACACCGCCTCTCCGCCCCCGCCCCGCCGGGAGGCGTGCTGATGGCGGTGGAGATGAACCTGGCCTTGATCGAGTCCACCGGCCGGCTGAGGCTCCTCGACGGCGAGGAGGCCGGCCGGGTGGTGAGCCTCTCCGACACCGCCGGCACGCGCCCCGCGGGACGCCTCGTCCTGGAAGAGGACCACACCGGCTTCGAAATCGCCGTCGATCTGCTTCCCGCCGGCGTCGTGTGGCACTATCCTGTGCGCACCGTCAGCCGTTCCGAGCAAGGCTACGAGGCGATCTACCAGGGCTCCGCGCTCCTGTTCGTCTGGGGAGCGGGGGGCGATCTCCCCGCGGAGACGACGATCGTCCTCGAGGCCCGGCCGCGCGCCGCGCGGACCGGGTGACCGGTCCCGGCCGATCCGGATCCGTGTGATAATGACCCCTTCGGAGACAACGAGAGCATGTCCGAGCTGAGGCACGATCCGATCCAGCATCGGTGGGTGATCATCGCCACCGACCGCAGCAAGCGCCCCACCGACTTCCTGGCCGACCAGGCGGGGATCGCCGAAGGGGCCTTCTGCCCCTTCTGCCCGGGCCACGAGGACAAGACCCCTCCCGAGATCGCCGCCCGGCGCAACGACGGCTCGCGCCCCGACAGCCCCGGGTGGACGGTGAGGGTCATCCCCAACAAGTTCCCGGCGCTGATGATCGAAGGGGGGCTCGACCGCAAGGGGATGGGGATCTACGACCGGATGCGCGGCGTGGGGGCGCACGAGGTGATCGTGGAGAGCCCCGACCACCACCTGGCGCTGGCCGACATGCCGCTGCCGCAGTTCACCGACGTGGTGGGCTACTACCGCGAGCGCCACGCCGATCTCCTCAGGGACCCCCGCTTCAAGTACATCCTGATCTTCAAGAATCACGGGGCCACCGCCGGGGCGTCCCTGGCCCACGGCCACACCCAGATCATCGCCACCCCGGTCACCCCGCGCACCGTGGCCGTGGAGCTCGACTCCGCCCGGGCCCACCACCACGTCAAGGAGCGCTGCCTCTTCTGCGACGTCATCGACCAGGAGATCGACGAAGGGCGGCGGGTGGTCTATCTCGACGACCACTACATCGCCTTCACCCCCTACGCCTCGCGCTTCCCCTTCGAGATCATGCTGGCGCCGCGGCGCCACAGCCACCGCCTCACCGACATCGACTCCACCGAGACCGTGGGGCTGGCCCGGGCGCTCAAAGACGTGCTGACCCGCCTCAAGAAGGCGCTGCGCGACCCTCCCTACAATTTCATGTTCCACACCGCCCCCAACACCGACACCACGCACAAGCGGGCCCACTACTGGGAGACGCTGGAGTTCGACTACCACTGGCACATCGAGATCCTGCCTCGCCTGACCAAGGTGGCCGGGTTCGAGTGGGGGACTGGCTTCTACATCAACCCGACCGCTCCCGAGGAGGCGGCCCGTTTCCTGAAGGAGATCGAGCTCTGAAGATCGCGATGATGGCAACCGAGATGGCCCCCCTGGCCAAGGTGGGGGGGCTGGCGGACGTGGTGGGGGCGCTCGCTCCCGCGCTGGTCCGCCTGGGACACGAGGTGCGGGTGATCCTCCCCCGCTACGCGGCGATCGACGCGGCGAAGCACGGACTCAAGCCGGCCGGCGCCGTGATGCGCGCCGAGGTCGGGCCCTCCGGGGCCAAGGTGCCGGTGGACCTGCTCGTCAGCGACGAGCACTTCGGCCGCCCCGGCATCTACAACGACCCCAAGGACGGCAAGGGGTACCCCGACAACGCCGAGCGGTTCATCTTCTTCCAGAAGGCGGCGCTGTCGCACCTCAAGGCCACGGGCTTCCGCCCCGACGTCATCCACTGCCACGACCACCAGACGGCGCTCGTCCCCGCGTACCTCAAGATGCAGCTCTCGTCGGACCCTTTCTTCGCCGGCGTGGCCAGCCTCATCACCATCCACAACCTCGGCTACCAGGGGCTCTTCCCTCCCGAGGTGCTGCAGATCGCGGGGTTCGACGCGTCGCTCTTCTACCCCGTCAGCCCCTTCGAGTTCTGGGGGAAGGTCAACTTCATGAAGATCGGGCTCTGCTTCGCCGACGTCATCACCACGGTGAGCCCGACCTATGCCCGGGAGATCACCGGCCCCGAGCAGGGGTGCGGTCTGGAGGGGGTGCTGGCGTCGCGGCGCGACGACCTGTTCGGCGTGCTCAACGGCATCGACGACCAGTACTGGAGCCCGTCGAAGGACCCGCACATCCAGGACCACTACGACCTCAAGTCGCAGGCCGGCAAGGCCAAGTGCAAGACGGCGCTGCTGTCAACCATGGAGCTGCCTCCCCCTCCCGCCAGGAAGCGCGTGCCGGTCATCGGGATCATCTCGCGCCTCACCGAGCAGAAAGGCTTCGACCTGATCGAGAAGGCCCTCCCCAGCCTGATGCAGCGCGAGCTGCGCCTGGTGGTGCTGGGGTCGGGGGAGCCTCGCTACGTGCAGATGCTCCAATCGGCGCGCGAGAGCCATCCCGGCAAGGTGGGGGTGCGCATCGGCTTCGACGAGGCGCTGGCCCACCTGATCGAGGCGGGGTCGGACATGTTCCTGATGCCGTCGCTGTACGAGCCGTGCGGCCTGAACCAGATGTACAGCCTGGCCTACGGCACCGTCCCCATCGTGCGGGCGACGGGAGGGCTGGCCGACACCGTCCGCGAGGAGGGGGACAACCCCAACGGCTTCGTCTTCCGCCCCTACGACGCCGGTCAGATGATGGCCGCCATCGAGCGGGCTCTGGCCGCCTACGCCGACCGGGTCGGCTGGACGCGCCTGATGAAGGCGGGGATGAAGGGGGACTACTCCTGGACGGCGTCGGCGGCCACCTATGCGGAGCTGTATGCCCGAGCGGCGGGACGCGCGGAGCGCGGCGTGGCGAACACCGCACGCAGCGCCTGACGGGGGGCGGGAGGCGGGGGAGACAGGCGGCGGCGCGGCGCAGGCGCTGGAGCGGCTGGCCCGGGAGCTGGCCGCGGAAGGGATCGCCGTGGCCCTGGCCGGCCCCTCCGGGGCGCTGGTCTGGGCCAACCGGCCGATGGACGAGCTGGCGGGAGGCGCGGCCGCCGGACGGCGCCTCGACGAGCTGATCGAGCCGTCCGCCTCGGGGGGCGTCTCGGTGCGCGGCGCCCCGGGCCGGAGCTTCCGCCACGCCGCGATCCCCGCCGAAGGCTCCTCCACGCTGCACCTGCTCATCGAGCGCTCCCGCCACGAGCGCGAGGTCTACTTCGCCCGCGCCGTGGAGGACTCGGTCGACGCCATCGTCAGCCTCGACACCCGCGGGCGGATCCGCTACTGGAACCGCGGGGCGGAGCAGATGTTCGGCTACGCGGCGGGGGAGGTGCTGGGGCGGCCGTACGGCCTGCTGGTCCCCCCGGAGCTCGAGGAGGAAGGGGAGCTGGACAGGATCGACGAGATCATCGCGCGCCAGGGGGCGCTGAGGAACTTCGAGACGGTGAGGCTGGCCAAGGACGGCCGGCCGGTGGAGGTGGACATCACCGTGACGCAGCTCCTGGGGGAGGACGGCGCCTCCCTGGGCCGGTCGGTCATCTACAGGGACATCTCCCTGCGCCGCTGGCTGGAGGCCGAGCTGCGCAAGAACCTGGACCGGCTGGAGGCGCTCAAGTCCGAGCTGTCGCGCAAGGTGACCGAGCTGCGGCGGGTCAATCTGACCCTGCGCCGCAACCAGAAGAGGCTCATCAGCAGGGAGAAGCTGTCGGCGATCGGGGAGATCACGGCCAAGGTGGCTCACGAGATCCGCACGCCGCTGGTGACCATCGGAGGGTTCTCCCACACCCTCTGGAAATCGATGCCCGAGGACGCGCCCCAGCGCGACTACCTCAAGATCATCCGCGAAGAGGTGCGCCGCCTGGAGGACATCGTGGCCGAGATCCTGGACTACGTCCGCCCGGGCAAGATCCAGACCGAGCCCTGCGATCTCAACGAGCTGGTGCGAGAGACCCTCCGCCCGCACCTGGAGGAGCTGGCCGGGGCGGGGATCCAGGTGGAGGAGAGGCTCGACCCGGCGCTGCCGGTGGTGCAGGCCAACCGCACCCAGATCGGGCAGGTGGTGACCAACCTGGTGGTGAACGCCCGCCAGGCGATGCTGTCGCCGGCGGCGGGAGCGGGGCCGCGCCGGCTGACCGTGGCCACCGCCCCGGGGGAGAACCACGTCTCCATCTCCGTCTCCGACAGCGGGCCCGGCATCCCCGAGCGGCACAAGGAGCGCGTCTTCCGCCCCTTCTTCACCACCCGCCCGGGAGGCTCCGGGCTGGGGCTGGCCATCGCCAGCCAGATCGCCGCCCAGCACCACGCCACCCTCACCTTCGAGTCCTCCCCAGGCCGGGGGACCACCTTCCACCTGAGGCTGCCGGCGCGCCGCGAGCCCGCCGCCGGGAAGGCCCGATGAAGACGATCCTGGTGGTGGACGACGAGGCCAACCTGCGCCTCTTCTACCACAAGGAGCTGACCGACGAAGGCTACCGGGTGCTGACGGCCTGCGACGCCCGCGAGGCCCTGAACTGCCTCAAGTCGGTGCGCCCCGATCTCATCGTGCTGGACATCAAGATGCCGGGGATGGACGGGCTGGAGGCGCTGGGCCGCATCCTGTCGCACGACAACTCCATCCGGGTGGTGCTCAACTCGGCGTTCTCCAGCTACCGCGACTCGTTCATGTCGTGGTCGGCCGACGCCTACCTGACCAAGTCGTCCGACCTCACCGAGCTCAAGAGCACCATCCGCGGACTGATCGGAGACCCCAGGTGAAGCGTTCCGACGTCCTGACCATCATCCTTGCGGGGGGGCAGGGAGAGCGCCTCTACCCACTGACCAAGGAGCGCTCCAAGCCGGCGGTCCCCTTCGGAGGCATCTACCGGATCATCGACTTCACCCTCTCCAACTGCCTCAACTCCGACCTGCGCCGCATCCTGGTGCTGACCCAGTACAAGTCCCACTCGCTGGACCGGCACCTGCGCCACGCCTGGCACATCTTCAACCCCGACCTGGGGGAGTTCATGGACACCCTGCCCCCGCAGCAGCGGATGGGAGAGCGCTGGTACCAGGGGACCGCCGACGCCATCTACCAGAACCTGTTCTTCCTGGAGGACGAGCGCCCCGAGCACACGGTCATCCTGTCGGGGGACCACATCTACAAGATGGACTACTCCGAGATGCTGGAGGCGCACCTGGCGCACGGCGCCGACCTCACCGTGGCCGTGGTGGAGACCGAGGTGGGGCGCGCCGCCGGGCAGTTCGGGGTGCTGGAGGTGGACACCCAGGAGCGGATCGTCGGGTTCGAGGAGAAGCCGGCCGCCCCCCGGCCGGTCCCCGAGGACCCCGGCATCTGCCTGGTCAACATGGGGGTCTACGTCTTCCGCACCACGGCGCTGGTGCGCAACGTGGTGGAGGACGCCCGCAAGCCGACCAAGCACGACTTCGGCCGCAACATCATCCCGGCCATGGTCCCCGGGGGGAAGGTCTTCGCCTTCCGCTTCGTGGACCGCAACAAGAAGCAGCAGAAGTACTGGCGCGACATCGGCACCCTCGACTCGTACTACGAGGCGAGCATGGACCTGGTGCAGGTGGAGCCGCTGTTCAACCTCTACGACAAGGAGTGGCCCATCCGGGCCTACCCCGCCTTCGACCCTCCCGCCAAGATGGTCTTCGCCGGAGACGCCGACAGCGAGCGCATCGGGATGGCGGTGGACTCCCTGGTCAGCAACGGCGCCATCCTGAGCGGCGGGCGGGTGGAGCGGTCGATCCTCTCGCGCGGGGTGCGCATCAACTCCTATTCCAGAGTGGAGGACTCCATCCTGCTGGAAGGGGTGGAGATCGGCCGGCACTCCCGCGTCCGCCGGGCCATCCTGGACAAGGACGTCAAGGTCCCTCCGCGCACCGACATCGGGTTCGACCTGGAGGCCGATGCCCGGCGCTTCACCGTCTCGCCCGGCGGGGTGGTGGTCATTCCCAAGGGGATGGATCTCGCCCAGGGATGAAGTTCCTCCTGGCTCCCGACAAGTTCCGGGGCACCTTCACCGCCTCCGAGGTGTGCGCGCTGCTGTCGGAGGGGATCCGGCAGGAGGACCCCGGCGCGGTCCTCGACGCCGCCCCGATGGCCGACGGCGGGGAGGGGACGCTCGAGGCGGTGCTGCGCGCCCAGGGGGGGACCATGGTCCCGGTGCGCGCGCGCGGGCCGCTGGGGGAGTGGATCGACGCCGCGTACGGGGTCACCGCCGCCGGCGCCGCGGTCATCGAGTCGGCCCGCGTCTGCGGGCTGCGGTGCCTCCCCGCGGGCGAGCCGCGGCCGCTGGAGGCGACGACCTACGGCCTGGGTCAGGTCGTGGCGACCGCGCTGGAAGCGGGGGCCCGCACCATCCTGCTGGGGCTGGGAGGGACCGCCACCACCGACGGCGGGGCGGGGATGGCCGAGGCCCTGGGGTACCGGATCTCCCGGGAGGAAGCGGAGGGGGAGGTCGTTCACACCATCGACGCCTCCATGGCCCACCCCGGGCTGGCGACGGCCCGGGTCACCGCCCTGTGCGACGTGTCCCATCCTCTCCTGGGCCCGGCCGGGTCGGCCGCCGTCTTCGGGCCGCAGAAGGGGGCCGGCCCCGCCGAGGTGGCGGTGCTGGAATCACGCCTCGCCGCCCTCGCCCGGGGGGCGGCCCGCCTGACGGGGCGTCCCGAGGCCGAGCTGGCCGGGGACCCCGGCGCCGGGGCTGGCGGGGGGCTGGGGATGGGGGCGGCGGTCTTCCTGGGGGCGCGGCTGGTGCCGGGTGCAATATTCCTCGCCGGCCTTATGTTGTTGAGCCGTAGAGCGGAAGAGGCGGACGTGGTGGTGACGGGCGAAGGGTCGCTCGACAGCCAGACCCTCGGCGGGAAGGTCGTCTCGGCGGTGCTGGAGCTGGCGGCTGAGGCAGGGCGCCCGGCGCTGGTCGCCGCGGGGCGTTGGGACGGCACCCTGCCGGAGCGGCGCCCGGAGCCGACCGAGGTGCTCGCCGGAGCGGACCAGGGCGGCGGGATCGTGGCGCGGGACGGGCTGATCCGGCTGGGCCGCCATATCGCCCGCCGGGCGCGGGGATTGGCGAAGCCGGAAGGGCGGTGCTAGCGTAAAGGAAACGGTTTCAACGGCTTCCGGGCTGCGGTTCCCCGAAAAAAGTTGGAAACGAGGTCTTGACAGGGTTGCGGGCCCGGCGTATAGTCGCGGGCAACTACAGGCACGTCTTGCCCCGGCCTGGGCAGGGGCGTCCGCACCGGCCCCCGGGGGTAGCCAGTTCGGCAGGCCGCGACTTTCCCGAGCGAGATCTCCATTCACGGGTGAGCTGTACGAGTGGCCGAAGGCCGACTCTCTAGGACGACGGAGGAAGACCCAAAGCACACGGTCGGCCGGGGCCCCGCCGCGCTGAAACTTGCAGGCGCGACGCGCGTTAGAGGGGTGTCCGGGAAGCGCTCGCGACGGAAGCACTCATTCATACTCCTCATCGGCCCGGCAGCCGGCAACGAGCGCGAACGATCGGAGATCCTTCTGGTCCCGGTTTGAACCAAGCCAGTTCCACTGACCCGATCAGCCCCGAGTCCGCCTCTCACGAACGGTGTGAGAGCCATGCGTGAGGCAGGGAACGGCTCGACGCATCAGCCCATGGGGAGGCACGGATGAAAGGGGACTCGGTTCTGATGAAGATGAACCGGAAACGGAAAGCAGACGACATGGACAAGCGCGATCTCGAGATGAACGAGGACGGCTGGAACCGCGGCGACGCGCCGTGGACCGGCGAGGGCCCGCACCGATCCGCCGCCACGGCAGGGGTGGACAACCCTGCCCTGCGCGGCGAGCTGACGTTCGACGACGCACCTCCCTTCGAGGGGGCGTTCATCGACAGGGAGGCCTCCGACACGCTCGATCCGGTGGAGACGCCGGAGCCGGCCGAGGCCCACGAGGCTGCCGAGGGGAGCGAGGAGGCGGCCGCGGACGCGTCCGCCGACGCCTCCGCCGACCAGGCCCAGCCGGAGAAGGAGCCGGAGAAGGCGGACGACGACCGCCAGGCCGGCCTGCTGTCGATCTACTTCCGCGACATGTCCGCTTCCTCCCTCCTGACCAAGGAGAAGGAGGTGGAGCTGGCCAAGCGGATGGAGGTGGGCAAGAAGGGGCTCGACGCCGTCATCCGCAAGAGCACCGCCCTGTGGAAGAAGGTCGTCCCCGCGGACGTGAACAGCTCGTTCACCCGCGGGGAGATCCCCCGCCAGCACCTGGACCACTTCGTCACCCGGCTGGCCGCCGACGCGCGGCGCGTCCGGGAGATCGAGGCGGAGATCCGCTCGCTGAAGCTGCGGGCGGGGCTGCGCGTGGAGGGGGTGCCGGCCGAGGCCCGCAAGCCGAAGAAGGCCCTCAAGGGCCCCCGCATCGAGAAGATCCGCGCCCAGGTGCAGGACCTGCGCAAGGAGATCCGGCGCGTGGCGCGCGAGGCGGGGATGACCCCCGACGAGCTGCGCGACCGGTCGGCCGCCGCCCTGGAGGCGCGCGACATCCTGGACCACGCCCGCGAGGACATGATCCGCGCCAACCTCCGCCTCGTGGTGTTCATCGCCAAGCGCTACGTGAACCAGGGGCTGTCGCTGATGGACCTGATCCAGGAGGGGAACCTGGGCCTGATGAAGGCGGTGGAGAAGTTCGAGTACCGCCGTGGCTACAAGTTCTCCACCTACGCCTTCTGGTGGATCAAGCAGGCGATGGATCGCGCGATCGCCGACAAGTCGCGCATCATCCGGATCCCGGTCCACATGAACGAGAAGTACAAGAAGGTCTCCGACGCCGTGCGCGAGCTGACCAAGGCGATGGGGCGCGAGCCCTCCTCCAAGGAGATCGCGCGCAAGATGCACATGCCGGTCGCCAAGATCAAGGAGATCCTGGAGCTGGTGAAGGACCCCATCTTCTTCGAGAGAAACACCGAGGACGATGAGGGGGGCGGGCTCCTCCGCTTCGTGTCCGACGACAAGGTCGAGTCCCCGTTCGAGCAGGCCGTCAACCGCGACCTGACCGAGAAGATCCAGGAGGCGCTCAAGACCCTGTCCGACAAGGAGGAGCGCGTCATCCGGATGCGGTTCGGCATCGGCGAGAAGCACAACTACACGCTCGAGGAGGTGGGGCGCGTCATGCAGCTCACCCGCGAGCGGATCCGCCAGATCGAGTCGAAGGCCCTCAAGAAGCTCCAGCACCCGCTGAAGTCGAAGAAGCTGCGGGAGTTCCTCAGCTAGGACCGGCCACGATCCGAACATGAACGGAAAACGAGTCAGACCGCACCCCGCCCGGGAGGCTTCCGGGGCGGGGAAGGGCTCGGCGACGGAGGCGGCGTCCGCCTCCGCGGCCG
>DATEEA010000072.1:0-10535 GCA_035281445.1 Candidatus Polarisedimenticolia bacterium
CGCGGGCCGGCCGGACCGCGGCGGAGGTCCCGGCCGGCCGGGCCGCCGGACGGCCGCTATAATGCGCGCTCGGGAAGAGGGGATCCGGAGCGAGGAGATGGCGGAGACGGCGGAGGGGCGGCTCTATCCGGGGGCGGAGCAGGCCCGGTCACGCCGGCGCTCGCCCGCCCGCGCGCTGGTGGCCATCCTCCGGCCCCGCCAGTGGGTGAAGAACACGGTCCTCTTCGCCGCGCTGGTCTTCTCGCATTCGCTCACCGAGACCGACCACGCGGTCCGGTCCCTGGCCGCCTTCGCTCTGTTCTGCGCGCTCTCCAGCGCCGTCTACATCCTCAACGACATGATGGATCTGGAGAACGACCGCGCCCACCCCACCAAGTCGCGGCGCCCGCTGGCGGCCGGCGAGGTCCCGCTGGGGGCGGCCGGCGCGGCCGGAGCGGCGCTCGCCATCGGGGGGCTGCTGCTGTCCTACAGGCTGAGCCCGGCGTTCGCCGCGCTGGCGGCGATCTACCTGATCCTCAACATCCTCTACTCCGCCTGGCTGAAGAACGTGGTCATCGTGGACGTGATGGTGATCGCGTCCGGGTTCGTGATCCGCGCCGTGTCGGGAGGGGTGGTGATCGGGGTGGAGGTCTCGGCGTGGCTGATCCTGTGCACCATCCTGCTGTCCTTGTTCCTGGGGTTCACCAAGCGGCGGCAGGAGCTGGCCCAGCTCGAGGGCCAGGCCGTCACGTCCCGCGCCATCCTGAAGGAGTACTCCGTCGCGTTCCTGGACCAGATGATCTCCATCGTCACCGCGGCGACGGTGGTGGCCTACTTCCTGTACACTCTCTCGCCGGACACGCGGTCCAAGCTCGGGACGCCCTACCTCCCGCTGACCATCCCCTTCGTGCTGTACGGCATCTTCCGCTACCTCTACCTGGTGCATCAGCGCAACATGGGGGAGAACCCCACGGGGGCGCTCTACGCGGACCGGCCGCTCTTCCTGAACGTGGTGCTGTGGGTCGTCACCGCCGTCGTCATTCTCTATCTGAGGTGAGCCCTCCATGACCTCCCGCGTGTCCGTCCTGAAGACCGATGTGGCCACCGTCCTCGACGACTACGGCCGTCTGATGCGCATGGCCGGGTACCAGCAGACGCTGTCCAGGGACATCCCCACGCTGCTCAAGCTGAACCTGTCCTGGACCAAGTACTTCCCGTCCTGCTCCACGGAGCCCTGGCAGCTCGAAGGGGTGGTCAGGACCTTGCTCCAGGACGGCTACGCCGCCGGACAGCTCCTCCCGGTGGAGAACAAGACGGTGGTCACCGAGCCCTGGAAAGGAGCGCGCAACAACCGCTGGCTGCCGGTGCTGCAGCGCTACGGCCTGAGCTTCCAGCCGCTCACGGAGACCCCGTGGACGATCCATCGCTTCAAGTCGAAGCTGCTGCGCCTCAACCAGATCTTCCCCGACGGCATCGAGATCCCGAAGATCTACGCCGGCAGGCAGATCCTCCACCTCCCCACGCTCAAGACGCACGGACACAGCACCACCACCGGAGCGATCAAGAACGCGTTCGGCGGTCTGCTGAAGGAAGTCCGGCATTACGCTCACAAGCACATCCACGAGGTCCTGGTGGATCTGCTGCTGATGCAGAGAGAGCTGCACCCGGGCGTCTTCTCGGTGATGGACGGCACGGTGTGCGGCGACGGGGCGGGACCCAGGACCATGGTCCCCAAGGTGAAGGACTTCATCCTGGCCGGCGCCGACTCGGTGTCCATCGACGCGGTGGCGGCCAAGATGATGGGCTTCGACCCGATGGCCATCCACTACCTGAGGCTGGCCCACGAGATGGGGCTGGGGGTCGCCGACCCGCGCTTCATCGAGGTGAGCGGTGATTCCATCGAGGGGGTGAACTTCCGGTTCAACGTGAGCCGCTCCTTCGTGATCTGGGGGGATCAGATGCTCAGGAAGGGGCCGCTGAGGTTCATGGAGAAGGTGGCCCTGCACTCGCCGCTGGTGGTGTGGGCGCCCATGGCGTCCAACATCTACCACGACTGGCTCTGGTACCCGATCGTGGGCCGGTCCAGGATCCGCGAGTTCCGCAGGACCAAGTGGGGGCGGCTCATGGACGAGCGGTACGGCGCGGGCGGCCCGGGCGCGGTCGCCGTGAGCCGTCCGGCGGAGGCCCCGTCGTCGCGCTAGTTCGCGGCCCGCAGCCCCGCTTCCTCGGCCAGCCGGGGGAGGATCACCGCGGCCGGGCCCCGCAGCGAGACGTCCACCATGCTCGCCGTGAGGGGCGTCTGCTCCAGGTTGATCTCGATCAGGCAGGCACCCCTGTCCCTGGCCATGGAAGGGATCCATGCCGCGGGGGCCACTTCCGCCGATGTGCCGATGACCAGCAGGACATCGCAGGTCCGTGCCTCCTCGTACGCCGCGTCGATCAGGGCCGCCGGGATGATCTCCCCGAACAGGGTCACGTCGGGCTTCAGGACGCCGCCGCAGGGGCAGCGGGGAGGCAGGCGCAGGAGCGGGACGGTCTCGGAGGGGACCTTGCGCGCGCAGCCCAGGCACGACAGCGTCCGCCAGTTGCCGTGGAACTCCAGCACCTCGCGGCTCCCCGCCTTCTGGTGCAGGCCGTCCACGTTCTGGGTGATGACGCGAGCCAGCAGCCCTTCCCATTCCAGCCGGGCCAGCGCTCGGTGCCCTTCGTTGGGTGAGGCCGCCCCCAGGGTGTAGGCCAGCTCCCGCAGCATCAGCCAGACCCGGCCCGGGTCCCGCACGAAGGCGTCGATGGTGCCGTACTCCATCGGATCGTAGCGCTCCCAGAGGCTGGCGCCTCCCGCGAGGCCTCGTCTGAAGGGGGGGATCCCGCTCTCCACCGACAGACCGGCGCCGGTGAGGGCCACCGTGCGCCGCGAGGCGCGGATGCGGTGGGCGGCCGTGCGGATCAGGACCTCGAGCTCGAGTCCCAGCCGGACGGAGTTGGATGAGGGCATGGGGCACCACAGGAGGTCGCGCCGCGCCATGATACCACGGCGCCGGGCGGCACCGTGCGTCTTGATCCCGGACCCGCCGGGCACTAAGTTCCGCGGGGCGCGGGACGGGGGAGGCTCCATGCACAAGCACCGGGTGCTGGTCGTGGACGACAGCCAGCTCCTGCGCCAGGTCCTCGCCGACGCGCTCGCTCCCGCCGGCTTCGAGGTCTCCTCCGCTGCGGACGGCCTGGAGGCGCTGAGGGAGCTGCGCCAGCGGCGCCCCGACCTGGTGATCGCCGACATCATCATGCCCAACATGGACGGGTGGGCCTTGTGCGCCGAGGTGCGCCGCGATCCGGCCACGCGGGACATCCCCTTCATCTTCCTGACCACCGAGAGCGACGTCCCCAAGCGGATCAAGGGGCTGGAGATGGGGGCCGACGACTACGTGGTGAAGCCCTTCTCCAAGGAGGAGCTGGTGGCCCGGGCCAGGGGGGTGATGCGGAGGTCCGGAGCCTCCAAGGGCGGCGCGGCCGCCCCCGAGCCGGAGATCGCGCTGTCCGGGCACACCGATCACCTGCCCATGCCGGACCTGCTGCAGGCTCTCAGCCTCAACGGGATGTCCGGCACGCTGCACCTGGCCGGGGAGTCGCTGGCGCGCGTCTACTTCCGCGCCGGGCAGATCATCAACGCCGAGACGGCCGGACTCAAAGGAGAGAAGGCGCTCTTCCGGATCATGGCCTGGCCGTCGGCCCGCTTCGAGTACGAGCCCGGGGAGCCCGGGCGAAGCGTGGAGGCCGCCATCCAGGGGTCCACGTCCTCGGTGCTGATGGAGGGGTTCGCACACCTCGACGAGCTGCGCGACCTGGTGGCGGCGCTGCCGGACCGCTCGCGCCGGCTGCGCGTGCCGCCCGAGCGGGCCGCGGAGCTCGATCGGCTCGAGCTCACCACCACCCAGCGCCTGCTCCTGTACGCGGCGGGGCAGAGGGGCGCGACCCTGGCGCACCTCGTGGACACCGCTCCGGAGAAGGACCTCGACGTGTACGCGGCCCTTCAGGAGCTGGTCCGCCGCGGGCTCCTGGAGCCCGCCGGCACCGGCCGTCCATCCGCCTGAGACTCTGCGCGGCGCGTTTTGACACCCTTCTCGGGTCGGCGATACAATCCGGCAACGTGCGCATTTCCTGCATCGTCCTGGCCGCGGGGTCCTCCAGCAGGATGGGACGTCCCAAGCCTCTCCTGCCTTTCGGCGCCGAGACCGGTCTGTCGCTCGTGCTGAAGGCCTGCGGGGACCCCCGCACGGAGGAGATCGTCCTGGTGCTGGGAGCCGATTCCGAGGCCGTGCGCGCGGCCCTGCCGCCGCAGGCGGGGCCGCCGGTGAAGGTCGTCGTGAACGAACGGCATGAGCGAGGGCAGACGTCGTCCCTGAAAGCCGGCCTGGAGACGATCTCCGGGCGCGGAGACGGCTTCGCCATCCTCCCCGTGGACCTGCCGCTGGCCACCTCGGCCGATCTGGGGAGTCTGGTGGATCGCTTCGAGCCCCGGCCCCGGGGCCGGACCATCTTCCTGCCCGTGCACCAGGGCAGGCGAGGCCACCCGGCCCTGTTCGCCGGGCATCATCGCAGCGCGATCCTGGAGCTGCCCGACACCGAGCCGCTCAACGCCTACGTCAGGGTGCGGGAAGGGGAGGTGGCCGAGGTGCGCGTGGACAACCCGGGGGTGATCCTCCCCATGAACACGCCGGCGGAGTACCGCAGCGCGCTGGAGCTCTGGGCGGCGCGCGGCGCGGCGGGGACGCCTCCGGCATGAGCGAGGGGCTGCACGCCATCCGGCCGCCGGAGCAGCGGGTCGAGCGGGAGATGGTCCGCCTGCGGGTGAACGGCGCCGAGCACACCGTCGCCGTGCGCCCCTACGACGTCCTGCTCGATGTGCTGAGGGAGCGGCTCCTGCTGACCGGCACCCGGCGCGGCTGCGACATGGGGACGTGCGGCTGCTGCACCGTCCACCTCGACGGCCGCCCCGTCCTTTCCTGCCTGACCCTGGCGCTGGAGGCGGAAGGACGGGACATCACCACCATCGAAGGGATCGCCGCCGGGGAGGAGGCCGGCGCGCTGCACCCGGTGCAGGAGGCGTTCGTGCAGGCCGGCGGCAGCCAGTGCGGCTTCTGCACCCCCGGCTTCATCATGACCGCGGTGAGCCTGCTGGAGAGGAACCCCGATCCCACCGAGGAGGAGGTCCGCGAGGCCATCTCCGGGAACATGTGCCGGTGCACCGGATACATCGCCATCGTGGAGGCCATCCGGATGGCCGGGCGCGAGCTGCGCGCCCGCCGGGCCGGGCCCTCCGCCGCCGCGCAGGGGAGACCATGAGCGGCGTGGTGGGCAAGCCGGCCCCTCTGGTGGACGCACGGGCCAAGGTCACGGGCCGGGGCGTCTACACCGACGACGTGAAGCTGCCGGGGATGCTGGTGGGGAAGATCCTCAGGAGCCCGCTGGCCTACGCCCGCATCCTCTCCATCGACACGGCGCGGGCCGAGGCCCTGCCGGGGGTGCGTGCCGTGGTCACCGGGCGCGAGTCGGAGGTGCGCTTCGGCGTCCTTCCGGTGAGCCGCGACGAGACGGCCATGGCCGTCGATCGGGTGCGCTACATCGGGGACTGCGTGGCGGGGGTGGCCGCCGACGACGAGGAGATCGCGCTGGAGGCGGTGCGCCGGATCGAGGTGGCCTACGAGCCGCTGGAGCCGGTGCTGACGCTGGACGAGGCCCTCAAGCCGGCCGCCGTCCCGATCCACGACCGGACCCTCGCCGGCACCAACGTCCAGAAGGCGGTGGACCAGTCCTTCGGCGACGTGGAGGCCGCCTTCGCCGCCTCGGCCTTCGTGGAGCGAAGGCAGTTCCGCTTCGCCGCCGTGACCCACGCCTTCACCGAGCCGCACTGCGTCATCGCGCACTGGGATCACGACGGACGGCTCACCGTCTGGTCGGCCACGCAGGTGCCGCACTACCTGCACCGGGCGCTGTCCGAGGTGACGGGGATGCCCATGCACCTCATCCGGATCATCCGTCCCATGGTGGGGGGCGCCTTCGGGGGGAAGAGCGATCCCTTCCCCCACGAGATGATCGCCGCCCTCCTCTCGCGCCGCACGCGCCGGCCTGTGAAGATCCTCTTCGATCGCGAGGAGGTCTTCCTGACCCACCACGGCCGCCACCCCACGCGCACGGACATGGCCATGGGCGTCTCCTCCGAGGGCCGGCTGACCGGCCTGGATCTGAAGTCGCTGATCGACGGAGGCGCCTGGGGCAGCTTCGGCGTGGTCACCACGTATTACAACGGCGTGCTGTGCATGGGGCCGTACCGGATCGATCACTTCCGCTACTCCGGGAAGCGCTGCTACACCAACAAGCCCCCCTCCGGGGCCATGCGGGGCCACGGCGCGGTGAACTCCCGCTTCGCCATGGAGGTGCTCGTGGACGTCCTGGCGGAGAAGGCGGGCCTCGATCCGATCGAGTTCCGCCTGCGCAACCTCCTGCCGCCCATGACCACGACGATCAACGAGTTCCGCATCACCAGCAACGGCACGCGCGAGGCCCTGGAGACGGTGCGCCAGGCGTCGGAATGGGACGCGCAGCACGGGAAGCTGCCGTACGGCGAGGGGATCGGCGTGGCCTGCGGCTTCTACATCAGCGGCTCGGCGCTCCCCATCCACTGGACCAAGACGCCGCAGTCCACCGTGCACGTCAAGATCGACAGCGACGGCGGGGTGACCGTGCACAGCCTGGCCGCCGAGATCGGGCAGGGGAGCGACACGATGCTGGCCCAGTGCGTGGCCGAGCCCCTCGGCATCCCGCTGGGGCGCGTCCGGGTCTTCAGCTCCGACAGCGACACCGCCCCCATCGACCTCGGCTCCTACTCCAGCCGCGTCACCTTCATGGCCGGCAACGCCGCGCGCCGGGCCGCGGAGGAGGCGCGCAAGGAGCTGGTGGCGGCGGCCGCCGCCCTCACCGGCTACCAGCCCGAGGGCTTCGTGCTGCGCGACGAGCAGGTGGTGTACGCCCCCGATCCCCGCATCGCGGTGAGCTTCATGGACGCGCTGCAGGAGGCCATCAAAGGACGAGGGGCGCTGGTGGCGCGCGGGTGCTACGCCGCGGCGCCCCCCATGGGGGGGAAGTTCAAGGGGGCCGCGGCGGGTCTCTCACCCTCGTACACCTTCCAGGCCTACGTGGCGCGGGTGAGCGTGGATCCGGAGACCGGCTTCGTGGCCGTGCGGAAGATCTGGGCCGCGCACGACTGCGGCCGCGCGCTGAATCCCACCGCCGTGATCGGGCAGATCCAGGGCTGCGTCCACATGGGGCTGGGACAGGCGCTGGCCGAGGACTTCCGGTACCACCGCGGCAACGTCCTGGACGCCAACCTGCTCGACTACCGCACCCTCACCCCCAAGCAGATGCCGCCGGTGGACGTCTTCCTGATCGAGACGCACGACCCCGAGGGGCCGTTCGGGGCCAAGGAGGCGGGGGAGGGGCCGATCCTCCCGGTGGCGCCGGCCGTGGCCAACGCCCTCCACGACGCCGTGGGGGTCAGGATGCAGGAGCTTCCCATGACCCCCGACCGGATCCTGTCGGAGATCCTCAGGGGCGCCCCGGGGCCGAAGGCGCGCCCGCCGGCCCCCGCGGGCGGCGCCGGGAGCGGCCGGCCGCTGGTGCCGGCAGGCCCATGATCCTGCCGCCCTTCCGCCTGCACCGTCCCGCTTCCCTGGACGAGGCGGCCGGCCTGGCCGCCTCGCTGTCCGGAGGGTTCGACTTCCTGGGAGGAGGCACCGATCTGCTCCCCAACTACAAGAACCGGCTCAACCCGAGGCGGGACGTCATCGCCCTGTGGCGCATCGGCGAGCTGCGCTCGCGGGGAGAGGACTCCATCGGCGCCATGACCCGGCTCTCCGACCTGGAGGAGGACCCCGCGTTCCGGCTGCGGCATCCGGGCCTGGCCGAGGCGATCGATCAGGTGGCCTCGCCGCTCATCCGCCGGCAGGCGACTCTGGGAGGGAACGTCCTGGTGGAGACCCGCTGCTACTACTTCAACCAGTCCCGCGACTGGAGGGCCTCCAAGGGATACTGCATGAAGGCCGACGGTGACGTCTGCCTGGTGGTGCCGCAGAAGGAGGTCTGCTACGCGGCCTATTCCGGGGACACCGCGGCGGTGCTGCTGGCGCTCGACGCCCGCCTCGTCCTGCACGGGCCCGCCGGCGCGCGCGAGGTGCGGTCCAGGGAGTTCTTCCAGCCCGACGGCATCCGCAAGAACGTGCTGGCGCGAGGGGAGATCCTCTCCCGCGTCGTGCTGCCGCCCGCCTCCTCCTCCAGGCGCTCGGGATACGCCAAGCTGCGCCTGCGCGACTCCTTCGATTTCCCCGAGGCCGGCGTGGCCGCGGCGCTGGAGCTGGACGGCGCCGTGGTGAAGGATCTCTCCCTGGCGGTCACCGCGGTCTCCATGACCCCGGTCCTGCTGGAGGATCTGACCGGGCCGGCCCTGGGAGAGCGCCTGACTCCGGACCTGATCCGCCACCTGGCCGACGGCGTGGCGGCGCGGTCGCAGCCCGTGCGCAACGTGATGTTCCCTCCGCAGTACCGCAAGAGGATGACCGGCGTCCTGGCCCGCCGGCTGCTCTCCCGCCTGGCCCTCTCCGCAGGGCCGCGCCGCCCGCTATAATGCCGCACCGCTGAGCCCATCCGGCATCGCGCACGTCAAGGAGGATCCATGGCACCGCCTCTGCATCGATTGGCCAAAAAGACCGCCGCGGCCGTCCTCGCGGCCGCCGTCCTCGCCACCCCCGCCGCGCCGCAGGCGCAGGACCAGGGCGCGGCCCCGTCCAGGCTGCCCCAGGACGTCGAATCCGCCATGAAGACCATCAACAGCGGGCGGATCAAGGCCCACCTGCGCTTCCTGTCCGACGACAAGCTGGAGGGACGGGGGACCGGGCAGAAGGGCGGCGACATCGCGGCCGACTACATCGCCACGTACATGCAGCTGTCGGCTCTGTGGCCCGGCGCGGCGGGGAACAGCTACTTGCAGCGCGTTCCCCTGGTGGGCGCCGAGACCCTGCCCGGGACGACGCTGGCCTTCGTGGACGCGCAGGGCAAGACCCTGGCCACCCCCCGTCTCAAGGAAGAGTGCGTGATCTGGAGCGACACCCAGCAGCCGGAGGTGGACAGCTCGGGTCCGGTCGTCTTCGTCGGCTACGGCGCGGTGGCCCCCGAGTTCCAGTGGGATGACTACAAGGGAAAGGACGTCGCGGGGGCGGTGCTGCTGATGCTGGTGAACGATCCCCCCTCCGACGATCCGGCCTTCTTCGGAGGCAAGGGGCTCACCTACTACGGCCGCTGGACCTACAAGTTCGAGATGGCCGCCCGCAAGGGAGCGGCCGGAGCGCTGCTGATCCATTCCGACGCTTCGGCCGGCTACGGCTGGGGGGTCGTGCGCAGCTCCTGGGGGCGCGAGCGCTCCTCCAACGAGCTCGACCCGAGGGCGCCGGCGCCCCTGAGGCAGGCGGGCTGGCTGACCGAGGCCGCGGCGCGGACGCTGCTGCAAGCGGCGGGGCAGGATCTCGATGCCTTGAGGGCGGCCGCCGCGAAGCCCGACTTCACGCCGGTGGCCCTGCCGGTCACGTCGCGCGCGCACGTGGTGACCAGGATCCGGAAGTTCGACTCGGCCAACGTGCTGGCCTACGTCCCCGGCACCGACGACAAGCTCAAGGATCAGGCGGTGGTGGTCACCGCCCACTACGATCACCTCGGGATCGGCGACCCCGACGAAACCGGGGACACCATCTACAACGGCGCCTACGACAACGCCTCGGGCGTGGCCACCATGCTGGAGATGGCGCGCGCCTTCCGGCTGGCCCCCGTCAAGCCGAGGCGGTCGGTCCTCTTCGCGGCGGTGACCGCAGAGGAGCAGGGACTCCGGGGGTCCGAGTACTACGCCGCGCACCCCACGTTCCATCCGGGCAAGATCGCCGCCAACTTCAATCTCGACGGCGCCTCGGTGCTGGGGATCACCGAGGACATGACCTTCCTGGGCGGGGAGCGCTCCAGCCTCAAGGCCCTCATCGAGGACGCGGCCAGGGAATTCTCCTTCCGCGTGTCTCCCGACGCCCGCCCCGAGCAAGGCTCCTTCTACCGGTCCGACCACTTCAACTTCGCCAAGATCGGCGTGCCGGCCGTCTCGGTGAAGCACGGGCAGTCGTTCCAGGGCAAAGACCCCGCATGGGGCGAGGCCCAGTGGAAGGAGTACAACGAGAAGCGGTACCACCGTCCCTCCGACGAGTACGATCCGGGATGGGACCTGGAGGGGGCGGAGAAGACGGCGCAGGTCCTCTTCTACCTCGCCTACCGCGCGGCCACGATGGAGGCCCTGCCCGCCTGGAACCCGGGCGACGAGTTCGCCTCGGCCCGGGAGGCGGCGCTCAAGGCAGCCGGCTCGGCCGGCGGCCGCTGAGCGGGGCGGGCCCGGGGTGGGCTCGCGTCGCGCGCTGCGCGCCCTGCCCCTTGCCCTGCTGATGGCCGCGGCCGCGCCGGAGCGGGCCGCGGGGGGG
>DATEEA010000073.1:0-10057 GCA_035281445.1 Candidatus Polarisedimenticolia bacterium
CGCGGCGAGCCTCCCGTCCCGCCCGCGCCGCCGCCGTCCGCGCCGGAGTCGGCGGGCTTCCTCGCCGCGCTCGTCGCCGTGCTCTACACCTTCGGCGGCTACCAGAACAGCATGAACCTGGCGGGAGACGTCAGCCGCTCCAGGCGCGGGCTCCCCTTGGGGATCTGCGGAGGCATGGCCATCGTGACCGTTCTCTACCTCGGCATCAACGCCGCCTACCTGACCGTGCTGGGAGCCGGCGGCGTGGCCGCCTCTCCGCTCGTGGCCGGCGAGCTCGCCTCGCGGGTGTTCGGGCCCTCCGGCGACGCGATCGTCTCCGCCGCCATCTTCCTCTCGGCCGCCGGTTTCGTGAACGCCACCGTGCTGCACGTCCCCCGTGGCTACCTGGCGATGGCGCGCGACGGGCTGCTCCCTCCCGCTTTGGGTCGCGTCCATCCGCGCACCCAGGCCCAGGGGGCCGGCCTTCTGTTCTTCGCCGCCACCGCGCTGGCTCCGCTGTTCTTCCTGGGCACCTTCGACAAGCTGCTCCAGTACGTCATGTTCACCGACGCGCTGTCGCTTGCCGCCCTGGCGTCCTCGCTCTTCGTGCTGCGGCGGCGCGGCGCCGCCGGCGGTGGGCGGCATGCTCCACCGGCGTTCCAGATGCCGGGCTATCCGCTCCTTCCGGCGATCTTCCTCCTGTCGGTGGCCGCCGTGGCCGCGGACATCCTCTTCAGGCAGCCGCGCCTGGCCCTGGCCGGCGCCGCGGTCGCGCTCGGCGGCGTGCCGCTCTACCTGGCCGGCCGCCGCGCCTGGGGAAGCCCTAGCTCATAGGAGTTATGGAGACGCGGGCGGCCGCACGTGGTTCCTATGAGCACGGGGTCCCGGCAGGTTGAGCGGCGTGCCGTAAGGGCGCGTCTGCATGGGCTTGCCGTGCGCGGCCGCCTTCATGCAGGCTGGCGCGCGGCTTGCTTTCAGTGGGACCGCAGGGTCAGCGAGGCGGCCGGCGATGCGGACCCGCCGCCTCCTGAAGCCCGGCGGCGGAGGCGTCAGCGCGGACGCCTCCTTGCCGCCCGGCCTTGCAGAGCGGCTTTCGGAGAATCCCCCCCGAGAGTGCCGGCGTCCCGGCCGATCCTCCGCGGCCGGGATGCCGGCACGCTTTGCGCCGCCGGATCCTGCGGCTCAGCTCGGGCCCCCCGCCGCCACGAAGCCTCCCCAGAAGTACGGATGGATGGAGCTTCCGCGCCTTCGCTGGGCCGCCAGCATGTCCAGCGACGCGCGCCGGGCCGCGTCGGCGGACGACAGGCCGTCCAGGCGAGCCTGATGGAACCGCCGCATCCAGATCGAGGCCGAAGCATCCTCGGTGTCCCAGAGGGTCATGATCAGCGTGCGCACGCCGGCGATCCGGAACGCCCGGCGCAGCCCCAGGACCCCCTCCCCCGGCAGGATGTCGCCGTGTCCCGTGCGGCAGGCCGAGAGCACCGCCCACTCCACCCCGGACAGGTCCAGCGCCGCGATCTCCTCCGCGGTGAGCAGTCCGTCGGCCTCGTCGTTCCCATCCGCGGAGCCCGCCCGTATTTGCGGCGCCCGGTTCGCCATCGCCAGGGCCAGCCCGGACAGCGGGGGCGAGCCGGTTCCAGCCTGCCCGATCTCCTCCCCATCGGCCAGCGGGGCCGGACACGATGTCCGAGCGGCGAAGCGGTGTGTGGCGATGTGCAGCCCAAGGCGCCCCGGAGCCGCCCTGCGGAACGCCTCTTCCGTGGCCTCGGCGCCGGACAGCAAGACGACCTCGGCACCTCGTCCCCAGAGTGCGGACACCTGCCGCGCCTCGCGGGCCGCGCCCGGAAGCGGGACGAACGACACCGGAGGCTCGCGGCAGCTGGGGATGGCCATGGAAGCGGCGCGGCCCGGCTCCGGTGCGGGGCCGAAGTCGGGGGCCCCCACCACCAGCACGCCTTCTCCCGCCGGAGCCGTCCGGGCCGCAGCCAGGTCCCTCTCCGCGGTCACGACGTCGATGGAAGGCCCGGTCTCCAGCAGGAACCGGCCGTCCTTTCCCGGCAGCGCCGGCAGACTCACCAGGTGCAACGCGCCGTCCGGCACCACGAAGAGTCTGCGCGCGCCGGGTGCGAGCGCCGCGGCGGGATCCCAGACCGTCTCGCGCAGCCTCCGGCCGGCCTCCATCACCGCCTCGAGGCTGCCCGCACGGCCGCGGGGATCCGACCCCGCCTCCGCGCTCCACGTCCCGGCGAGCCGGTCCACCAGGGCGGCGCCGGCCAGGGACACCCACCTGGGAGCCCGTCCCTTCTCCAGGACGAAGGCGCCGTACGCGTCGCCGGCCGGGCCCGGCGCCGTCGCTCCGGCGGCGGGCACCGGCCGGTACCTCACGTAGGAGATTAGCGCCGCGCCGGCAGGCAGCCCCGCGCGCACCGCCGCGAGCCCGGCGTCCACGGCGGGTCCGCCGTCGCCGCCCCGTCGTGCCGCCGGCAAAATGTCGCGCACCATCCCCCGCGAGCGCACCACTTGATCCAGGACCTGCGACGTGGCATCGGCCCGATCCACCCGCGCGCCCGCCAGTACGGTCAGCAGGAGATCCACGCCGCGCGTGCGGACCGACTCGTAGCGAAGCGCTTCGGCATCCCGCAACCCCGCCGCCATCGACAGGAAGCGCTCCCTTGCGGAGCGCTCGGCCTCCAGCGCCTGCTCCAGGGCGTCCCGGGCGTCTCCCCGGCGCCAGCGCACCCGGGCCAGAGCGACGCGCATGGACGCGGACGGCTCCGAGGACGCCGTCTCGATGGACAGCGCTCGGCGCAGCAGCCGCTCGGCGCCATCCAGAGCGCCTTGCGACTCCGCCAGCGCCGCCTGGTCCGCCAGCGTGCCGGCCACCAGCGGGTGCCTCTCTCCGAACACGCGTTTCCGGATGGCCAGAGCCCGCTCCAGCCGCTCGAGGGCCCTTGGCACGCCCCCTTCCGCCGCGTCCACGCGGGCCAGGGCGGCGAGGCCCCGGGCCGCGTGCGGGTGGCTCGCGCCGAACGAGGAATCCCAGATCGCCGCCGCCCGCTCGATCAGCCGGCGGGCGGCCGCCCGATCCCCCTCGGCCAGGGCGATCGACCCCAGAGCGTGAAGCCCGGCCGCCACCTGCTCGTGCCCCGGGCCGAGGAGGCGCTCCCGGATGCCGAGCGCCTCCTCCATGGCCGCCCGCGCTCCGACGGTGTCCCCCAGGTTCCAGCGGACCATGCCGAGGTAGTGAAGAGCCGAAGCCGCGTTCTCCTCCTGGGCCGGCCCGGCCTTCCGCCAGACGGCGAGCGCCCGCTCGTAGAGACCGCGGGCGGCGGCGGGCCGTCCGGTCACGCGGCGCAGGTCGGCGAGAAAGTAGAGCGCCCTGGCGGTCAGCGGGTGGGACGGACCCAGGCTGGCGGCCCGAAGCTCGGCCAGCCGCAGCGCCTTGGGGAGCGCCTCGCCGTACCGCTCGTCGTGCCAGAGAGCCCACACCGCGGTCTCCAGCGCGTCGGTCTCCGGGAGGTCCTTGGCGGACGCTCCGCTCCAGGCTGCGGGCTCGGCGGCGCGCCCGGCCGAGGGCGGCAGGCCCCTCGCCTCGCGTCCTTGTTCGGCGGGCGCACCGGGCGGGCCGGCCGATCCCTGACCAGCCAGAGCGGCGCCGATCGCGGCGGCGCATGCCGGCGCCCGGAGACGCAGCCTCCAGATCAAGGCCCGGGCCCTCCAGACTCCGGCTCCGTCTCGATCCGGTAGACGATCGGCTCGGACGGCCCCTCTCCGGGCGGCGCCAGCGTGAGCCGCCAGCGGCCGGCCGGCGGCAGCTCCGGGATCTCCATCTCGGCCATCCCTTCCACTCCCACGGCGAGGGTCCAGCGGGCGACGGCTTCCGAAGGCTTCCGCGCCGGGGCCAGCTCCGCGGCGTAGAGTCCCACCGGGGAATCGAACGGCAGCAGGACCGTCACCGGCCACGGGCCCGTGCCGCGCAGCTGCGCCGCTCTCATCGCCGCATCCCTGACCGGTGGGCGGAGGATGACGCGCGCCGCCGTCTCGCGCGGCGCCCGGGCCGGGCGGGCCCAGCGGATCACGGGAACCGCCGAGACCACGACCAGGGCGGCGGCCGCCAGCACGGCGGCCGGCGCGGCGGCCCGGCGGATGCTGGGGCCCCGGCGCTCCCTGCGCCGTGCCCAGGCCAGCGTCCGCAAGTCTTCATGGCAGCCGGTGCACTCCGACAGGTGTCCCTGGATGGCCCCCCTGCGCGTCGCGCTGAGCCGGGACGGGTCTTCCTCGTAGAGGGCGAGGTCCCCGGCCGCGACGTGGTCCACGCGGCTCTGCCGCGCCAGGCTCGCGGCGAGGGAGCGCAGAGCGTCCACATCGGCCGCGCAGCGCGCGCAGGCCGCAAGATGCTCCTCGATGGCCGTGCTGCGCTCGCGGTCCAGCGTCCCCGCCGCGTACCAGAGCAGGAGCTCCGGATGGGTGCCTTCGTCGTCGATCATGGCCGCGCTCTGCGGGCGAGTCGGTGCGCGGGCTTTCGGGATCGGGAGGCCTGACGCAGGCAGGCACGGCACCGGTGGACGCGCGTCTTGATCGTCCCTTCGGTCACGCCGAGAGCGCGGGCCGCCTGCCGGTAGGAGAGCCCGTCGAGGAAGATCATCTTGAGCAGCTCTCGGCAGGCCGCGGGCAGGGAGGAGAACAGGGCGACGTTGCGCAGGTGCTCCTCGGCCCACAGCAGCGACGACTCGGGCTCCGACCAGCGGGTGGCGGAAGGGACGGTGTCGAGGTCGAGGGGCACCTGGTCCCGTCGCCGGCGGATGTGCTCCAGGCAGGTGTAGCGGGCCACCCGCCGCGCGTAGGTGGCGAGCGACGACTCGCCGCGGAAACGCCCGGCGCGCAGGTTGACGAACACTCGGGCCAGAGCGTCCTGGCAGAGGTCGGTGCCGACCGCGGCATCCGGGAAGCGGAAGGCTCGCACCGCGCTGTCGATCGCCGCTCTGACGCAGGCGACCACCGATGACTCTCCGCTCAGGAAGGAAGCGATCTGTCCGTCCAGGTCGTCGCCAGCCGTCATGGCTCCACCGCCGCAGGATTCTTTATATACGACTTGGCGGAGCGCCACGGTATTCCTTTCTGCGTAACCTCCGCGCCTCTCGCGACACTGGGGAGGCGATCGCCGCCGCGTCGGTCCCGGCCGGGGCCAGACCAGACAGCCATGCACCACACAAACGAGGAGGAGTGAGATGAGGTCGAGATCCGCCTTCGTGTCTCTCGTCGTCCTTGCCGCCGCCTTCGCCTGGTCGGCCGCCGGAGAGCCGGCGCCGATCCTGACTCCCGTCCCGGCCGGCGCCGCCGGCGCCGCGACGGCCCATGACCCGTACGTCAACGCCTCGCCGGTGGTCACCGAGGCGCCCGCCGAGAGGAAGCCGTGTACCTTCTACAACTCGGACTGTGCCGGCGGCTACACGGGGCAGACATGCGCTCCCGTTCCCGGCTTCTGCGAGTGCTGGGTGAACGGATCTTCGTACGCCTGCCTGAGTCTCGGCTAGGCTGACGACACGCCGGGGGAGCCGTCCATGGAGGCTCTCCCGGCATTCGGTCCCACGATGACCCGACGCGCCGTCTCGCTGCTCCCCGTCATGCTGGCACTGACCTCCCCGCCGGGCGCCCTTGCGGGCGCTGGGTCGCCTCCGCACGCCACGATCGAGCTCCGCATGCAGCGCCGCGTGGCCAACATCGAGATGGTCTCGCGCGTCTTCCACCAGCGGCCGGCACCCGATCTCACCGGCATCCCGGCGCCGGAGACGGGGGGGAGGGTCTGGTACGGAGAGATCCCGCGCGGCGCGGAGCCGGGCTCCGCAAGGAGCCCGCGCGGGGCCGCCTTTGCCGTCGAGTACCTCGCCGGCCGGGCGGTGCGCGGATGGTGCGACGCCGGCTTCGACGGGGATCTCTCCAACGACCCTCCTCTGAGAATGGGGCCGCACCCCTCGGCCGAAGAGGCGCGCTCGTTTCTCGTGGAGTTGCGCTGGACCGCCGCGCACCAGGGACGCGAGGTTCCCATCGACTGGACCATCAGGGTCGTCCTCGGCCACGCCCCTGACGGTCCTCCCGCCTACAGGCTGCAGCAGGTCTTCGGCATGATGGGGGAGATCGCCCTGCCGGCGCAGGCCGGGACGCGGCACGTCTTCCTCTTCGACGGATCGTGGGACGGGCTGTACACGGCATCGCTGGGGGACGGCTTGTTCGTGGACCTCGACGGGGACGGCCGCCTGATGACCGATCCGATGGCCCCCGGCTTCGGGCCGTTCTCCGTGCCCTTCGCGCTGGCCGGGACCGCCTACGAGGTGGTCTCCCTCGATCCGGAGGGCCGCCGCCTCTCGCTGCGAGCGCTCGGCCCGGCCGCCGATCCTCCGCCGGCGCCGGCGGTGGGAGAGCCCGCCCCGGACTTCGAGCTGCAGCCGGCCGGCGGTCCGCCCATCCGCCTCGCCGACCTGAGAGGCCGCCACGTTCTGCTCTACTTCTGGGCGTCGTGGTGCGGCAACTGCGTCGCCCAGGCCGAAGGGATGAGGCGGCTCGACGCCGCGCTGGGTCCCCGGGGCGTCCGCCTGCTGGGTGTCTCCTACGACACCGACCGTGCCGCCATGGAGGCCTTCCGCGCGGCGCACGGACAGAGCTGGCCGACGTCGTTCTCGGGACGCCTGGCCTGGGAGGATCCCTTGGGCCGTCTCTACCGGGAGCGGGCCAGCGGAGCCATCCATCACATCGGTCCGGACGGTGTCTACCTCGGGCGCTTCTCGGATCCGGATCGGCTGCTCGCCGAGCTGTCGGCCAGGCTGCGCTGACCGCGGTGGCCGGCCCTTCCGCCCGCCGTCCACTCCGGCGGACACCGGCCCGTGTTACGAACGGATCCTTCCGCTCCCATGGTCCGGGGTCATCCCCGGGAGGGCCGGCTCACTGGCACCCTCCTTGCTTTTCACACCGCCGACGCCCCGCGATGGAGGATCCGATGGCACCACGAGCCTTGATCCTGACGACGCTGATAGCCGGACTGGGCGCGGGCCCTTTCCCGGCGGGGGAGACCGAGGAGGCGAAGGTCCTGCGGGCGGCGGCGGAGGTGATGCAGCGCTCCGTCGAGCCCGGCAGCGACTCCATCCCGGCGGAGGTCCTGGCCGGAGCCGCCTGCGTCGGCGTTTTCCCCGCCAGCTCCAGAGCGGGGCTGGCGCATGACGACAAGCGCAGAAAGGGTGCCTTGAGCTGCCGGGCGGAGGACGGCTCCATGGGGCCGCCCGCGTTCTTCACGGTGACCGAGCCCCGGGCCCTGCGCCGCGCCGCCAGCGACGCGGACCTGGTGCTGGTGATCCCGTCGCGAGAGGCGCTGCGCCCCTTTCTGGAGGGTCGCTTCAAGGCGGGCGGCGACAAGGAGGCCCGCACGGCGGCACGGGCCCCCCGTGGGCCGGCCTCGGTGCCGGACGCCCCGATCCTGTCCTGGCGGCACAGGGAAGGGGACTTCGAGGAGGCCTCGCTGGAATCGAGCGTCATCGAGCCGGATGCCGAGGCCAACAGGCGCTTCTACGGGAAACCAGCCTCCCCTCGCGAGATCCTGATCGAGCGATCCGTGCCCGTTCCCCCTTCGTCCTGACCCCGACGGCCCCACCGGCACCCGCGGACTCCGCCATGGCCGAGGCCGCCGTGCCGGGGCGGCCGGCGCGGCGATTTGACCGCCCCGCGGGGGGAATTACATTGGGACACCATGTTCCTCAAGCCCCAGCCCGCTCCCGGCCGCGCCGCCGGCGAGGGTTCCTCCGACTCCTCCTCGGAGACCTGGCTCGAATTGCAAGAGGAGATCGTGGCGGGGCGCTACTCCCTGGAGCAGCCGATAGGGCGCGGCTCGATGGGCGAGGTCTGGCGGGGCCGCGACCCGCGCATCGGCCGTGCGGTCGCCGTCAAGCTGCTGACCGTGCCGCCGGGTCTCGACACCGCCGGGCGGCTGGAGTGGGAAGGGCGGTTCCTGCGCGAGGCGCAGGCCGCGGGCCGGCTGTCGCACCCGGGGATCGTCGCCGTGCACGACATGGGGAGGGCGGCCGACGGGCGGCCGTTCATCGTCATGGAGCTGGTGGCGGGGCGCAGCCTCGAGGCGGCCCTTCGCCAGGACGGCAAGCGCCCTGTGAAGGACGTCCTGGAGTGGGGAGCCCAGGTGGCCGAGGCGCTCGACGCGGCCCACCGCAGGGGGGTGGTCCACCGCGACATCAAGCCGGCCAACATCCTGGTGGACGCGGACGGCCGCGCGCGCATCGCCGATTTCGGCATCGCCCGGCTCCCCGACTCGGAGATGACCAGGGAAGGCAGCTTCCTCGGCTCTCCCGCCTACGCCTCGCCCGAGCAGGTGCGCGGACTCCCCGTGGACGGCCGCTCGGATCTCTTTTCGCTGGCCTCCTCGCTCTACAGTCTCCTGGCCGGGGTGAAGCCGTTCCGCGGCCCCGACCTCGCCGGGCTCGCCTACGCCATCTGTCACGCCCAGCCCGAGCGCCTCGACCGGCACATCTCGGGGCTTCCCGCGCGATGCTCCGCCATCCTGGCCCGTGGCATGGCCAAGGATCCCGAGCAGCGCTACCAGACGGGCCGGGAGATGGCGGAGGATCTGAGAGCCATGCTCGCGGAGATGAAGTCCCTGAACCAGGCCGTCACACCCTGGGATGAGACCAGACGCTCCCTGCGGTGGGCGCTCGACCGTGCCCTCGTTCGGGCGGTTGCCGCAGCCCGGCGCGGCCGGGCCCTGTGCGCCGCGCAGGCGTCCTGGGCGCGCCGAGCATGGCGGCGGGGCTGGGACCTCGGTCCTCGCGCCCGCGCGGCGATGGTGGCGGGAGCCGTCCTGGCGGCTCTTCTCCTGGCCTGGGGCGCCCTGCGGCTCATCGAGGCCCGGCGCGAGACGCCGGGAGACAGACTCAAGAGGTCGCTCCGGTCGCTCTTCGCGTCGACTTCGGGTCGGTCTCCTTCCGGCGAAAGCGCCGGGCCGTCTCCGGCCTCCCCGGCCACCGGCGGCTCCATGCCTCAGCGGGGTCTCCCCGCCGCGCGCCTCTAGGGCGCGCCGCGCCTCCGGTAGACGCGCACCGCGCGGTAGAGCGGTTCGTCGAGGAACGGCTCCTCGTGGATGATCTCGTAAGTGGCGTTGAACCAGGGATCGGGCAGCAGGCTCTTCTCTCCGAAGGCCGGGAGCATCACCACGTAGTCGGGCCGCGCGGCGCGCACGAAGCCGCGCGGGATGGGACCGAGCTGCCGGCCGCGCTGCTCCACCGGCGCCGGCAGGAAGGGGACGGCCGCCGGGGTCACCAGGCCGCACCCGTCCAGGATGGTCCGGTCGAGCACGTAGCCGAGCACACCGATCTCGGCCGCGGCCACGGTGGCCTCCGCCGAGGCCCTGGTCTTCAGCCACGCCGCGGCGCGCCCGTAGGCTTCGAGCTGTCCATGCTGCCTGGCGTCGGTGGCTCCGAACAAGAGCATGCTCCGCTCCGATGGCTGCAGGTGGTAGAGGAACGACGCCAGGGCCGTCCCCAGGACGAGGAACGCCGCGGCGAGACGCAGCCGGCCTGACCCCGGCCGCCGGGGTGGCGGTCCCAGCGCGGCGCCCGCCGCCACGGTCAGCCACGGCGCCTGCAACAGCGGCACGTACCAGGGGAGGATGAGCGGGTTGGAGAGGGCGTAGAAAACGGCGAGAGCCGTCAGATAGATGGGGAGCGCCAGCCCGCGGAGGGATCGGCGGATCCCCGGCATCGTCCACCAACGGCTCAGCGCCCAGAAGGTGAGCGCCGCCCCCGCGGCGGTGTAGACGAGCGGGGGGACCCTCTCGAAGTCGCCGGAGCGATCCCCCGCCCAGCGCAGCAGCGTGCGCGCGCAGGCGATCGGCCCATCGATGGTCCAGTGGCCGGCCAGCAGGCCGACCTGCCGGAGGGCGGCTCCCGCGGGAAGAGGGTAGAGGGGAGCGGCCTTCGCCACCACCGAGTGCGGGACGGGGGATCCGTAGTACCAGAAGGAGAGCGGGATCCAGATCGCCAGCGGCGCGAGGCCGGCCAGGGGCCGGGCGCCGCGGCGGCCCGCG
>DATEEA010000074.1:0-15611 GCA_035281445.1 Candidatus Polarisedimenticolia bacterium
GCGCGCAGCGACACGATGCGCGCCGGGCTCCCGATCCCGCTTAGCCGCAGCCATGCCGCCAGGGCCTCACCGTCGCGGCGCCGGTCGGCCACCACCAGCGCGGCGTCCTCCAGACAGGGGGAGGAGGACAGGGCAGGACCGCCACGGCGCTCCTGCTCCACCTCCTCCAGCACGAAGTCCCGGCCGGAGGCGTCGCGGCCGGCCGCCACAAGGCGCATCGGCCCGCCGGCCGCGCGGCGAAGCTCGCCCGGCGCGGCGTCCGCCTCCCACCCCGATCCTTCGGCGTAGCGAAGCCCCTGCGCCGCCAGGGCCGGCGCCAGCAGGCGGGTGGCTGTCGCCTCGTCGGGCGCGGCGGTGCGCAGGAAGCGCTCCACGAGCAGGGCGCTCGAAGCGGGCGCCCCGCGCTCCGAGAGCCACTCCCTGATGCGGGCGGCGAGGCCTTGCCGACGGCGGTTCGTCATCCGGACAGGGTACCCGGAAACCGCCGTCCCCGGCGCGTCATCCCAGCGGGCGTGTGTGCTAGAGTTCGCTGCCGGAGGCGTCGCGGATGGGGCTCTTCGACAGGTCCATCAAGGATCCCGCCATGCTGGCCGCCGAGCGGGAGCGGGTCCCCCCCGGGCAGACGGTCACCGAGAAGTGGCCCGTCCTGACCTACGGCGACCCCCCCCTCGTGGACACCGCCACCTGGAGCCTGACGCTCTCGGGCCTCGTGCAGCGCCCGGTGTCGCTCTCCTGGGCCGATCTCATGTCGCTCCCGGTCGCCGCCGTCACCTGCGACATGCACTGCGTGACGCGCTGGAGCAAGCTGGGGAACCGGTTCGAAGGGGTGCGGGTGCGCCACGTCCTGGAGCGGGCCGGGCCGTCCCCGGGGGCCACGCACGTCATGGCCCACTCCTACGGGGGCTACACGACCAACCTCCCCTTGGCCGACCTGATGGACGACGACGCCCTTCTCGCCTTCCGCTACGAGGCGGAGCCGCTCTCCGCGGAGCACGGCGGCCCCTGCCGCCTCCTCGTGCCGAAGCTCTATCTGTGGAAGAGCGCGAAGTGGGTGAACGGTCTTGAGCTGATGGACGGGGACCGCCCCGGCTTCTGGGAGCGGGCCGGATACCACATGTACGGGGACCCCTGGAAAGAGGAGCGCCACGGATGGGCCTGGTGACGGCATGCGGCGCGGTGGACCGGTGAGGCGGGGCGGCGGGGTGTCGCTGCTCTGCGCGGCGGGAGGGATGATGCTGGCCACCCTGGCCGCGTCCCTTTCCCCAGCGCTGATCATGAAGTCGGGCGCCGTCCTGGGAACCGGGGTGGTGGCCGAGATGGGGGCCGCCGTGGCCGCGCCGCGACAGCAGGCCACCCGGTCGGGGGACGCGGTCAAGGTCCCTCAGCTCAACATCGGGGAGATGCTCTTCCCGGTCTACTCCAAGGCCCCCGAGGGGGGCGGCTTCTGGCCCGGTGTGGTCCTGGTGCACGACGAATGGGGGCTGTCCCACGACTTCATCAGGATGGCCGACGCCCTGGCGGCGCAGGGGTTCGCCGTGTTCGCCCCGGAGATCAACGGCGGCAAGATCGCCCGTGACGCCGACAAGGCGCGCGAGCTCGGCGTGCTGATGGATCGCGAGACCGCGGCGGCCCGCGTGGCGGCGCTGGTGGAGTACGTCAAGTCGGAGTCCGTGGTGGGGGACCATCGCGTGGCCATCGTCGGGCTCGGCGCGGGCGGCGAGGTGGCCTGGCAGGCGGCCATGCGCTCGCCGGAAGCCTCCGGCCTGGTGGTGGCCGGGGCCGCGCCGGTGACCGACACGGAGGCTCTGCGCCGGATCGCCTGCCCCATCCTGGCGCTGTTCGGCGGCCAGGACGCGGCCTCTCCCGCGGGCAAGGTGAAGGCCTTCGAGACGGCGGCCGGCGCCGCCAACCGGACCCTCGAGGTGAAGGTGTACGAAGAGGCCGGGCGCTCCTTCATGACCGAAGGGACGCCGGCGTTCAACGCCTCGGCCTCGGGAGACGCCTGGTCGTTGATCGTCTCGTTCCTGCAGGCCCGGCTGTAGATGGCGTCGAGCCCTTCCCGATCCCTGGAGACCTTTCCCAACCCCAGGCCGGGCCGCGACTACGAGATCGCCTTCGACTGTCCGGAGTTCACCTGCCTCTGTCCGAAGACCGGGCAGCCGGACTTCGCGGTCATCCGCATCCGCTACGTCCCGGACGTCTCGTGCGTCGAGCTGAAATCGCTGAAGCTCTACCTCTGGTCGTTCCGCAACGAGGGGCACTTCCACGAGGACGTCACCAACCGGATCCTGGACGACCTGGTGGCCGTCCTCGCCCCGCGCCGCATGACGGTGACAGGAGAGTTCAACGTGCGCGGGGGCATCACCACCGTGATCACCGCGAAGCACCCGTGACCGCCGCCCCCGAGCGGAGATAGGCGCCCACCGAAGCCCCCTCCCTGCGCCGGAGCCGGGCGCACTCCTCAACCTGGTCCGCGGCCCGCGCCAGGGAGGTCTCGGTGCCGGGGGCGATGTGCTCCGGCCGGGAGAAGAACTCCCGCGCCTTCTCGATCCTCCGCGGCTCGCAGCCCCCGCCGGCGAAGCCGGGGATGAAGCCGGCGAACTGGGCCGGAAGCTTGCCGGTGATCGCGGCGTAGTTCTCGGTGACGAACCGGTAGAGGCGATCCCGTCCTTGCTCGGTGTCGGCGAGCCCCGAGGCCAGCGAGAAGAGCTCCTGGGGCCGCAGGGGGCCGGACAGGGCGTAGGAGAGGTTCTCCTCCACGAGCTTCTGCTCGGTGAACTCCCCCAGCGCCGCCAGGAACCGGGAGCGCTCCTCGGGGGTCCCTGCCGACTCGAAGCGGCTCCGCATCTCGGCGTGAAGCTGCCGATCCCCCTGCCTGGCCAGCAGGTTCAGCGCCACGCCGGCCAAGGAAGGATGCACCGACGCCGGGTCGGCCAGATAGGCGCGGCCCATGGCCCGCGCCCGGCCGGCCACCTGCTCGTCCTTCCCCTCGCCGCCGAGCCACTCGATGAGCTGCGGCCTCAGGGACGTCCAGGACGCGGGCTCCCCGGTGGCGGGCTCCATCCCCGCCTTCTCCAGCGCGGGGCCCAGCACGCGGCGCACGTAGACCGCGAACGGATCGGCCAGATCGTCGGGGACGAAGGCCGTCCGCACCTTGGCCAGCGCGGCCACGACGGCGGCGACCACCTGCGCCTGGGGATCGCGGGCGAAGCTCTCCAGGGTGCGCAGGTAGAGGTCGCCGTGCACCTCTCCCGCGTCCAGCAGCGCGCTGAGGTTCCCCACGAAGCCGATCCTCTCCCTGGGATCCAGGACGCCGCCGGCCCGGCCGGCCAGGGCGGCGAGATCCTCCGCGGGGAGCGACCAGCGGTAGTACCCGCCCGCACCTCCGTCGGGGAGGATCCACTCCGGCTCCGCCTCCAGGCTGACTGTCTGCTCCGGACCGGCCAGCAGCACGGTGGCCGTGCGCCGCCGGCCGGCCGCCCCGTAGGCCAGGGTCACCGGCACGCGCCAGGCCAGCGCCGGCGCCTCGGCACCGTCCGCCAGGAAGCGCCGCTGCGTGAGGCGCACCCGGCCGCCCCCCAGCCTCTCGGCGCGCACCAGGGGGAGCCCGGGCTGCTCGAGGAACCCGGCCATGGCCGCGGAGACATCCTGACCCGACGCCCGCGCCAGCGCCTTCCAGAGATCGTCCGACGTGGCGCTCCCCCAGGCATGCGCCTTGAGATAGTCGAGCACCCCTTTGCGGAAGGCCTCGGGCCCGATCCACCGCTCGAACATGGCCAGGACCGCCTTGCCCTTGTTGTAGGCCGTCCCCACCCCTTCCAGCTTGTTGTCGGCCGCCGCGACGGGGCGCCGGATCGCCTGCGCCGAGGGGCGTGCGTCGGAGACCTTCACCGCGTCGATGGACTGCATCTCGTTGAGCGGGATCTCCAGCTCCGGATGGACCTGCGCCGCGATCTTGTCTCCCATCCAGTCGGCGAACGACTCGTTGAGCCAGAGATCGTCCCACCAGGACATGGTCACCAGGTCGCCGAACCACATGTGCGCCAGCTCGTGGGCGTTGACGCCCGCCATGCGGGCCAGCCGGGCCGGCGTGGACGCGGCCGGATCGATGAGCAGGATGTTCTCGGAGAATGTGATCAGCCCGGGATTCTCCATCGCTCCCGGCCAGTACTCCGGGATGGCCAGGATGTCCAGCTTCTCGAACGGGTAGCGGCCGGCGAACCACCTCTCGCTGGCCGCCAGCAGCTTCGGCGTGCCGGCCGCCGCGGCGGCCGCCAGCTTCGAGCGCCCTTTCACCGTGATCACCCGTCCGGGGGCGCTCATGCCGGCGATGGGGACCGACTCGAACGGCCCGGAGGCGAGGGCCACCAGGTAGCTGGGGAGCGGCTTCGTCTTCGCGAACACCACGGTGCGGCGATCCCCCTGCACCGTCTCCTTCTCCACGGGCGTGTTGGTGACGGCGAGATGGGCCGCGGGGACCACCAGGGTCAGCTTCCAGGGGATCTTGAAGCCCGGCTCGTCCCAGCAAGGGAAGGCGGCTCGGGCGTCCTCGGCCTGGAACTGGGTGAAGGCGTAGGCGTCGCCCGCGTGCAGCGCCTTGTAGAGCCCGGTGGCGCGCTTTCCGAAGTCGTTGGAGAACTCGATCCGCAGCCGGTACGCCCCCGGAGCGATGGGGGCGGGAGCGGTGGCGGTGACCAGCCCGAGCGGACCGGGCTCGTGGGAGAGGTCGATCCCCCCTCCGGGACGCGCGTTGACCGCCGCCAGGGTCACCCGCCGCAGATCCATCTCCAGAGCGTGGAACCGGAAGGAGGCGGCCGCCTCCTTCACCTGCAAGTCGATCTCCGCGAGGCCGGTGTAGGTGTCGGCCGAAGGGTCCATCTCCAGCCGCACCGCCTGGAAAGTGGGGGCGACCGCCGCGCCGAGGCGGGCGTTGTCGGCCTGCGCCGCTGTGGCCGGCGCCGCGGCCGGCGCCGCGGCCAGGAGGAGAAGAGCGAGGAGCCGTTGAGGGACGAGCCTGCTGCGGGTGCGGACCATCGGACGTCCTCCTGCGGGAAGCGGTCGATGGTCCTGAAGTCGGGCCGCGACCGAAAGGCGCCAGCGTAGCCGCGCCTTCCGGCCGCTTCAAGCGCGGATCAGTCTCCCCAGCCCCAACCCAGCAGGAGCCCCAGGCTCAGACCGCCCGCTTCCACGTCGGCCCCTGCGAACTCCACCTCGGCCTTGGACCACCGGCCCGAGACGCCGAGGTTGAACCGCTCGCCGAGGCGCCAGAAGACGCCGCCGCCGGCCCAGAGTCCGATGGCGTTGTCGTCGTCGTCCACGTCGCCGAGAGGCGTCTCCACCTCCACCTCGGCCGAGATCAGGCCGATCCCGCCGCCGACGTAGGGACGGACGTTGTCCACCTCCCAGATCTTCCTGACCCCCAGGTCCAGCTCCGCCGTGCGGGCTTCGACGTCGGCGCCGAACTCGTCGTCGTCGTCGGCCGACAGGAGGAGATCGGTGGCGATCAGGATCGGCCAGTCGTCGCCGCCCCAGGACACCTCGGCGCCGAACGCCGGCTGGCTCTCCAGCGGCTCCCAGTCGTCCTCATCGAGCATCTTGAACCCGAGGAAGAAGTTCGCGTGACCCGTGGACGCCGCCTGTACGGTCGCCGGAGCCGCCAGCCCGAGCGCCACGATCAACGCGAGACACGCGGACAAACGAACAGCGTCTCTCATCACCGTGGTGATCCTCCATTGTGAGGTTGACGAGGCAGGAAACGAGGCTGTCTTATAGCCTCCGGGCGTGCGGGCTGTCAACGCGCCGAGGGCACGCGCGCGGCGCGGCGGTTCGGCCGGATCGGCTCATCACGGCAACCCATACCGCGCGGCGAACAACCCCGCCAGCAGCCACCCGATCCAGGAGACCTCCCCGGCGCGGCCCGCCAGCAGCTTCATCACCGGATAGGCGATGAACCCCAGCGCCAGCCCGTCGGCGATGCTGAAGGTGAACGGGATGCCGGCCATCACCAGGAAGGCCGGCACCGCCTCGGTCGGATCGTCCCAGGGGATGCGGGCCGCCCCCCGGGCCATCATGGCGCCGACCAGCAGCAGCGCCGGGGCGGTGATGGGATGAAGCGGCGGGCCCTCGGCCGAGGCGACCCCGCCCCCCACCATCCGCGCCAGGGGCGCGGCGGGCAGCGCCAGCAGGAACAGCGCGGCGGTCACCACGTTGGCCAGCCCGGTCCTCCCGCCTTCCTCCACCCCCGTGGCGCTCTCGATGTAGGCGGTGACCGTGGAGGTCCCCAGGGCCGCCCCGATCATCGAGCCGGCCGCGTCGGACAGCAGCGCCTTCTCGCCCCGCACCAGCCGGCCGTTCTGCACCAGGCCGGCGCGCTGCCCCACGGCCACCAGCGTGCCGATGGCGTCGAACATCGCCATGTAGAGGAAGACCGCCACCAGAGGCGCCATCTCCCAGCGCAGGATGCCCGCCAGGTCGAGCTGCAAGAAGGTCGGCGCCAGCGACGGCGGAGGCCCGGCCAGGCCCTGGAAGCGGATCAGGCCCAGGGCCAGCGCGGCCGCCGCGGCCGCGGACATCCCCAGCAGCAGCGCGCCGCGGACCCGCCGCGCCGCCAGCGCCACGGTCACCGCCAGCGCCCCGAAGGCGAGGAGCGGCGACGACGACGAGAGGTCCCCGATCTGCAGCAGCCGGCCGGGGGCCCCCCGCACCACGCCCGCGTTCACCAGCCCCAGGAGCGCGATGAACAGGCCGATCCCGGCGGCGATGCCGATCATCAGCGGCTCCGGGATCGCCTCGATGATCTTGCCGCGCACGCGTGTCAGCGTCAGGGCGGTGAACAGCGCCCCGGCCAGCATCACCGCGCCGAGGGCCTCCTGCCACGTGGCCGCACCGGACAGCACGATGGTGAGGAAGAAGAAGTTCTGCCCCATCCCCGGGGCGAGCGCGATGGGATAGTTGGCGGCCCATCCCATGATCAGCGTGGCCGCCGCCGACGCCAGGCAGGTGGCGGTGAACACCGCGCCGAAGTCCATCCCCGCCTGCGAGAGGACCGCCGGGTTGACGAAGAGGATGTAGGACATGGCCAGGAAGGTGGTCAGCCCGGCGAGCGCCTCGCGCCGGACCGTGGAGCCGGCCTCCCGGACGCGGAAGAAGCGCTCCAGGCGCCTCACCGGTCAGGAGGGCCCGGGCGGGGCGAACGGGAGATCGGAGACCACCGCCTCCACGCGGTCCTCGGCAGAAGCGACCGACACCACGGTGCCGGGCGCGGCCAGCTCGGAGCGCACGATCCCCAGGCCGATGACCCTCCGGAAGTCGAGCGACGGAGCCACGCTGGTCAGCCGGCCCACCGGCTGGCCCGGCTTCGCCCGATCCTCGATCGGGCTGCCGGCCTCGGGGACCGGTCCCGGCTCCAGCCACAGTCCCACCAGCAGCTTCGACACCTTGCGGCGGGAGTCGAGCCGCGCGACCACCTCCTGGCCGATGTAGCAGCCCTTGGTCCAGGAGATGGCGTCGTCGAGGCGGATCTCCAGCGGGTTGTGCTCCTGGCTGATCTCGCGGCCGAAGCGCGGCACCCCCCGCTCGATCCGCAGCATCTCGTAGGCCTCCTCTCCCAGAGGAGAGGCGCCGTAGGGGCCTCCTTCCTGCAGCAGCGCCTCCCAGACGGCGGGACCGTCGGCGGTGGAGACGACCAGGTTGTACCCCGCTCCGCCCACGTCCCCCGTGCGCGCCGCCAGCACCGGCCGGCCGGCGATGGCCAGCTCCACGCTGTGGTGCAGGTCGAGCGGCGCCTTGCCGTGGGCGTGCGCCGCCGCGTCGAGCAGGTGCCCGGACTGCGGGCCGTACAGCGCGATCATCGCCGTGGAGGATGTGATCTCCTCCACCGTGACGTCGTCGCGGAAGCGCAGCGCCTCCACCCGCGCCTTGACCTCCCCGGCGTTGCCCGGGGAGGTCAAAACCAGCAGATCCCCCTCGCGCGCGTGGACCCGCAGATCGTCCACCACGCGCCCCTTGTCGGTGAGCAGGGCGGTCCTGGCCCCCTGCCCGGGAGCCATCCCCTTCAGGTCGTTGGTGGTGATGCGGTGCAGCAGGTCCAGTCGCCTGGCTCCGGCCATCCTCAACCGCCCGGCGTTGGATCGGTCCATGACCCCGACCGTCCCCTTCGCCGCGAGGTACTCCCGCTTGACGTTCTCGAAGACGCGCGGCATCTCCCAGCCGTCCACCTCGCCGAAGGCCAGCGTCCCGCGTCGCTGGACGGCGTGCAGGGGGCTGCGGGGGAGAGGATCGGACGGCGAGGACGGCGGCATGGCGCGCTCCTCAGAGCTCGACGAAGGACGGCTCGGGCTCGGAAGGGGCGTCGATCACCGCGTGACGCCTGCCTTCCTCCAGGAAGCGCCGGATGGCCCGCCGGCCGCGGTCGCCGCAATCCCTGGTGAGCTCGTTGACGTACATCGAGACGAAACGGTCGGTCAGGGCCGGGTCGAGCCCGCGCGCGTAGCCGGAGGCGTATCCCAGCGCGGCGCCGCGGTGCTGCAGCGAGTGGTCGATGGCCCGGCGCAGCGAGCGGCCGATGGCCCCCATCACCGCGTCGCCCAGATCGCGCCGCACGATGTTGACCCCCAGAGGGAGAGGCAGCCCATCGGTGCGCTCCGCCCACCAGGCGCCCAGGTCCACCACGCGGTGCAGCCCTTCGCGCGCGTAGGTGAGCTGCCCCTCGTGGATCAGCAGGCCGGCCTCGGCCTGCCCGGAGACGACCGCGGCCGGGATGCGGTCGAACGGCACGACCACGTGCCGGATCTCTCCGGCGGCGAGCCTCAAGGCCAGGTAGGCGGAGGTCCTCAGCCCGGGCACGGCGATGGTGGCACCGGGCAGATCCTCGAGGTGCATGGGCCGCCGCGCCACCACGATCGGTCCGTACCCGTCCCCCATGCTCGCCCCGCAGGGAAGCACGGCATAGCGCGAGGCGAGGTAGGCGCAGGCGTGCACCGACGCCGCGGTGGTCTCCAGCTCGCCGGCCAGGGCCCGGCGGTTGAGGCTCTCGATGTCCTCGAGCACCTGCTCGAAGACGAGCCCTTCGGTGTCCACGGCCCCCGTGGCGAGCGGGTAATACATGAAGGCGTCGTCGGGATCGGGGCTGTGGCCGAAGCGGATGGGGCGCGTGTCCAGCACGGCGCCATGTTACAACGAGGCGCGGAGATGATGTAGGCTCGCCGCGCGCGGCGCGATGGGGCGCCGGCACGAGGGGAGGAAGGGCCATGCAGGGTGGATCCGCGGGCGCGCGCTGGCCGCGCCGCAGGGTGCTGAGAGCCATCGCCATGGCCGGGGCCGGCTCGGCGGTGTTCGGGCGGGCGCTGGCCGCCCTGGCCGAGGGAAGGACACGCGTCACCACCGGGATGATCCGCGAGGCGGAGTGGATCGCCGGGCTTCGCTTCACCGCCGACGATCGCAAGCTGATGCTGGACGGGGTCAACGAGTCGCTGGGCGACTACGCCAGGCTGCGCGCCGTGCGCCTGGACAACGCCGTGGCCCCGGCCCTGTGGTTCGATCCACGGCCCGGGCAGGCCGCCCCGGCGGCCGGCGCGCGAGGCGCGGTGGCCCTGCCCGATGAGCCTTCCGCGCGCCGGCCGTCGGCCGACGACGACCTCGCCTTCCTCCCGGTGAGCCGGCTGGCCCCTCTGCTGAGGGCCCGCAAGGTCTCCTCGGTGGAGCTCACCAGACTCTACCTCGATCGCCTCCGGCGGCACGACGAGAAGCTCAAGTGCGTGGTCACGCTCACCGAGAAGATGGCGCTGAGGCAGGCGGAGCAGGCCGACCGGGACCTCGCCGCCGGCGTCTACCGCGGACCGCTGCACGGCGTCCCGTGGGGGGCCAAGGACCTCCTGGCCGTGGAGGGGTACCCCACCACCTGGGGGTCGGTCCCCTACCGGAAGCAGATGCGCGCCGAGACCGCCACGGTGGCGGCCAGGCTGGCGTCGGCCGGCGCGGTGCTGGCGGCCAAGCTCTCAGTGGGGGAGCTGGCCTGGGGGGACGTCTGGTTCGGCGGGATGACCCGCAACCCGTGGAACACCGCGCAGGGATCGAGCGGCTCGTCGGCCGGATCGGCCTGCGCCGCCGCGGCCGGCCTGGCCGGCTTCACCATCGGCACGGAGACCTGGGGGAGCATCGTCTCGCCCTGCACGCGCTGCGGCGTCACCGGGCTGCGACCCACCTTCGGCCGCGTGAGCCGGCACGGCGCCATGGCCCTGTCCTGGAGCATGGACAAGATCGGCCCGATCGCGCGCTCGGTGGAGGACTGCGCTCTGGTCTTCGCCGCCATCCATGGCGCCGACGGGATCGATCCCACCGCCGTGGACCGTCTGTTCGAGTGGCCCCCGCGCCGCGACCCCCGATCGCTGAAGGTGGGGTACGTCAAGACGCTGTTCGACGAGGATCGATCGTCCCGCGCCGAGGATCCCGTCCAGAAGAAGGCGCTGGAGGAATGGCAGCGGTTCGACCGCCGCACGCTCGACGTGCTGCAAGAGCTCGGCGTGGAGCTGGTGCCGATCGATCTCCCCTCCACCTACCCGGTGGCCGCCCTGTCGGTGATCCTGGGGGCGGAGGCCTCCACCGCCTTCGACGAGCTGACCCGCGACGGGCGCGACGACCAGATGGTGCGGCAGGTGGCCGACGCCTGGCCCAACGTCTTCCGGCAGGGGCAGCTCGTGCCGGCGGTGGAGTACCTGCGCGCCAACCGCATCCGCAGCCTGGTGATGCAGGAGATGGAGCAGCTCATGGCGACGGTGGACGTCTACGTGGCGCCCTCGTACGGGGGGGACAATCTGCTGCTGACCAACCTCACCGGGCACCCCTGCGTGGTGCTCCCCAACGGCTTCCGCTCCGGCGACGGGACGCCGACCAGCATCTCTTTCCTGGGGAGACTGCACGAAGAGGCGGACCTGATGGGGCTGGCCCGGCTGTACCAGGAGGCCACCGACTTCCATCTCAAGCGGCCACCTCTCGCCGCCGGCTAGGTCAGGAGGCTTCCGGGACGGGGCGGCGCGAGGAGAGCGACAGCACGACCTGAGAGACGAGGATGCCGGCCGCCGCGGCCAGGCAGGCGGCGGCGAAGCCTCCGGACGCGTACACCGGCCCCAGCAGGGCCGCTCCACAGGCGATGGCCAGGTCGTAGGCGGTGAAGTACCAGGCAAGCCCGGCCGCCCGTTCCTGCCGGCCGCACCGATCCACGGTGAAGGCGAGCAGACCGGGGAAGGCGCCCCCTCCGATCCCCGCGCCGTACAGAACCGCCGACCCCCAGAGCGCGCCCGCGGAGAGCGCCCCCCCTGCGGGAGCGGCCGCCAGCAGCGCCATCCCCGCCGCCCCCGCCAGCAGCGACGGCTGGATCACGGCCAGCCTGCCGGCACGATCGGACAGACGTCCCAGCACCGGGCGGGCGATCAGGATGACCGCCGCGTAGAGCCCGAACCACGCGCCGGCCCTGCGCGGCTCCCCGGCCAGCTCCAGCGGAAGGAAGGCCAGCACCGCCCCGTACGACAGGCTGCTGAGGAACAGCGCCGAGGCCGGAGCCAAGGCCCCGCGGGGGATGGCTCCGGTGGACGGCGCGGAGCTCCCGTCCCGGGCCCGCGGCTCCGCCACGGGCGCCGCCAGCAGGGCGGCCACGGCGGCCAGCGCGCCGGTGGCCAGGAAGACCCGGGCGTGGCCGCCGTGCCCGATCAGGAACGCCCCGGTGAGCGGTCCCCCGATCATGGCCAGGGTGGGCGCCATCCCCCAGATCCCGATGGCCTCGCCGCGGCGCCCCTCCGGGGCCAGATCGGCCACCAGAGTCCCCAGGGCGCTGGTGGTCCATCCCCACCCCGCACCCTGCACCGCCCTGACCGCCATCAGCGATCCGACGCCGGGCGCCGCCGCGTGCGCCGCGGCCGAGACGGCGAACAGAGACAGCCCGACCAGGAGGAAGCGCCTGGCTCCATGCCGCCGGACCAGCCCCGCCGTGGCCAGCCGGGTGGCGGCCGCGGTGAGCGACGGCAGGGCCACCAGCAGGCCGATCTGCTCCGCCCCCGCCCCCAGCGACGCCGCGTACGACGGCAGCGCCAGGATGACGAAGTAGAAGCCGAAGAAGACCACGGCCGTCGCCGCTGTCAGCAGCACGAAGCCTCGGGTCCAGATCTGCGTGCCGTTCTCGCTGGGCGGGCGCATGGGCGCGGCATTGTCCCATGCCCGCCGGGGGGCCGTGTTAGACTCGGCTCCGATGACCTCCTACCTCGATCTGCTGCGCGACCTCCTGCGCAACGGCGCCGCCCGCAAAGACCGCACCGGCACGGGGACGCTCAGCGTCTTCGGGCGCCAGATCCGCTTCGACCTGGCGGCGGGGTTCCCGCTCCTGACCACCAAGAAGATGCACATGAAGTCGATCGTGCACGAGCTGATCTGGTTCCTGTCCGGCTCCACCAACGTCGGCTACCTGCGCGAGAACGGCGTCACCATCTGGGACGAGTGGGCCGACGAGCGCGGGGAGCTGGGGCCCGTGTACGGGCACCAGTGGCGCTCCTGGCCCGCGCGCGGCGGGGGCGCCATCGATCAGATGGCGCGGGTGGTGGAGGCGATCCGCCGCGACCCCGACTCGAGGCGCCTGGTGGTGAGCGCCTGGAACGTGGCCGACCTCGACGCCATGCGCCTGCCCCCCTGCCACATCCTCTTCCAGTTCTACGTGTCCGGGGGGCGGCTCTCCTGCCAGCTCTACCAGCGAAGCGCCGACGTCTTTCTCGGGGTGCCGTTCAACATCGCCTCCTACGCCCTGCTCACCATGATGGTGGCCCAGGTGACCGGCCTGCGGGCCGGGGAGTTCGTGCACACCTTCGGCGATCTCCACCTGTACGCCAACCACCGGGAGCAGGCCGCGCTGCAACTGGCCCGCGAGCCCCGGCCCCTCCCCCGCGTGGAGCTCGACCCCTCGGTGCGGGCGCTCTTCGATTTCCGGTACGAGCACGTGGCGCTGCTGGGCTACGACCCGCACCCCGCCATCAAGGCCCCCGTGGCGGTATGACCGTGTCGCTCATCGCGGCGATGGACCCGCGCCGCGTGATCGGCCTCGGCAACCGGCTCCCGTGGAGGCTCCCGGCCGACCTGGCCCGCTTCAAGCGCCTGACCATGGGACACGCGCTGATCATGGGGCGGCGCACCTTCGAGTCCATCGGCAGGGCGCTTCCCGGCCGCAGGACCATCGTGGTGAGCCGCCGCCCGGGGTACGCCCCCGAAGGGGTGGAGACGGCCGCCAGCCTGGAGGAAGCCCTGCGTCGGGCCCAGGCCATCGAAGGGGACGACGGCGAGGCGTTCGTGGCGGGAGGAGGGGAGATCTTCGCCGCCGCGCTCCCGCTCGCGGACAGGATGCACCTCACCCTCCTGGATCGGGAGTACGAAGGGGACGCGTGGTTCCCCGCCTACGACCCGGCGCACTGGACCCCGGTCGGCGAGGAGAGCCATCCCGCCTCCGGGGGGCTGCCCGCATACCGGTTCGTCACCCTGGAGCGCCTCCCGCGCCGTTGTCTTGATTCCGGGATGAGAGGCCGGTAGAGTGGCCGCCTCGACCGCCACCCCAGGAGGAGAACCGATGTCGGTCCGGTTGGCGCAAGTGCGCAGGCTGCCGTGACCTCGATCCTCGACCCGCGCATCGAGCGGCACATGAAAGAGCTGCTGCCGGCGGCCGACCCGATCCGCGAGGAGATGGAGCGGGCCGGCGCCGAGCGGGACTTCCCGATCATCGGGCCGCTGGTGGGGAACCTCTGCGCGCTGATGGCCCGTTCCATCGGCGCCCGCAGGATCTTCGAGATGGGGTCTGGGTTCGGCTACTCCACCCTCTGGTTCTCCCGCGTGGTCGGCCCCGGCGGCCTGGTGGTGCACACCGAAGGATCCCAGGAGAACTCGCGCCAGGCGCGCGACTATCTGACCCGGGCGGGGACGGCCGACCGGGTGCGCTTCGAAGTCGGGGACGCGCGGGAGATCCTGGCCCGGGAGATCGGGCGCGGAACGACCCTTCCGTTCGACGTCGTCTTCAACGACATCGACAAGGAGCAGTACCCCGACGTGCTCCCCCTGGCGCGCGGGGCGCTGCGCCCCGGCGGGCTGCTGCTGTGCGACAACATGCTCTGGTTCGGCAGGGTCCTTGAGCCGGACAAGGCGGACGCGGCCACGCGGGGGATCCTGGAGCTGTCGCGCCTTCTGCGGGAGGCACGGGACTTCCAGACGACGCTGGTGCCGATCCGCGACGGGGTGACAGTCAGCCTGAAGCTCGCAGGCTGATCACCTTGCCACCATCCAGGTCGTAGCGGTAGATCAGCTCCGCGGGCGCCGACCCTTCCGGGATCTGGAAGACCACCGATCCCGGAAGCCTGAGCCCGGGCTGGACGTCGATGTGGGCCTGCCCTCGCGGCTGCCCCATCATCAGCACCTGCGCGCTGAAGGGGTGCAGCGTGCCGGCCGCGTCGCGCAGCGAGAAGTCCAGCGCCTTGAGCGTGACCGTGTCGTCGGACCGGTTCTCGAAGTCGAAGCGGACTTCCAGGAACTTCATCCCCACCCGGGCGCGCAGGAACTCCAGCCGAGGGGCCTGGCGCAGCTCCACCGCCTCGATGACCAATCCCTCCAGCGGCTGCGCCGCGCAGCCGGCCGCCCCCAGCAGCGCGGCCGGCAGGATGAGCATCCATCCGATGACACGGCCCTGGCGGGCTTCGGCTCGTCGCATCTCAGTCCCCCTTGGGCATCCGCATGAAGGCACGGGCCCCGGCCTCCTGCTCCGACAGCAGCAGCCGCAGGCCTTCCCCCAGACGAAGGCCCGGGCGCGGCCGCGGCGAGGCGGGCGCGGCCGCCTCCTGCACGATCCAGTGGGCGGGAGTGCCGGCCGCATCGAGCCTCGCCAGCAGCGGCTCCAGGTCCCATCCCGGCCGGGCATACAGCGCGGGGCGGGTGCGCGCCAGCGGCGCCAGCATCTCCGCCGCGCGGGGAGAGTCGGTCAGGAGGATGTCCCCGGGGGCCACGGCGCGCTCCACGCGCTTCAGCATGGCCGCGTGCGACCGGCGCCCGGCCGCCACCTGCCTCAGCCCCGAGAGCTGAACGGCCAGGCCCGCGGCCAGGGCCACGACCACCAGCGCCGCCGCCATCCTCGCGTCGCGGGCCTCTCTCCTGCGGGCGGCCGCCGCCGTCACGGCCACCGCCATGAGCGGGACGGCCGGCAGGAGGCTCCGGGGACCCCATCCGGGATCCGCCGGCGCGGGACCGGCCGCCAGCAGGCCCGCGAAGAGCGCCGCGGCCAGGCAGATGAACCGCCGGGGCCGGTCCATGCGCGGCGCGGGCAGGAGCAGCAGCAGCGGCGCCAGCGCCACCAGCGGCATGGTCATGGCCAGGGTCCACGCCTCCGCCGGCAGGCGCGACCCGATCGACGCGGCGGCCGGCAACCCCTCCTGCCCGGCCTGCCACGGAGCCGGTCCGCGCCAGACTGCCACCGGTGCCAGGACGAGAGCCGCCCCAGCCGCCATCCCGGGGCCGATCGAGACGGCCCAGCGGCGTCCGAAGCAGGCGGCCCCCGCGGCCAGGACGGCCGGAGCCAGAAGGAGAGACCCCCCGCGCGCCCA
>DATEEA010000075.1:0-19546 GCA_035281445.1 Candidatus Polarisedimenticolia bacterium
ACCTTCGATTTCTACATGATCGAAGCCACGCCAGAGAATCTGATCGGTGACCGCGCCTACGACAGCGACAAGCTGGACGACGAGTTGAGAGATGAGGGCATCGAGATGATCTCCCCTCATAGGTCGAACCGGAAGAAGCGATAGACGCAAGACGGCCGGCGGCTACGCCGGTACGAACGCCGCTGGTTGGTCGAACGGTTCTGGGCCTGGATCCAGTGGCAAAGACGCCTGCTTGTCCGTTGGGAGTTCTACGCGGACAATCTCCTGGGCTTCGTTCAGCTTGCATCTATCGCGGTCCTGCTGAAAAGAATTTGAGATAGGTTCGAATCAGAAGGTCGAGACGTCGGTGGCCAGGGCTCGCGTGCCTTCAGGCCAGGCCGCGCAGCCGGTCCTCGAGGAGGGCGCAGGCCGCGCGGAACGCTCCCGGTCCGGGGGAGGCGGGTCTCTCGGCGGCGGTCGCCCGCAGATCGGCGACGCGGCCCAGCGCCTCTTGGATGCGCTCGTGTTGCAGGGCCCCGCTGGCGGCGGCCGACTCCAGCCCGGAGAGACATGCCGCCACGGCCTCTCGGTCGCGGCACACCAGCGCCATGTCGCAGCCCGCGGCGATGACGCGGGGCGCCAGCTCCGCGTAGGGCATGCGCCCCGCCACCGCCTTCATCTCCAGGTCGTCGGCCAGGGCCAGGCCCCGGTAGCCGACCTCGCCGCGCAGCAGATCGGTGGCGATCCGGCGTGTCAGCGTGGCGGCCACGGGATCGGGGCCCGCCCAGAAGGGGTAATGTCCGTGTCCCACCATCACCACGGGAGCACGGTCCTTCAGAGCCTTGTAGGGGGCGAGATCCTCCCGCCGGAACGCCTCTTCGTCCTTGGTCACCGTGGGGAGATGGAGGTGAGAGTCGGTCGAGGTCGGGCCCAGCCCCGGAAAGTGCTTGAGGCACCCGGCCACCTGGGAGCGGGAGAGCCCCTCCAGGTAGGCTGCCACCATGTCCGTCGCCAGCCCGGGATCGAGCCCGAAGGAACGATCGCCGATGCCGTTGCCGGCGCCGGGGAGGCAGAGATCGGTGACCGGCGCGAAGTCCATATCGAAGCCCAGCGAGGACAGGATCCCGCCCAGCCTCCACGCGAGGTCGGCCACCAGGGAGCGGTCTCCCGCCGCGGCGAGGCGGGCCGCGGGAGGCAAGGTCGGGGCGATGGATCGCAGCCGGCTCACCCGGCCTCCTTCTTCGTCCACGGCCAGGATGGGGCGGGGCTGGTACAGGCCGCGCAGCTCCGCGTTGAGCGCGGCGACCTGCTCCGCGGAGACGATGTTGCGCTGGAAGAGGATGATCCCGCCGGGCCGGACAGAGCGGAGAAAGTCGCGTAGCCCGCCATCCACTTCGATGCCGTCGAAGCCCACGAAAAGGAGCTCTCCGAGCCGCGATGAGGGCGCCATGGGGCGATTTTCCCAGAAAGTGCCCCGTCCATCAAGGCGTTACGGGTTGCGATTGTGGGAGCTTTCGGGTTGCGGGGGCGGGATGGGGACACTATGTTCATCCCCCGTCGGGCCGAAGGCCCGATTTTTTGCCCCTGCGCGGGGATGACTGTGCTAGGATGCGGCGCGCCGTCGCGGTGGTGGAGGAGTCTCCATGAGTGATCGACGCTACACGATCATGATCATCCCCGGCACGAGAGCGAAGCTGCTTCGCCTCAAGGTCAGGAGCAGCGTGCTCTTCGCTCTGGGCTCCGTCGCCGTCCTCGGCCTTTTGTCCGCCGCCCTCCTTCCCATCGTCTACGCCACCGCGTCGCACCGCTCCCGCGTGGTCGCCTCCTTGCAGGAAGAGAACGAGACGCTGCGCGAGGCGTCGCAGGAGATCGCGACGCTGCGCGAGCAGGTCGCCTTCTTCGAATCGAAGGCCAGCAAGTTCGCTCTCATGGCCGGAGTGGAGAACATCCCGTCGGCCCAGGGTGTGGGCGGGCTGAGGCAGGAGCAGGTCCAGGACACGGCGATCGTCTCCGACGAGATCGACAACCTGAAGGAGAGATCGGGTGTGCTGCGGCAGTCGTTCGACCTGCTGGAGAAGGTCTATCGCGACCAGAGCCTGCTGCTCTCCAGCACCCCCTCCATCGCACCGGTGAAGGGGATGATCGCCTACGGCTACGCCTGGCGGCGCGACCCGTTCACGGGCGAGCGCGCCTTCCATAAGGGCCTCGACATCGTGGCTCCCAGGGGCACCCGGGTGAAGGCGCCGGCCGACGCCGTGGTCATCAAGGCGGGGCGGGAGGCCGGCTACGGCAACGTCATCTACCTCTCTCACGGCAACGGACTGGTGACCCGCTACGCCCACCTCGACGGCTTCTCGGTGCGGCCCGGCCAGGACGTCAGCCGCGGCGAGATCATCGGTTACGTCGGCAACACCGGCCGCAGCCTGGGCGCCCACCTGCACTATGAAGTCCTGGTGAACAACACCAAGGTGGACCCCAGCCAGTACATCCTGGACGACGTCGCCACGTTCTGAGCCGGGACCTCCCCGATCCCGGAACCTCTTGACGCGGCGCGACTTTCTGCTATATTGCGCCCATTGAGCCTGGGTACTCCGTCGGCGCACCCCTCCCGGCCGTCCCGCGGCCGGTCCTCCCTCTCGACCCGGCATCGAACACGGGGGATGGTGCACCCGGCGAGCCGTTCCCGGCGCTCGATGGGAGACGCACGTGTTCAACGCCATCCTCACCAAGATCATCGGCACCAAGCACGAACGGGACATCCGCCGCATGCAGCCGGTGGTGGCGGCCATCAACGAGCTCGAGCCGCGCATCCAGCCGCTCAGCATGGACGAGCTGCGGGCCAGGACCGGTGAGCTCCGCGCGCGGCTCGACCGGGGCGCCCCCCTTGACGACCTCCTGATCGAGGCCTTCGCCGTCGTGCGCGAGACCGCCCGGCGTGTCCTGGGGATGCGCCACTACGACGTGCAGCTCATCGGCGGCGTGGTCCTGCACCAGGGCAAGATCGCCGAGATGAAGACGGGAGAAGGCAAGACGCTGGTGGCCACCCTGCCCGTGTACCTCAACGCGCTCGAAGGCAAGGGCGTGCACGTGGTCACGGTGAACGACTATCTGGCCCGGCGCGACGCCGAATGGATGGGGCAGGTCTACCGGGCGCTGGGGCTCCAGGTGGGGGTCATCCTGCACGAGCTGACCGACGCCCAGAGGCAGGCAGCCTACGCCGCCGACGTCACCTACGGGACCAACAACGAGCTCGGCTTCGACTACCTGCGGGACAACATGAAGTACGGCCTGGCCTCCTACGTGCAGCGCGGGCATCACTACGCCATCGTGGACGAGGTGGACAGCATCCTCATCGACGAGGCCCGGACGCCGCTCATCATCAGCGGGCCGGCCGAGGATTCCACCGACAAGTACTACACCATCGACAAGGTGATCCCCCGGCTGGTCAAGGAGCAGGACTTCACCATCGACGAGAAGGCGCGCACGGTGACCCTGACCGAGGAGGGCATCGAGAAGGCGGAGCGGGCCCTGGGGGTGGGGAACCTTTACGAGCCGTCCAACATGGAGACGCTGCACCACGTCAATCAGGCGCTGCGCGCCCACACCCTGTTCAAGCGCGACGTGGATTACATGGTGAAGGACGGCCAGGTGCTGATCGTCGATGAGTTCACCGGCCGTCTGATGCCCGGCCGGCGCTGGTCGGACGGCTTGCACCAGGCGGTGGAGGCCAAGGAAGGGGTCAAGATCGAGCGCGAGAACCAGACCCTGGCCACCATCACCTTCCAGAACTATTTCCGCATGTACAAGAAGCTGGCCGGCATGACCGGGACCGCCGACACCGAGGCCGCCGAGTTCGACAAGATCTACAAGCTCGAGGTGGTGGCCATCCCCACCAACCGGCCTCTCATCCGCCATGAGTTTCCGGACCAGGTGTATCGCACGGGGCCGGAGAAGTGGAACGCGGTGGTGGAGGAGATCGCCGAGCTGAGGGAGAAGGGGCAGCCGGTCCTGGTGGGCACCATCTCCATCGAGAACTCCGAGCACCTCTCCGGACTGCTGCGCAAGCGCGGCATCAAGCACGTCGTCCTGAACGCCAAGTACCACGAGATGGAGGCCGAGATCGTGGCCCAGGCCGGCCGCAAGGGCTCCGTGACCATCGCCACGAACATGGCCGGCCGCGGGACCGACATCCTGCTCGGCGGCAACCCCGAGATGCTCGCCCGCCAGAAGGTGCATGCGCTGGCCGCGCCGGGCGGGGAGGCCGCCCCTCCCGACACGGCCATGGAAGGGCGGATCCTGGAAGAGTGCCGGGCCCAGTGCGAGGCGGAGAAGAAGGACGTGGTCTCCCTGGGCGGGCTTCACATCCTGGGGACCGAGCGCCACGAGAGCCGCCGGATCGACAACCAGCTCCGAGGCAGGGCTGGACGCCAGGGGGATCCTGGCTCGTCCCGCTTCTACCTGTCGCTCGACGACGATCTGATGCGGATCTTCGCGGGCGACCGGCTGAAGGCATGGATGCAGCGGCTGGGGATGCAGGAGGGGGAGCCGATCGAGGCCACGATGGTCACGCGCTCCATCGAGCGGGCGCAGAAGCAGGTGGAGGGACAGCACTTCAGCTCCCGCAAGCACCTGCTGGAGTACGACGACGTCATGAACATGCAGCGCACCGAAGTGTACCGGTGGCGCCGCGAGATCCTGGAGCGAAAGGGAACCCAGGAGTACGTCGCCCAGAAGGCCGAGGAGATCCTCGACTGGCTCCTGTCCACCTACGCCGCCGCGGAGACCGACCCCAACCTCTGGGAGACCGAGGAGCTCAAGGGGCAGGTCCTCCATTACTACAACATCCGCATCGAGCCCGGCGAGATCGACTTCAAGACGGTCAACTTCGAGACGCTGCGAGAAGAGCTGCTGGGACGGGTCCGGCGCAAGTATGCGGAGAAGGAGACCGCCATCGGCACCGAGATGATGCGGCGCCACGAGCAGCTCCTGATGCTCAACATCGTGGACGCCCAGTGGAAGGATCATCTCCTGACCATGGACCACCTCAAGGAAGGGATCGGCCTGCGGGGCTACGGCCAGCGCGACCCGCTCACGGAGTACAAGAGGGAGTCTTTCGAGGCCTTCGCCGGCATGAAGGACCGCATCGAGGATGAGATCATCCGGTATCTCTACCACCTCGAGCCGGTCACCCAGCAGGACGAGCAACGGGAGGAAGAGCGGCGCCGCCGCGCCCGGGAGCGGCAGCTCCTGTTCAGCGCTCCTCCCAAGGAAGCTCCCGCGCCGGCGGCCGCGCGGCCGGAGGCCAAGGTCGGCCGCAACGATCCCTGTCCCTGCGGCTCGGGCAAGAAGTACAAGAAGTGCCACGCGGCCGCCTAGGCCGCCCGGAGCGTACGTGACGGAGTCGGAGCGCAGGTTCCTGGTCAGGCTGGCGGCGGCGGCACCGGAGGCAGGCGGCTACCGGGAGCCCTCGGCACGCGCCGGCACCGACCATATGCTGAGAGGCCACATCGCGTCCCAGCTCGAGTCCCTTCGCGCCAAGCTCGCCCAGCTCAGGTCGTCGGCCGAGGAGGAAGGGGAGGAGGACATGATGGACGACCTCGACCGGCTGGATTCCCGCATGGAACGAACGATCGAGGCGCTGCGCGCCGAGGGCTGGGTCGCGCCGTTTCAGGGAGCCGCCGATGTGCTCGAGGAGGACCTGGCGAAGCTCTGCGCCTACGACCTGCAGCTCCTCGAGGACCTCGATCTGCTGCGGACCGACGTGATGGGAATGAAATACGAGACGATCGGCAACCTGACGCTGCGGGAGGCCGAGGGGACCCTCGCCGCGATCGAGCTCAAGGTGGCCAACCGCAAGGACGTCATGGACATCTCGGGGAGGGCGTGATGCTGGAAGGTTCGATCCCGGAAGGACTGACCTTCGACGACGTGCTGCTGGTCCCGGCGCGCTCCGACGTGATGCCGGCCAAAGCCAGCGTGGCCACGCGCCTCACCCGGGGCGTCCCGCTCAACACCCCCATCGTCTCGGCCGCCATGGACACGGTGACGGAGTCCCGTCTGGCCATCGCCATGGCGCAGGAGGGTGGTCTGGGCATCGTCCACAAGAACCTTCCCATCGAGGCCCAGGCGGAGGAGGTGGACAAGGTCAAGCGCTCCGAGAGCGGCATGATCGTCAACCCCATCACCATGCGCCCGGAGCAGAAGGTCGCCGATGCCTTGGAGCTGATGCGCAAGTACAGGATCTCCGGGGTTCCCATCACTCGCGAGGACGGCACCCTCGTGGGCATCCTGACCAACCGCGACCTCCGGTTCGAGGCGCGGACCGACCTGAGGGTCTCCGAGCTGATGACCAGCCAGGACCTGGTGACCGCCCCCCAGGGGACGACACTGGAGGAGGCCAAGACCATCCTCCACCGGCACCGCATCGAGAAGCTCCCCGTGGTGGACGAGCGCAACCGCCTCAAGGGGCTCATCACGGTGAAGGACATCCAGAAGCAGATCCGCTACCCCAACGCCTGCAAAGATGAGCTGGGCCGCCTCCGGGTGGGCGCCGCCATCGGCGTGGGGAGCGAGGCGCTGGAGCGCGCGTCGGCGCTGCTGGCGGCGCACGTGGACTTGCTCTGCATCGACACGGCGCATGGGCACTCGGCGGGGGTGCTGGAGATGATCGAATCGGTGCGCAAGAGCCACGGCGCCGTGCAGCTCATCGCCGGCAACGTGGCCACCGAGGAGGGAGCGCAGGCCCTGATCGACCGGGGCGTGGACGCGGTGAAGGTGGGCATGGGGCCCGGCTCCATCTGCACCACCCGCGTGGTCAGCGGCGCGGGGGTCCCCCAGATCACCGCCATCGCCGCCTGCTACCAGGCGGCGCGCAAGAAGGACATTCCGGTCATCGCCGACGGAGGGATCAAGTTCTCCGGAGACATCGCCAAGGCCATCGCCGCGGGCGCCTCGTCGGTGATGATCGGCAGCCTGTTCGCCGGCACGGAGGAGGCTCCCGGAGAGACGATCCTTTACCAGGGACGCACGTTCAAGGCCTACCGCGGCATGGGCTCCATCGGAGCGATGCGCCGCGGCAGCCGGGACCGCTACATGCAGTCCGAGGTGGAGGAAGAGAAGCTCGTCCCGGAGGGGATCGAAGGACGCGTTCCGTACAAGGGGAGCATCTCCGCTCTCATCCCGCAGCTCGTGGGCGGCCTGCGAGCCGGCATGGGCTACTGCGGGGCCAAGGACATCCCCACGTTCCAGCAGAAAGCCCGGTTCATGCGGATCACCAGCGCCAGCCTGAAGGAGTCCCACGTCCACGACGTGGTGATCACCAAGGAAGCCCCCAACTACCAGCTCGATTGAGGCCCAGGCTGATGCGGCCCTCGTGTGTGGCCGCGTTCGACCAGAGGTGCCTCGGACGCCGATCAGCTCCCGCCGGTGTGCTTGCGCAGGAAGGCGATCGTCCGGGGCCACGCAGCGGCTGCCGCCGCCGCGTTGGCTCCCTCACGTCCGTCCTGCGCTCGCAGGAAGCCATGGCCGGCCCCTTCATAGATCTCCGTCTCGTACACAGCCTTGGAGCCGATGGCCAGACGGGCGGGCTCGATGGTGGCGTTCACCCGCTCGTCGTCGGAGCCGTAGAGCCCCAGGACGGGGGTCGCGATCGAGCCGAGCTGCGCGGCGTCCGGGGACGTTCCGTAGTACACCACCGCGGCGCCCAGATCGGGAGCCGAGGCGGCCCAGGAGAAGCTCACCGCCCCTCCCCAGCAGAATCCGATGGCCGCGCTGCGTCCATCGGCGGCGGGGAGCCTGCGGGCCCAGGCGCGCACGGCCTCCAGGCGGGTCCGCACCTCCTCGCGGTCGAGCCCCCGCACCAGCTTCACGGCCTCGTCCCTGCCGGACAGCGCCTCGGTCCCCTTGCCTCCGGGCCCCTTGCCGGAGAGGAGATCCGGCGCCACCGCGATGAAGCCGTCGGCGGCGAGCTGGTCGGCCACCGATCGGATCCAGTCGGTCAGCCCGAAGATCTCGTGGATGACGATCACCACCGGAGCCTTGTCCTTGCGCTCCGGATAGACGACCCAGCTTTGCACCGGGACCTCGCTGCCCGGCACGGCGACCGCCGCGAATTCGCCGTGGCGAGGCGACGATTCCAGCCGTGCCTTCGCGCCGGCCTCGCCGGAGGGCAGGGCGGTGCTCTCCACGGCCGGGGCGGTCTGGGACTGGGGCGCCGCGACGGCGGCGAGCAGCAGGAGCGAGGTCAGCAGCGTCATGACGTTTTTCCCTCCCTGTGTACCGCAGTCTAACCGAACCGGGGCGCGGACGTGAGACAATGCCGGCCGCGACCTTCAGGAGGAAGAGATGCCCAGCGAAGCCCGGATAGTGAACGTGGAGCAGGTGCCATGGGAGGAGGAGAGTCACGGAGATCGCTACAGGATGCGCCGGCGGCACATGGGGCTGGCGGCAGGGAGCCGCAGGCTGGGCCTCAGCCTCTACGAGCTGCCGCCGGGTGGCTGCTCCTGGCCCTACCACTATCACCTGGCCAACGAGGAGGCGATCCTGGTGCTGCGCGGCAAGGGAACCCTGCGGCTGGCGGGGCGCACGCTGGAGGTGCGCGCAGGAGACTACATCGTGCTCCCCGCGGGCGAGGCCGGCGCCCACCAGTTGATCAACGAGGCCGACGCCTCCTTCGAGTTCCTCTGCTTCTCCACGATGCAGGAGCCGGACGTCAGCGTCTACCCCGACTCCGGCAAGATCGGCGTCTTCGCCGGATCGGCGCCCGGGGGCGACCGCGAGGAGCGTACCTTGACGGCGTTCCTCCCCTTGAGCGCCGGGGTCGGGTACTGGGAGGGGGAGTAGGCACCGGTTGGAGATCGAGGACGGTGGCACCCACCAAACGAAGGCAGGTCAGAGTTGGAGGACAGACGTGAAGACGATCGGGATCGTGGCCCACAGCGCCGAAGGGGCCGCCCTTTGTTTCATCACGGCCTGCCGGCAAGGGGCGCTGCATCTGGGACCGCACATGCATCCCTCCATGGTGATGAGCGCCGTGCCCATGGGGCTGAGCATGGAGGGCTGGCGGACGGGCGACCACCAGGCCGTGGCCAAATTCCTCTCTATGGGCGTGAAACAGGTCGCCGATGCGGGGGCGCAGTTCTACGTCTGCCCTGACAACACCGCCCATATCGTACTGGAGCGCATCGCCGGCGACCTGCCGATTCCAGGCCTGCACATCGCCGAGGTGGTCTGCCGGGAGATGTCCGCTCATGGCTGGAAGCATGCCGGGTTGCTCGGCACGTCATGGACCATGACCGGGCCGGTCTACGCCGGAGCGCTCGCGCGGCGTGGGCTCCGGCACTCGATCCCGGAAGAGTCCGTCCGCGAGGCGCTGCACGAGGCGATCTTCGGAGAGCTCTGTCAGGGGATCTTCACGCAGAAGACCACGGCGCTCTTCCTGGACGCCATCGAGGATCTGCGGGCAAGAGGCGCCGATTGCGTCATCCTGGGCTGCACCGAGATCCCGCTCATCGTCACGCCGGCCAACGCGCCCCTCCCCGTCCTCGACTCGACACGGCTTCTGGCGAAGCATGCCGTGCTCGAAGCGTTGAGCAGCCGCCCGCCCGGCCGTTCGGGCTGGCTGGCCGGAGAAGGATAGACAAGAGAAAGAGACGAGGGGACGCTGGACTTCCGCTATGCCGGGTCCGCGTCCCGCAGGATGGTGATCCTGCGGCTGTCGCCGCCGGCGTCCTCGATGGTGACGCGCACGGCACCTCGCCCCAGCCGGGCCGGCAGCCTTTCTCCCCACTCCACGGCCATCACCGCGCCCCCTTCCAGCAGGTCGGCCAGCCCGAGCTCCTCCACTTCGGCGGGCTCATCCAGGCGGAAGAGGTCCACGTGGACCAGCCGGATCCCCGAAGGGGACGGTCCGTACGCGGTCACCATGGCGAATGTCGGGGAGTGTACGGCGCGGGGGTCGATCCCCATCCCCTCGGCCAGCCCGCGCACCAGGACCGTCTTGCCCGCCCCCAGGGAGCCGGTCAGGATGACCACGTCCCCCGGCGCCAGGCTGCCGGCCAGTTCCTTCCCGGCCTCCAGGGTGCCCTGCTCCGAGTCGGTGAGGAACGAGAGCGTGACCATCGCCCCGCTCAGTCCGCCGCCCCCTCGAGCTGGAGGAAGGCCTCCGGCAGGTAGTCGATGATGTCGCGGGCCATGAGGGCGTTCTCGCCGTGGTCCGCCGCGGCCAGGTCGCCGGCCAGGCCGTGCACGTAGACCGCCAAGGCGGCCGCTTCCAGCGGCGCCAGCCCCTGCCCCAGCAGCCCCGCGATGATCCCGGTCAGCGCGTCACCGGATCCCGCCGTGGCCATCCCGGGGTTGCCGGTGGGGTTGATGAAGACATCCCCTTCCGGGTCGGCGATGACGGTGCGATGTCCCTTCAAGATGAGCAAGCACCCGTGGCCCACCGCGAAGGACCGCGCGGCCTCCACCCGGTCCGCCTGGATCTGCGCGGCGGTCACCTGGGGCCCGCGGGGAGCGGAGAGCAAGCGCGCCATCTCTCCGGGGTGGGGCGTCAGCACCAGCGGCCTGTCGTCACCCCGCAGCTCCTCCGCCCGTCCGGTGAAGGCGTTGAGCCCGTCGGCGTCGAGCACCACCGGGACCGAAGCGCCGGACACCATCTCCCGCACCAGGGCCGAGGTCTCCTCGCCGGCCGTCAGGCCAGGACCGATCGCCAGAACCGTGCACCCTCGCTCCAGCTCCTTGAGCGCGGGCGCCGCGGCGGCGGAGAGCGCGCCGGGCGGCGTCTCGGGGAGCCCCTCGGTCATGATCTCCAGCGCGGATGCGGCCACCATGGGCTGGGCGGAGAGAGGCGTGGCCACCGTGACCAGCCCGGCGCCGGCCCTGAGGGCGGACAGGCCGACCAGTCCCGCCGCCCCCGACTTGCCCCTCGATCCGGCCACCACCAGGACGCGGCCGTAGTCTCCCTTGTGACTGTCCGCCTCGCGCGGCGGGAGGATGGCCGAGACCTCTTCCTCGCCCAGCAGGTTCAGGTGGACTTCTTCGGCCTGCACCGCCTCGGCCGGGATGCCGATGTCCACGATCTGAAGCCGCCCGGTGAGCGACGCCCCGGGCTCGAAGACGTGCGGGATCTTGGGGCAGGCCAGCGCCATGGTCAGCTCGGCTCGCACCGTGGGCCCCTGGATGCGGGGGGAATCTCCCGAGAGCCCGGAGGGGATGTCCACCGACACCACGTCCGCGCCGGAGGCGTTGATGTCGGTGATGGCCCGGGCCGGGAGCCCGCGCGCACCGCCCTTCAGGCCGGTCCCCAGGACGGCGTCGAGGATGAGCGCGCAGCGATGCAGACGCGGCGCGAAGGCCTCCCACGCCTGCTCCGTCGGCGCCTGCTCCACGGCCACCCCTTCGCGGCGCGCCAGCTCCAGATGGTGGGCCGCGGCGCCGGTCAAGGATGCCGCCTCGGCCAGCAGCACCACCTGGGCGGGGACTCCGGCGGCGCGAAGGTGCCGGGCGGCGCACAGCCCGTCGCCGCCGTTGTTCCCCTTGCCGCAGACCACGATCGTCTCCAGCCCCTCCAGACCGGGGTAGAGCTTGAGGAGCGACTGGGCCACGGCGCGCCCGGCGTTCTCCATGAGTGTGGCGGGGGTGAGGCCGAAGTCCCTTTCCGCCCGCTCGTCGATCCGGCGCATCTGCTCGGCGGTGAGGATCTTCATGGCAGCGCATCTTGACACTTTTCAATGGGGGATGATAGCGTCCCGCCGTGGCGGCCCTCATGATCTTTCCGCTCAATCACTTGGCATGTTCCGGTTCCTGACGGCGGGGGAGTCGCACGGCCCCGCGCTCACCGTCATCGTGGATGGCCTTCCGGCAGGTCTGGAGGTGACGGCCGAGGCGGTCGATCGTGACCTGCGGCGGCGCCAGGCGGGCTACGGGCGCGGCGGGAGGATGGCCATCGAGCACGACGCCGTCCGCGTCACGGGGGGCGTGCGTCTGGGACGCACCATCGGCGGCCCCGTGTCGATGGTGATCGAGAACCGGGACTATCCCGCCTGGACCGAGGCCATGAGCGCCGGCGCTGCGCCGAAAGGCGCCGGCGACGACACGCTGCGCCGCGTGCGCAGGCCGAGGCCGGGCCACGCCGACCTGGCCGGTTCGCTCAAGCACGACACGCACGACGCGCGCGACGTGCTGGAGCGGGCCAGCGCGCGCGAGACCACCGCCCGTGTGGCCGCCGGCGGGCTGGCGCGGCTCTTCCTGGAGCGCCTCGGCGTAGCGGTGGCCAGCCACACGCTGGCCGTCGGGACGGCGGCCATGCCCCTGGAGCCGGAGGTCCCCTGGGACCGGATCGTGGCCATCCCTTCCGATTCCCCGATGCGGTGCGCCGACGCCGCAGTGGAGAAGAAGATGGTGGCGGAGGTGGATCGCGCGCGAGCGGCCCAGGACTCGGTGGGGGGGGTCTTCCAGGTGGTGGCGGCCGGCGTGCCCGCAGGGCTGGGGTCGTACCGCCAGTGGGACACGCGCCTGGAGGCCCGGCTCGGGCAGGCGTTGCTGTCCATCCACGCCGTCAAGGCGGTGGAGATCGGAGAGGGCGTGGCGTCGGCCTCCCGGTTCGGCTCGCGGGTGCACGACGCCATCGGCTACGACCCGGCGACCCGCAGGTTCACGCGACCCACCAACCGGGCCGGGGGGATCGAAGGCGGGATGACCAACGGCCAGGAGGTGCGGGCGACGGCCTACCTCAAGCCGCTCTCCACGCTTCCCAGGCCGCTGGACACGGTGGACCTCATCGACAAGAGCCCCGCCCAGGCGGTGGTCGAGCGCACCGACACCTGCGTGGTGCCGGCGGCGGGGGTCATCGGCGAGTCCATGACCGCCATCGTGCTGGCCGAAGCCTTCCTGGAGAAGTTCGGCGGCGACTCGATGACCGAGACGGCGCGCAACCTCGAAGGCTATCTGGCCCAGCTCGAGGGCTACTGACATGACGCGCGCGCTGGCACTGGGAGTCCTGGCTCTGCTGGCGCTCTCGCTGATCGCGCGCGCCTTCCCCGGAGATCCCTCCGCCCTCGCGCAGCCGGCCTCCGGCCCGAGTGATGCGGCTCCGTTCGCTCCGTGGGACGGCGCCTGGGAGGGCGCCTTCAACGTGTACCAGCCCGACGGGACGCGAGAGTCGTCGGTGTCAGTGAGGCAGCGTTACGTCAGTCTCTCTCCCACCGAGCAGAACGTGGAGATCGTGGATCGTCTCCCGGACGGCTCGACCAGGGTCTCCCGCGGGAGGAACGTCGCCTCCGGAGGGAGGCTGGAGTGCCGGATCTGGGAGCCGGACGGCACCTCGAAGCTCCTGGTGGGAAGACGGCTCGGCCGGGCGCTGCTGTGGCACCGCCGCGACGACGCGGCCGGGGTCGAGGAGACCTTCCGGGAGGAGATCCTCCTCACGCCCTCGGGGGAGTTGTACACCATCGACGGCTACGGGCTGTACGGGACAGGAGCCGGACGGAGGCACCTGCTGTTCGAAGGACGGTACCGGCGGGCCGGCGAGGAGAGCGATTGACGGGCCGGGGCGCGGCCGCCATCGCCCTGCTGGCTCCCGCGGCCTGTCTGGGCTGTCCGGCCGGTGCGGCGCGTGCGGCCGCCGCGCCGGCCGTCTCCGTGCACGCCGTGGTGCTGGGCAACGTGCAGGACGGGGGGCTCCCTCACCTGGGCTGCGCGCGCGAATGCTGCGAGCGGGCCAGGCGCGACCCGGCCGCCTCGAAACGGGTCGCCTCACTGGGGCTGATCGCGCGCCCGCGGGAAGGCTCCCCGCGGCTCTTCCTCCTCGATGCCACCCCGGACATCCGCTCGCAGATCGACTCGCTCACCGATCCTCCGCAGAGAGCCGCCCGGCCGGCCGGGCTCCCCGTGGACGGGATCCTCCTGACCCATGCCCACGTGGGCCACTACACCGGGTTGATGTACCTGGGCAAAGAATCCATGGCGGCGCGCGGCGTGCCGGTTCACGCCACGGCCAGGATGGCGGCCTTCCTGTCGGCGGGCGGCCCGTGGCGCCGGCTGTTGGAGGGTGGCCACGTGGCGCTGCGTCCGATGACTGCCGGTGAGCCGATCGTGCTGGCTCCCGGCCTGAGCGTGACGCCGATCAGGGTGGCGCACCGGGAGGAGGATTCGGACGCCATGGGGTTTCTCGTGGCCGGTCCCTCCCGGCGGCTCCTCTACATCCCCGACATCGACGCCTGGGAGCGCTGGGAGACCGACATCGCCACGCTGGCGGCGACGGTGGACGTGGCCCTGCTGGACGGCACCTTCCATGGGCCCGAGGAGGTGCCGGGACGATCCCTGGCCGACGTCCCTCATCCTACGATGCTCTCCACCATGGATCGGCTGGCAGCGGCGGCCCGCGCCGGCTGCCGCATCCTGTTCATCCATCTCAACCACACCAACCCGGCTCTGTGGCCCGGCTCCGCGGAGAGACGCGCGCTGAGGGAGCGCGGCTTCGACGTGGCCGAGGATGGCCTGCGGCTGGAGCTGTGACCGGGCGCCCCGCGGCGTGAGCTGCATCCTGGCCCTCGACCAGGGGACCTCTTCGTCCAAGGCCGCGGTGTTCGACGAGCGCGGGCGGGCGCTGGGGGTGGCCCGGGCGGCGGTCACCACCACGTTCGGGCCGCGAGGCTCGGCCCTTCAGGATCCCGAGGCGATCGTCCGCTCCCAGCGGGCGGCGATCCGGGCGGCCATGGCGCGGGCCGGCAACCCTTCGCTGGCCGCCGCAGGGATCGCCTCGCAGCGCTCCACCTTCGTGCTGTGGGACCGGGAGTCGGGACGGGCGCTGGAGGAAGCTCCGACCTGGCAGGACACCTCCTGCGCCGCGGTGTGCGGATTGCTGGCTCCGCACGCGGCGGCCGTGCGCGCCATCACCGGTCTTCCGCTCTCCGCTCACTACTCCGCACCCAAGCTCTCCAGGCTGCTGTCGGGGCGCCCGGCGCTGCGCCGCAAGGCCGGCAAGGGAGCGCTCTTGTTCGGCAGCGTGGCGACGTACCTGCTCTGGCGTCTGGGACGGGGCGAGGTCCACGCCATCGATCCCACCCTGGCCGCGCGCACGCTCCTGTTCGACATCCAGACACTGGCCTGGAGCCCCAGGCTGGCCCGCCTGTTCGGCGTCCCGCCGGGAATCCTCCCCGAGGTGCGGCCGAGCCTCGGCCGATTCGGTGACATCGTCGTGGAGGGGCGCCGGGTCCCGGTGCGGGCGATGCTGGGAGACCAGCAGGCCGCGTTCCTCGGCGCCGTGGGCGGCGGCGCGGCCGGGGGCGCGGAGGGGAGGGCGCTGGTCAACTACGGAACAGGGGCCTTCGCTCTGGTCCCCACCGGCGGCAGGCTCGTGCGCCTGGAGGGGCTCCTGTCGAGCCTTGCCTGGACGACCTCCTCGAGGCGCCGCTACCTTGTGGAAGGGACGATCAACGCAGCCGGGTCGGCGCTGGAATGGCTGGGCGGGCTGATCGGGGGCCGGCCCGGGCTGGGCTCCCTGGACCGGCTCTGCCGGCAGGGCACGGGGGACGTCCGGGTGCTTGCGTCCTTCTGGGGGATCGGATCGATGCGCGTGCAGGACGGCCCGACGCAGCCGGCGGCCATCGCCGGGCGCGGCGGCAGGGCGCCATGGAGCCGCGGGGACCTCGCTCGCGGGACGGTGGAGGGGATCGCCCACGCCGTGCAGGAATGCCTCGATGCCGCCGCGCGGGCGGCGCCGATCCGCAGCCTGGTGGCTTCGGGCTCCCTGGCCCGGCTCCCTCATCTGATGCGGTTCCAGTCGGCGCTGGCCGGCCTTCCCATCGAGATCTCCGCCGACACCGAGGCGACGCTGCGCGGCGTGGGCGAGGCGGTCTCCGGAGGAGGCTGGCCTGCCCCGGGCACCCGGCGCCGGCGCGTGGCGGCGGCCGGGGCGGAGCGGCGCGCCGCGCGCGCCTGCCACGCCGAGTGGCTGGGGCTGGCCGAGTCGTTGAGCGGCTGGGGGATGCCGCGGTGAAGGAGGCGCCGGCTCCTCCACCGGTCCACCCGAGGTCCGTGCCCGCGGGCGCCGCCCCCTCACGGCGAGGATCCGCGGTGGAGCTGGCGCTGTTCATGGGGCTGGTTCTCTCCTTCATCTGGCTGTGGGCCCGTGCCTTCGAGCAGGCCTCGCTGGTGGTCTACGTGGCAGGCCTCGGCCTTGTCTTCGCGGCCCACTGGAGGCACGGGGAGCGTCCGGCGGACCTGGGTCTCCGGCTCGACAACCTGGCGCCGGCGCTCAAGGACGCGGCGGTTCCCGCGCTCCCGCTCATCGCTCTGTTCGGGGTGATCGGATGGCTCCAGGGGCACTGGAGCGCCGAGGCGCTGGGCGGGGAGCGGTTCGCCAGACTGCTTCTGTGGGGCTTCCTCCAGCAGTACCTGCTCCAGGGCTTCATCCACCGCCGGTTGATGGAACTCCTTCCCACACCGGCCCGCCGCGAGCTGGCGACCGCGGCGCTCTTCGCGCTGCTGCACCTTCCCAACCCGATCCTGGTGCCGGTGACCTTCCTGGCCGGCTACGTCTTCGCGGTCCTCTTCCGGAGGAATCCCAACCTGTTCGTGCTCGCGCTGTGCCATGCCGCCGGAAGCACCGCCGTCGCCTACGCCTTCGATCCGGAAGTCCTGTACAAGATGAGGGTGGGCCCTGGCTATTTCAGGGGGTAGGCCGAGCCGCGGGTGCGGCACCGGAGAGCGACCGATGGACAGCGGCCGCGCCTGCCTCTAGAATGACGCCGTCACCGCGGTGACCAGCCAACACTGAGGGCATGGCCATGGACAGCCTCGATCGAGGCGCCGGGGGCCCGCGCTCGGGCGGATCCGCGGCCGGCGCCGCCTGGGCGGGAAGCGAGCTTCACTTCCGCCGCCTGCTCGAGACGCTCCCCGCCGGGGCCTACACCTGCGACGCCGCCGGCCTCATCACCTACTTCAACGGTCACGCCGTCCGGCTCTGGGGCCGCGAGCCTCGTCTGCTCGAGCCGGTGGATCGGTTCTGCGGCTCCTTCAAGCTCTTCGCCGTGGACGGAACCCCCATCCGGCACGACCAGTGCTGGATGGCCCTCGCCCTGAAAGAGCGCCGGGAGTACAACGGACGCGAGATCGTCATCCAGCAGCCGGACGGACGCCTGCTCACGGCGCTCGCGCACGCCAGCCCGCTGCTCGACGAGGAGGGCCGGCTGCTGGGCGGCGTCAACGTGCTGGTGGACATCACCGATCGCAAGCAGGCCGAGGACGCGCTGCGAGCGGCCGATCGGTCCAAGGACGAGTTCCTGGCGGTGCTGGCCCACGAGCTGCGCAACCCGCTGGCCCCCATCCGCAACGCGGTCCATCTGCTGCAGCGCGGCGAGCCCCATGAGAGCGACACGCGGTACGCCGTGGCTGTGATCGACCGGCAGATGCGGCACATGACGCGGCTGATCGACGATCTGATGGATGTCGCCCGCATCACCAGGGACCGGTTCGAGCTGCGCCGCCGGCGCATCACCGTCCAGGAGGCGCTCGAGGCCTCGCTGGAGAGCTCCCGTCCGGTGATCCACGAGGCGGGCCACGAGCTGGCGACCTCGATCCCGGCGGAGGACCTGTGGATGGAAGGGGATCTGACGCGCCTGGCGCAAGTCTTCTCCAACCTCCTGCACAACGCGGCGAAGTACACGCCACGCAAGGGACGCATCCAGCTCACCGCCCGCCGCGAGGGGGCCAGCGCGGTGATCACCGTGCAGGACAACGGCGTGGGCATCCCGCGAGAGGACCTCCCGGCGTTGTTCAGCCTCTTCGCCCGCGGCGCCCCGTCCTCGTCCCGCGGCGGCCTCGGCATCGGACTGGGGCTGGCGCGCCGCCTGGTGGAGATGCACCACGGCCGCATCGAGGCGCGCAGCGAGGGCCCGGGCCGGGGGAGCGCGTTCGTGGTCACGCTCCCCCTGTGCGATCCACAGACCGATCGCAGGGACTCCGCCGGGCCGGCGAAGGCCGGTGCGCCCGGCGTCCGGCTGCGGGTGTTGGTGGTGGACGACAACCGGGATGCCGCGGAGAGTCTGAGCCTTCTCCTGATGGTCGAGGGGCACGAGGCCCGCGTCGCCCACGACGGCGAGGAGGCCCTCCGGGAGGCGGCCGCGTTCCATCCGGATGTGGTGCTCCTGGACGTCGGGCTGCCCGGGATGAGCGGGCACGAGCTGGCGCGCAGGCTGCGGCAGGGGCCCGCCTTCCGCCGGACGCTGCTGGTGGCGCTGACCGGCTGGGGCCAGCCGGCCGACCGGGAGCTCTCGCGCCGGGCGGGATGCGACCTGCATCTGGTCAAGCCCGTGGACCCGGCCCGGCTGCTGGAGCTGCTGCTGAAACAGAGCCGCTCGCCGGACGCCTCATCCGATGTATGATGACGGCAACCCCGTCACCATCGAAGGAGGCAGTCCATGGCGAAATCCGTGAAAGCGATACCCGATGGGCACCACACCGTCACCACGCACCTCACCACCACCGACGCGTCCGCGGCCATCGACTTCTACAAGAAGGCCTTCGGCGCCGAGGAGATCGTGCGCATGCCCGGGCCGGGCGGCAAGGTGATGCACGCCGAGCTGCAGATCGGCGACTCGCGCATCATGGTCAACGACGAGTTTCCCGACTACGGGGCGCTGGGCCCCAGGTCGCTGGGCGGCTCGCCGGTGAGCATCCACCTGTACGTCCAGGACGCGGACGCGGCGTTCGATCGGGCGGTGAAGGCGGGGGCCAAGGTGACCATGCCGCTCGCCGACATGTTCTGGGGTGACCGCTACGGCAAGCTCGAGGACCCCTTCGGACACAAGTGGTCCATCGGCACGCACATCGAGGACGTCTCGGCCGAGGAGTGCGCGAAGCGGGCGAAGGCCGCCGGCTTCTAGGAGGATCCGGGGCCCGGCCGCAGACGCCGCACCGCTTCCTCCAGCCGTGAGGCGATCTCGGCCGGGTCCATCTCCGGATCGATGGCCATGGGCTCCCCGATCACCAGACGCGTCCTCCCCGGGCGCGGGATGAACGATCCGGTCGGGAGCACGCGTCCCGTCCCCTCCAGCCACGCCGGCACCACCGGCATCCCGAGCTGTCTCGCGTAGAGGCCGATCCCTCCCCGGAACGGCTCCATCGTCCCCTCGGGGACGTGCCGTCCTTCGGGGAAGATCAGGAGCGACCAGCCGGCGTCGGCCAGCTCGCCGGCGATCTCCAGGCTGCGCCGGACGCCGGTCTGCGGGATCGGCCACGCGTGGAAGAAGAACTCCGCCAGCCGCACCTGGATCCACTGTCCCGCCCGGCGGTGGACCGGCCCGGGCGCTGCGGTGTAGAAGAGGGGATGGTGGCGCGTGGTCATCCCGGGCGCGATCCGGCCCCTCAGCGCCGGCGGCAGGAGCGCCTTGAACAGGCCGGCGTCGAGCTGACTGTGGTGGTTGCAGACGAACAGCAGCGGCGCGCCCGCGCCCGCAAGGCGCTCCAGCCCCTCCAGGCGCGGCCGCGCGGCCAGCAGGATGAACGGACGGTAGAGGGCCTCCTCCAGCAGACGGCGGACCGCGTGCACCGGCGCGGCGCGCGCCCA
>DATEEA010000076.1:0-2323 GCA_035281445.1 Candidatus Polarisedimenticolia bacterium
GGGGCGCGCGCCGAGTACCACGTGACCGACGACCCCGGACGCTTCCGCGAAGTCGGCGCCCGCTTCCTGGGTCACTCCATCGAAGGGCCGCACCTCGCCGACCTGGCGGGCGACGATGCCCGCGTGAAGGAGAGCGCATGACCATCGCTTCGACCGCGCGCCCGGCATGAGCGCCGCACGACCCGACGGCCGCGCCGATGGCGAGCTGCGCCACGCCGCCATCACCCTCGGGGTCAACCGCTACGCCGAAGGCTCCGCCCTGATCCAGGTGGGAGAGACTCGCGTGCTCTGCACCGCCAGCGTCGAGGACCGCGTCCCCCCCTTCCTCGTCGGCCAGAAGAAAGGCTGGGTCACCGCGGAGTACGGCATGCTCCCCCGCGCCACCCACACCCGCACCCAGCGCGAGGCCTCGCGCGGCCGACCCTCCGGCCGCACCTCGGAGATCCAGCGGCTCATCGGCAGGGCGCTGCGCGCCGTGGTGGACCAGAGCGCCCTCGGCGAGCGCACGCTCTGGATCGACTGCGATGTCCTGCAGGCGGACGGCGGCACCCGCTGCGCCTCCATCACCGGAGCCTTCGTGGCACTGGCCCAGGCCCTGCAGACGCTGCGCGCCCGCGGCGTGATCCTCATTCGCCCACCGCTGACAGCACAGGTGGCCGCCGTGTCGGTGGGGATGGTGCAAGGGCGCGCCGTGCTCGACCTGTCCTACGAAGAGGATTCCGGCGCCGGCGTGGACATGAACATCATCGGCACCGATGCCGGCCGGTACATCGAGATCCAGGGGACCGCCGAAGCGTCGCCCTTCAGCCGCGCAGAGATGGACGCCATGCTCGGCCGGGCCGCCGAAGGACTGGCCCGCCTGTTCGACCTGCAGCGCAGCACGCTCGGCGACGTGCTCTCCGGCGTGATGCAGCAGGCGGCGCTCGAGACCTGATGCCCGCCACTCGCCTCCTGGTCGGAAGCTTCAACCCGGGCAAAGTGGCGGAAGTCCGGGCCGCGCTGGCCGCCGCCGGCATCGGCCTGCCGGTCATGGCCCTGAAGGAAGTGCAGGGCGCCCCCATCTACGTGGAGAAGGGCGCCACCTTCGAGGAGAACGCCGTCGGCAAGGTCCTCCACTACAGCCGCTACGGCCGCGACCTCACCCTGACCGACGATTCCGGACTCTGCGTGGACGCCCTGGGAGGCGAACCCGGTGTACGCAGCGCCCGCTACGGCACCGTCGAGAAGGTGGAGGACGCCGTCCGTTACCGCTACCTGCTCGATGCCCTCCGCGACGTCCCCGACGACCGCCGCGGCGCCTCGTTCTACTGCGTCCTGGCCCTGGGGCGCTGGGGCCGCCTCGTGAAGACCTTCACCGGCGAGTGCCGGGGCCGGATCCTGCGGGAGCCCCGGGGGGAAGGAGGCTTCGGCTACGACCCCGTCTTCCAGCACGAAGCCACCGGCTGCACGTTCGCCGAGATGACCACCCAGGAGAAACAGCGTGTCTCGCACCGCGGGGCCGCGCTGGCCCAACTGGCCGACTACCTCAAAGGCCTCGAATCGCCCCTGACCGGCAAGACCATCACCCTGCCCCGGGCCGACTGAGGGACCGAGTCGGACGCCGGACTTCCGCCCAGCATGTTACGCGGAGGCCGACAACAAAGCCAACGTTAACAAGGGGATCCATCGGAGTGCCGGCGTTTGACAGGGAGGCCGGGCCGCCGCATAATTCGGGGCCACAGCCCAAAGCGTCACCAGATTCCGTTCCTCAGTAGCTCAATGGTAGAGCATCCGGCTGTTAACCGGAGGGTTGTAGGTTCGAATCCTACCTGAGGAGCCATTTGTTCCAGTCTTCGAACCGCTGGGGGTTTGGTAACCCGTACCAGACCTCCACGGTTCGTCGATCCTGGACCAGCACCTTCTTCACCAGCCGGTGGAGGAGGTGCTTCTTTTGAGGGGCCGGCCCCTCGGCCATGACCCGCTCGAAGTTCTCCACGAGGGCCTCCAGCATCCCCCGGTCGACGGCCGGGAGCTCCAGCCTCTCGCGCCGGGCCTCGAGGTCCCGCTTCTCGCCCTCGAGCTCCTCCAGGCGGGCGCGCAGGTCGCGGACCTTCTCGTTGCAGAGCTCGGCCTGGAGCGTGCCCGCTTCGAAGGCCTCGAAGTAGCGGTCCATCGCCGCCTGCGCCTTCGCGGCCTGGGCCTCGACCTTCCCGATCTCCTTCTCCAGGATCGGCTTCTCGGTCCCGAGCCGCTTGTTCGCCTCCGCGTGGATGCGGGCCATGAACTGCTCGTCCCGGAACATCGCCTTGATGTCCTCGGTGACCGCCGTCTCCAGGAGCTCGGC
>DATEEA010000077.1:0-10976 GCA_035281445.1 Candidatus Polarisedimenticolia bacterium
GGGCCTGCAGTGGCGCGCCGCCGCCGCGCTGCTGGCGGGACTGGCCGCGCCGATCGCGCCGGTGACTCTCTGCAACGCCGTGGTGGGAGGTGACCTGGTCCTCATCTCGTCCCAGGGAGGTGTCAACTTCTACATCGGCAACAACCCGGCGTCCGACGGCACCACCGCGGTCGTCCCCGGCACCAGGCCCACGTGGCAGGGCGGATACGAGGACACTATCGCTCTGGCCAGGGAGGAGGAAGGGGACCTGCTGCCGTCCGGTGTCTCCCGCCACTGGTTCCGCAAGGGGCTGGCGTTCTGGCGCCAGGAGCCGCTCGGCGCCCTGCTGCTCACGGCCAGGAAAGCGGTCCTTTTCTTCAGCGGAATGGAGGTGAGCAACAACAAGGACCTGACCTTCTTCCGATCGCTCAGTCCGGTCCTGTCGCTGCCGCTTCCGGGGGCCGGACTCCTCGTCCCGCTGGGGCTCGTGGGATGGGCGCTGGCCGCCGCCTCGAGGCCGGCCCGTCCCGTCCTCCTGCTCCCGGCGCTCATCCTGGCCGCCTACGCCGCCTCGATCATCGTGTTCTTCGTGACCGCACGCTACCGCGCGCCGGTGCTGCCGCTCCTTGCGCTGGGCGCCGGGCTGCTGGCCGATCGGCTCGTGGCGGAGGCGGCGGCCGGCCGGCGCCGCGCCTGGGCCGTGGCGGGCGCCGCCGCGCTGCTGCTCGCCGTTGCGGTCAACATCAACTGGTTCGGGTACCGGGACGATCCGGGACAGGGGCACCTGGCCCTGGGGCTCGCGCACATGGTGAAGGGAGAGCACGAGCTCGCCCTCGCCGCGTTCGATCGCTCCCTGGCCGCGGGAGGCCCGTACGCCTACGAGGCTCGCCGGCACAAGGGAGAGGCTTTGGCCGCCGCCGGCCGCTCTGCCGACGCGGTCGACGTGCTGGCCCAGGCGCTGCAAGAGCGGCCGGACAGCGCGGACGCGCTCGCCTCGCTGCTGGCAGCGGCCGCGTCGTCGGGCCGGCTGGACGAAGCGCGCGCCCTGGCCCTGGCCACCGTCCCCGCCGCCGGCCCCCAGCGTGCCCAGATGCACTTCCTGCTGGGCTCGATGGCGCAGGCCGTCGGCCGCGCGGAGCAGGCCGAAGCCCACTACCGGCAGGCGCTGGCCGGCCGTCCCGGACACCTGGGAGCGAGGGTGAACCTGGCGCTGCTCCTGCGCGGCGCCGGCCGGCTCGACCAGTCGCTGGCGGAGCTGCTGGCCGCCGAGCGCCTGGCGCCGGCCAGTCCGGTCGTCCACGTCAACCTGGCCAAGCATTACCTCTTCGTGGGGCGGCGCGACGACGCGCTGCGCCACGCCGGGTTGGCGCGCCGGGCGGGCGCGGCGCTCGAGCCGGAGTTCGAGCGTGCCCTGGAGGCGGCCGCGGGCCCTCCGCGGTAGACGGGCCGTCCCCGCCCGCCGCCGTTCAGCCTCGTCCGGCGGCCGTTCATCCCAAATCTCTTGCCCCGGCCCGCGCCGCCTCCCACGATGCTCCCGGCGACGGCACCGCCCATGGGAGGACGCGATGAGACGGACGATGACGTTCAGGCTGGCGCTGCTGGGGACGGCCGCGGCGGCGGCCTTGGCGGCGGGGAGCACGGCGGCGCGGCAGGGGGCGTCCCGGCCGCCGATACCGGAACGATTCACCAACTTGAAAGTGCTCCCCGCCGGCATCGCCAGGCGGGAGCTGGTGGAGACGATGAAAGGGTTCAGCCGGTCGCTCGGAGTGCGCTGTCATCACTGCCACGCCGGGGAGGGGGACGACCTCTCCACCTACGACTTCGCCTCCGACGTGAAGCCGGCCAAGCAGACGGCGCGCCTCATGCTCAGGATGGTCGCCGCGATCAACGCCGAGCACCTGGCCGGGCTCCCCGCCCGCGAAGGCTCCTCCGAGCCGGCCCGGGTCCTCTGCGTGACGTGCCATCGTGGCGCGGCGCGTCCCTCCATCGACCCGCCGGCCCCGGCGCCCCCCTCTTGAGGCGAAGAACGAGGGACCGGGCGAGGCGATTGCGTGTACAATCCGGCGACGGCGCCTTGCGGCAGGAGACCCTCCGCGCCCGGGCGCTCGAGCGCCGGGGAGCGAGACGTTGACCCAGGACGCAAAGGGTGTGGTTGCCGGGGCCGTGGCCGCCATCGGAGGCCTGGTGGTGGCCGTCACCGGCCTGCTGGCCGCCGGGAGCGGCATGGGAAGACGGAGAGCCGCCATCGCCTTCGTGTCGGTGTTCGCGCTGACCGGAGCGTCGGTGGAGCAGGTCCCGCCGGGCAAGGTCTTCCGTCCCGTGGTGCGCGGCCTGCGCGGGGTTGTAGCCGCGGGCCACCCTCTGACCGTCGAGGCCGGGCTGCGGATGCTGCGCGCCGGGGGCAACGCCGTGGACGCCGGCGCGGCCGCCACCTTCGCCGCCGCCGTGCTGGAGTTCTCCCATTTCGGCATGGGTGGAGAGGCTTCCATCCTCTATTACCTGGAGCGGGAGAAAAAGGTCCTGGCGGTGAACGCGGACGGCCCTGCCCCCGCGCTGGCCACGCCCGAAGCCTTCCTCCAGGACCTCCCGGCCGGGCAGCCGCCCCCGCCTGCGCCCCCTGCCACGGGAGTGAAGGCGGCCGTCGTCCCGGCCGTGGTGGACGGGCTGCTCCTGGCGCTGCGCCAGCACGGCACGGTGAGCTTCGAGCAAGCCATCGCCCCGGCCATCGAGCACGCCGACGGCTTCCCGATGGGGGAGTTCCTGTCGAGCGTCATCGCCCAGCGCGCCGAAGCGATCAGGACCATGCCGGGCGCCGCGCAGGTGTTCCTGCCGGACGGCCGTCCTCCCGGGCCCGGTGAGATCTTCCGCCAGCCGGCGCTGGCGCGCACGTTGCGCTCGATGGTGGAGGCGGAGCGGACGGCGCGCGCGGCGGGAGCCTCACGCGAGGGGGGCCTCGACGCCGTGCGCGACCACTTCTACCGCGGTCCCATCGCCAGGGCCATCGGCTCCTTCAGCGAGGAGGAAGGCGGCCTGCTGCGCGCCTCGGACATGGCGGCGTACCGCGCCCGGCTGGAGCCGCCGGCGTCGGTGGCCTACCGGGGATGGGAGGTCCACAAGGTGGGCTTCTGGAGCCAGGGGCCTGTCTTCCTGCAGACCCTGAATCTCCTGGAAGGGTTCTCCCTGAGGGAGATGGGGCTCAACTCCGCGGACTACATCCACACCCTCACCGAGGCGATGAAGCTGTCCTTCGCCGACCGCGACCGCTACTACGCGGACCCCTACGTGGTGACGGTGCCCGCCGAGGCGCTCCTTTCCAAGTCCTACGCCGCCGCGCGGCGCGCCCTCATCGACAAGACCCGCGCCAGCGACCGGGTGCGTCCCGGCGAGCCGTCGCTGCTGGGACTCCCGGCCGGGGGCGCCGCCCCCGCCGCCGGGACGCCCGGTCCGCCGCTGCCGGAGGATCGATCCCCCCTGGGGACCACGTGCATCAACGTCGTGGACGCCGCCGGCAATCTCTGGTCGGCGACACCCAGCGGCGCCTGGCTGCCGTCGGTCATCGCCGGAGAGACCGGCATCCCGCTCTCGCAGCGGATGCAGGCTTTCAGCCTGGTGGAGGGGCATCCCAACAGGGTCGCTCCCGGCAAGCTCCCGCGGTACACGCTCACCCCCACGCTGGCCGGCCCGCGGGGAGATCGTCCCACCCTGGCCTTCAGCACGCCGGGGCTCGACGTGCAGGACCAGACGCTCCTGCAGGTCTTCCTGAACATCGCCGAGTTCGGGCTGGGACTGCAGGAAGCGGTGGAGTCGCCGCGGTTCGACACCTTGCACCTGGAGGAGACCTTCGACCAGCACCGGCTGCGCCCCAACGAGCTGCGGGTGGAGAACCGCGTCCCCCCCGAGGTGGTCGAGGACCTGAGGAGGCGGGGCCACGTCGTGGAGCTGCTCGGCGGCTGGAGGCACGCCAGCGCGCCCACCATCGTGGCGATCGACCGGGCCACCGGCGTCCTCTCCGCCGCGGCCGACCCGCGCCGCGACCGCTACGCCTTCGGGTGGTGACCGCCAGGCCTCCGTGGAGCGGCCTACAGCTTTGCGGCCTCGATGGCGTCCCAGAAGGAGTCGTCCTGGTCGGTGAAGCGCAGCAGATGGATCGGAAACGATCTCAGCAGCGCGTCGATGGGGTCGAACAGCTCCGGCGCGGCGTGAAGGAGGTCCACCACGAAGGGCAGGTTGGCGATGGCCGAGGCCATGCTGCGGGAGCCGGGCATGGGGAGCACGGCGGATCCCTCGCCCGGAGCCGCCTTCCTCAGCCGGAAGCCGGCGGCGACGGGGTGCCGGCCGTGCACGGGCGGTCCGCCGGCGTAGGTGCCCCGGAACGGAGAGCCCACGGCCTCGGGGACCCTCTCGTCTCCGGGCAGGATCAGGGTCAGGTCGTCGCTCACCACGCGCCCCCGCCGCGACAGCGAGGCCAGGGTGGACTTCCCCGCCCCCGACTGTCCGAAGAACAAGTAGGCCCGGCCCTCCCGCTCGATGGAAGCCGAGTGCATCAGCACGCCCCCGCGCGTGACGGCCAGCCACGCGGTGGTCACCCGAAGGATGTTCTCGATGGATCGCTCGCGGGGCTCGGAGGTGCCCCGCGAGACGATGAGCGTGCCGCGTCCCCCGGCCGTGGAGAAGCGTGCCGCCATGGTCGCGGTGCAGAGCCGTACCAGGAAGTGCCCGGGCGCCGCGGGATCGGGATCGGTCTGCACGAACACCGGGTTGAGCTGGGAGCGCCCCGGAGGCGGTGGCGGGATGAAGTGGTCCATGGCGCCCCGCCTCGCGGCGTAGAGCACGGTGGGGGGCTCCGGCCGGACCGCCAGGTCGGCCGCGTAGCCGCCCAGCTTCTCCAGGAACGCCTGGTGCCAGCTCTCGTCCATCGCCTCGAAGCCGATGGACAGTCCGGGGAGCCGCAGCGCCGCGGCGTGCCGGCCGGGAGGATCGGGCGGCGACTGGTCGAAGAGCGCGTGAGGGGGCGGCTGGCCGCGAGGCACCATCACCCCGGAGCGATCGCCGCTCACCGCGGCGTCCCCGGAAGGCCCAGCCTGGGCCAGAGCGCGTCGACCCTGCGCCTGACCTCCTCGTCCATCCGGATGATGGGGGGCCATTCCCCGGTGAACCCCTCCTCTCTCGTCTTGCGCGTGGCGTCGATCCCCAGCTTCCCGCCGTAGGCGGGGGCCTGTCCCGCGAAGTCGAGCACGTCCAGAGGGCCCTCGCTCACCACGATGTCCCGGCGGGCGTCGATGTGCGTCCCCACGCGCCACACCAGCTCGGCCGGGTTGCGGATGTCGCAGTCGTCGTCCACCACCACCACGACCTTGGTGAACATGAGCTGTCCCAGCCCCCAGACAGCGTGGATCACCTTGCGGCCGTGTCCGGGGTAGCGCTTGCGGATCTTGACGACGGCCAGGTTGTGGAAGATCCCCTCCGGAGGGAGCCACAGGTCCACGACCTCGGGGAGCACCTTGCGCACCAGCGGCAGGAAGAGTCTCTCGGTGGCCAGCCCCAGCCAGGCGTCCTCCATGGGAGGGGGCCCCACGATGATCGTGGGGTAGATCGGATCGCGCCGGCGGGTGACCGCCGTCAGGTGAAAGACGGGATAGTCGTCGGCCAGCGAGTAGAACCCGGTGTGGTCCCCGAAGGGCCCCTCGCGCCGCCGCTCCGCCGGGTCCACGTAGCCTTCCAGCACGATCTGGGACGACGCCGGGACCTCCAGGTCGACGCTGACGCAGCGCACCATGTCCACGCTCTTCTTCCGGATGAACCCCGCCAGCATCAGCTCGTCGATCTCCGGCGGCAGCGGGGCCGTGGCCGCGTAGATCAGGCTGGGGTCGGGGCCCAGGGCGACGGCCACTGGCATCCTCTCCCCGCGGGCCGCCCACGCCCGGAAGTGCTCCGCGCCCCCCTTGTGCAGCTGCCAGTGCATCCCCAGCGTGCGGTCGTCGAACACTTGCAGCCGGTACATGCCGATGTTGCGCGACCCCAGCTCGGGGTGTCTGGTGAAGACCAGCGGGAGCGTGATGTACGGGCCGGCGTCCATCGGCCAGCAGGTGAGGATGGGCAGATCGGACAGCGAGGGGCCGGCCGTCTCCACGACTTCCTGGCAGGCGGCACGGCTCACGCGTCGGGGCTGGAGCGCCCCCAGGCGGGCCAGCTTGGGGACCATCTGCAGCTTGCCCATCAGGGTGTCGGGCAGCTCCGGCTCCAGGAACGACGCGATCTCCGAGGCCAGGGCGTCGAGCCCCTCGGTCTCCAGGGCCAGGGCCATGCGGCGCTCCGAGCCGAACATGTTGATCAGCAGCGGCATGGGGTAGCGTCCGCCGTCCGGGCGCGCGGGGTGGGTGAAGAGCAGGGCCGGCCCGCCCCGCTTCACCACACGATCACAGATCTCGGTGATCTCCAGGAGCGGAGAGACCGGCTCGGCGATGGTGCGCAGCTCGCCGCTCGATTCGAGCGCTCCCAGAAACGCCTGCAAGTCGTCGTAGGCCACCGCTCTCCCGTCCCGATCCGGCCGTCATCTTATACCATCGCTCCGTGAGCCCCTTCCGGCCGGCCCACTCCATGCATCTCGAAGCACGGACGGCGGTGTGCGACCGGTCTGGCCGCCGAGCGTCCACTCGATCAGGACAGTGAGGCGCGCCCAGGGGCGTCACGCGGACTTCATCAAGGCCGAAGAGCGCGGCGCCGCAGTGCTTTCCGCGCCTTTCTCCTTGCAGGCCCGCCGTGGCCCGGGGGTTGCATGGTTCCTCGCGTGCACGGCGAGGGGGCTGCCGGATGCAGTTCGCACGCGGCCAGGCCCCTGTTTCAACGCAAGAGCAAGAAGGAGGAATGGCATGTCGCGTGTTTTCACGGCCGTTCTCGCGGTCTCCATGATGGTGCTGCTCGGCTGCGGGCGCGACCGCAACGACCAGGCCGAGAATCCGTACGACGAGAACGAGGCGACGGCTGAGCGCTACGGCTCCGCCGAGAGGTACGGGACCGACCCCAACGCCGAGACCCGCATGGGCTCGGCGGCCCAGGCGGGGATGTTCATCGTTCCCGAGGACACGTTCATCGAGGTCAGCCTGAACACCAACCTGAACTCGCAGACCGCCAAGGAAGGGGACGAGTTCACGGCCGAGGTGATCGAGCCGATCCAGGTCAACGGTGAAGAAGCGATACCCGCCGGGGCGACCATCCACGGCGTGGTGAAGGAAGTGTACGACCCGCAGAAGGGGACGCAGGGCGCCAGCCAGCAGCAGGGTCAGCGCACCCCCGAGGGCCAGCAGCCCCAGCGGGCCGACACCAAGGCGGGCTCCATGGATGCGAACAAGGCCAGGCTCACCCTCGCCTTCACCCGCATCGAGCTGGCCGACGGCTACTCCACCAACGTGGTGGCCAGCCTCCCGACGCCTTCCGAGGTCCAGATGGCCCGTAACCGGGGCCTGGGCGGCGGCTCGGCCGCGGGCGGCGAGGTGCTCGGACGCCGTGGCGAGGAGCAGACCGAGGAGCAGCGGAAGAAGGCCGAGGAGAAGGAGAAGGACCTGCCTGTCGACATCCAGAGCGGCATGGTGGGCACGGGCATCATCGTCGCCAAGGACGGGACGCACGTGAACCTTCCCGCCGGCACCGAGCTCACGGTGCAGCTCGACGAGGAGCTGCGCGTGCCCAGGAAGGACGAGCAGAAGCAGGACACCATGGATCCCATGGAAGAGGAGACGCCGAGGCGTTGACGTCTCCGCGCGGCTGACTGCGAAGGCCGCCGGGTCCCTTCTCCGGGGAGGAGGAGGCCCGGCGGCGTTGCCGTCCGCAAGACGCTGGAAACGACGGCGCCGCCGGAGCCAGCAGGCCCCGGCGGCGCCGTGTCGTTCCGGACGAGATCGGGCTCAGCGGCCGCCGCAGCCCCCCTCGGACAGTCCGGTGATCTTCACGCCCGGCATGGCCAGCAGCGGCGACGGCTCCTCGAGGGCCGGCCCGGTCACCACCGGCAGCTTGACCTTCTTGCGCACCGGCGCCGTGGCGTCCGACTCGGGCAGCGGCACGCTGTGGCCCGCGGCGTACACCTTGTGCCTGCCGCGGGTCTTGTACCACTCCTTGGTGCTGGCCACCTGGAACATGTTCTCCACGATGTTCCTCCAGCCCACGCCCGTGTTGTAGGCGCAGAAGGAGACCTCGCCCACCTGCGTGCCGTAGGGGATGATGCACATCTCCGTGCGGCGGAAGTCGTAGTTGAACAGGTCCTGGAACCACATCCCCGCCACCAGCATCACCCGCCAGTCGTAGCGTCCCTTCTCGGCGAGGCCCAGGCGCTGGCCGTTGTGGCCGTCGATGATCTTGACGGCGTCCCAGAACGACAGTCCTTCCGGGGCCCCGGCGTGGTTGTAGTTGCGCAGCAGCGAGAGCACCACCTGCGTGGTGGTGAGGAAGCGGCCCCGCGCGGCGTCTGTGATTTGCCGCAGATCGTCCATGAACCGGTCGGTGTTCAGGATCTGCGGGAAGGGGACCGCCTCCCTTGTCTTCTGGTTGACCAGCAGCATGGTGCCGATGCCGCAGTTGGGGTGGCATCCGCACTTGAGGGAGCCCCACTCCGAGTCTTCGCCGTCCATCAGGTCCTTGAGGTCGGAGAACGGCCCCGATGCCGACAGCGGGTACCAGTCGCGCATGGGCTCGGTGATCCCCAGCTGCCGCTTCAGGTCGTGCGCCAGGTGCGACAGGGTGTAGCGCTGCCGTGTCCTGGTCTCGTCGTCCACGTCCTCGTCGCGGCCGGTGAAGGAGACCGGCTGGAACGAGACGGCGTTGATCTTGTCGATGTTGTCGATGGCGAACTTCACGATGGGCCCGACCTGCTCGTTGTTCACCGTGTTCACGATGGTGACCACCAGCGTGATGTCGATCCCCGCGGCGTGCAGGTTCTCGATGGCGCGCTGCTTCACCTCGAACAGATTGCCCACGCCGCGGTGCATGTTGGCCTCGTTGGTCACCCCGTCGAACTGCAGGTAGGCGAGCCTCAGGCCGGCCTGCTTGGCCTGCCGGGCGAACGACTCGTCCTGCGCGAAGCGGATGCCGTTGGTGGCCGCCTGCACCGACTCGTAGCCCACCTTGCGGGAGTAGGCCACGGCGTCCAGGAAGAAGGGGGAGATGGTCGGCTCGCCTCCAGAGAACTGCACCGACATCTGGCGGCGCGGCTTGATCTGGATGGAGTGATCCAGGATCTCCTTGACCTCCTCCCAGGTCAGCTCGTGCACGTAGCCCACCTGGTTGGCGTCCATGAAGCAGGGGTTGCACATCATGTTGCAGCGGTTGGTGAGGTCCACCGTCAGCACGGCCCCGCGGCCGTACTTGATGCTCGAAGTGCCGTGGTTGTGGTACGGGTCGGGGGCCATGCGGAAGTCGCGCCCCGGGTACATGGCCTCCATCCGGCGCAGGAAGGCGGCGTCCACCGCCATCAGGTCGCTGAACTCGCCGTGCTTCAGGCACGACTTCTTCATGTAGATCTTGTTGTCCTCCTCGACGATGCGGGCTTTGATCTCACCCGGACGCCCGTCGATGAGGACATGCCAGTCCACCTCTCCCGCCAGGATCGCGTCCCTCACTTCCTTGACGCAGCGGGGGCAGAGCGAGTCGGTCTCGCGGGGGTAGCCCAGCTCGGGGAAGGATCTCTGGTGTGACTTCATCAGGGGGGCGGGAGCCCACTTGGGCTGGAAGCTGCGGTAAGGGACGCGCCTGTTCACCGATTGGAAAACATGCCACGCGGCCGACGCGGCGGCGGACACGCTCTTGCCCAGGATCGCTTTCATGGCCATGCGTCAGAACCTCCTCGGCGCTGATGATGCCCGTGCGTCTGGCTGCGTTGTCGGAGTGGGAGACGGGCCCGTTGCGAGTCGTTACGGACGATCGTCGGTTCCCTGTGCGGGGGCGACGTCCGCTAGGGTCATGGACTTCAGCAGCTCATATCCTCGCGTCTGCAGGCGCAGGAAAAAGCCCCGGACCCGCCGGTTGAGGAAATCGGCCTCCTTGCCTTCGTCCTCTTTGATGGAGCGAATCAGCGTGATGGGGCCCTCCAGCGCCTCCAGGACATCGGCGAGGCTGAGCCGCGCGGGCTCCGCCTTGAGGTAGTAGCCCCCTCGCTTGCCGCGCACCGATCCGAGGATCCCCTTGCGCCGCAGCCTGGCCAGGATCTGGGCCAGGAAGTTCTTGGGGATGCCGCACGAGCCGGCGATCTCGTCGCTCAGGCTGAGCTTCCCGCTCGGCTGGCTCGCCAGGTAGAGAACCGCGGCCACCCCGTATTCCCCTTTGCGGCTGATCCTCATCGGTGCCCCATTCGTCGTGCCGTGACAGCGCGCTTACTTTACTGAAACGGTCAAGATTGCGCAAGCGGATTTCACCAAACTGCGTGGTTTCCCGTAACATGGCCGGAAACCCTCTCCCATCAAGGGCTTTGGGCGCCAGGGGTCGCACCGGAGACCCCATAGTATAATGCCGCGGCCATGCCGACCCTCGACGACGTGCTGCGCCGCGTGGAGAAGCCCGCCCGCTACCTGGGAGGGGAGTTCAACTCCATCCGCAAGGACCTGCGCTCCACCCCGGTGAAGGTGGCCCTGGCCTTCCCCGACACGTACGAGATCGGCATGTCGCACCTCGGGCTGCGCATCCTGTACGACCTGTTCAACCGGCGCGAGGGGATGCTCATGGAGCGGGTCTTCGCTCCCTGGCCCGACCTGGAGCGCGAGCTGCGCGAGGCTGGACTCCCGCTCTTCACCCTGGAGAGCCGGGCCCCGCTGACCGCCTTCGACGTGGTGGGGTTCACGCTGCAGTTCGAGATGTGCGCGACCAGCATCCTGCAGATGCTGGATCTGGCGGGGATCCCGCTGCGGGCGAAGGACCGCGACGACAGCCACCCTCTGATCGTGGGAGGGGGGCCGGTGGCCTTCAGCCCGGAGCCGATCGCCCCGTTCTTCGACCTGTTCTCCATCGGCGACGGA
>DATEEA010000078.1:0-15285 GCA_035281445.1 Candidatus Polarisedimenticolia bacterium
CCGGCCGCCGGGGGTGGGCTGGCCGGGGTGCACGCCCGCGTCGCGGGGGCCGCCGGCGAGGCGGGGTTCCCGCAGGAGGATCGGAGCTTTCATCCCCACCTGACCCTGGCCCGCTTCGGTCACGACCGGCCGCCGGAGGGATGGAGCGCCGTGCTGCGCGACGATCGTCCCGATCTCGGACCGTTCGACATCCGATCGGTGGTGCTCTTCGAGAGCCTCCTGCGCCCAGCGGGCGCGGAGCACCGGCCGCTGGAGGAGTACCCGCTGCCATGAGCTGGGGTCCCGCGTGCGTGGCCGCAGCCTACCTGCTGGGCGCGGTCCCCTTCGGCTACCTTCTCTTCCGATGGAGGCGCGGCGAGGACATCCGGGCGCACGGGAGCGGCAACATCGGGGCCACCAACATGGCGCGTTCGGCCGGCCGGGGGCTGGGCGCCGCCACGCTCCTCCTCGACGTGGCCAAGGGGGCCGCGGCGGCGCTGCTGGCATGGGGGGCCACCTCGTCGGACGCCTGGATCGCGGCGGCGGCGTTCGCCGCGGTGGTCGGTCACTGCTTCCCCGTCACCCTCCGGTTCCGCGGGGGCAAGGGGATCGCCACCGGGCTGGGCGCGTATCTGGTGGCCTCGCCCCCAGCCGCGCTCGCCGCGGCGGTCCTGTTCGCCGGCGTGACGGCCGCCTCCCGCATGGTCTCGGCCGGCTCGCTGGCGGCCGCGGCCGCCCTGCCGCTGGCCGCGCTGTGGCTCGACGGCCGGGGGCCGATGATCCTCTCGGCCGCGGCGTCGGCGGTCCTGGTGGCCGGCAGGCACCGCGACAACATCCGGCGCATCCTGGCCGGGGAGGAGAACCGCATCCATGGCCGCTGAGCTGACCGTCCTGGGCGGCGGGGCCTGGGGGACGGCCCTGGCGCTGCACGCGGCGCGGGCCGGCCGGCCCGCCAGGCTCTGGGTCCACGACCCGCAGAGGGCCGCCGCCATCGCCGCGCGCCGCGTCAACGAGACCTACCTGCCGGGGCACACGCTCCCCGCATCCGTGGAGGTGACCAGCGAGCTGGGACGGGCCCTGGAGGGGGCCCGGGAGATCCTGGTGGCCGTCCCGTCCCATCACGGCCGGCCGGTGCTGGCGGCGGCACGCCCCCACCTCGGCAGCGAGGCCGTGGTCTGCCTGGCCTCCAAGGGGATCGAGAACGGCACGCTCTTGCGTCCATCCCAGGTCGCCGGGGCCGTGCTGGGGAAGGGGACGAGGCTGGCGGTGCTCTGCGGCCCCTCGTTCGCGCAGGAAGTGGCCGCCGGACACCCCACGGCGGTGGTGGTGGCCTCCGACGACGCCGGCGCCGCCGATCGCCTGCAGCAGGGGCTTTCCTGGGGCCCGCTGCGCGCCTACACCAACGACGACGTGACCGGCTCCGAGCTGGGAGGGGCCCTCAAGAACGTCATTGCCGTCGGGGCCGGAGTGGTGGACGGCCTGGGCTACGGGGCCAACACGCAGGCGGCGCTCATCACGCGCGGACTGGCCGAGATCAGCCGCCTGGCGGAGGCGATGGGGGGACGCAGGGAGACGCTGGCCGGGTTGGCCGGGCTGGGAGACCTGGTCCTGACCTGCACGTCCGGGCTCTCGCGCAACCGCCGCCTGGGCTCCGCTCTCGGAAGGGGAGAGACGCTGGCCTCGTTCCAGGCGGCCACCCCGCACGTGGCCGAAGGGCTCCGCACCACCCTGTCCGCGCACATGCTGGCCGGCCGCCTGGGGGTCGCCATGCCGATCACGGCCCAGATCCACGCCCTGCTCTACGAGGGAAAGCCGGCCGCCGAGGCGATCCACGAGCTGCTCGGCCGCCGCCTCACCCGCGAAGGGGTCTGACCACGCCGGCCCCCCGCTCGATCCGGCCGCCCCCGTCGACTACATTGGCACCCTGCTCCCGCTTCCGCGGGCGCCGAACGCCACGATCCAGCGACGAGGACCGCCCTGATCGACCTACATTGCCATCTGCTGCCCGGCATCGACGACGGATGCCGCACGCTCGACGAGTCACTGGAGCTGTGCCGCATGGCCGCCGACGACGGAGTGCAAGCCACGGTGTGCACCCCTCACATCGACTTCAAGTACGCCAACAACCGGTCCACCATCGAGGCGGCGTACGGCCAGGTGGCCTCGGCGGTCGAGGCCGAGGGGATCCCGCTGCGGCTGGTGCGAGGCGCCGAGGTGCACATGGCGCCGGACATCCTGGCCAAGCTCAAGGATGGGGATCTGGTCACGTACGCCGACATGGGACGATACCTCCTGCTGGAGTTCCCCTTCCAGCCGGTCATCTCGGGTGTGGAGGAGATGGTCTACCGCCTGCGCCTGGCCGGCGTCACGCCGGTGGTGGCCCACCCGGAGAGGATCGCCTACTTCGTGGAGGACCAGGATCGACTCCAGCAGCTGGTGCGCCTCGGCGCGCTGGGCCAGGTGACCGGCGGGAGCCTGCTGGGGCAGTTCGGTGAGCGCTTCCAGAGGGCCGCGGTGGAGATGGTCCGGCGCAACCTCGTGCACGTGGTGGCCTCCGACGCCCACGACCACTCTTACCGCAGGCCGGTGCTCTCGGAAGCCGCGGCGGAGGTGGCGCGCCTGTTCGGGCCCGAACGGGCGCGCAGCATGTGCCAGGAGTACCCGGCGGCCATCGTGGCCGGCGAGCCGATCGATCCGCCGGAGCCGCTGGCGGGCCCGCGCGGGCTCAAAGGGCTGTTCGGCGGCCTGTTCGGCCGGCGCGGCGGGAGCGGGGCCGTCTGGTAGCATGAGGGTCACGGGCCGGGCCTCCGGCCGTCGCGCGTCCGAGGCCGGCGCCGTCGAGCGACGGCGTCCGTTGGGCGCGCCGAGGGTGATGGGATGAACGCGACGAGATGGGCACGATTTCGGGGAGCCGCGGCGGGCGCGATGGCCGCCGCGCTCGTCCTCGCCGGCGCGGGCGGCGCCCAGGCCGCCAGCGCGAAAGTGGACAAGAAGGTCACCAGCCAGCTCAAGCTCGCCCACAATCTCTACGAGGCGCGGAGGCTGGCCGAGGCCCTGGGGACCGTGGACAAGATCATCGACGAGGAGCCGCGCTACGCGCAGGCCAGGCTGCTGCGCGGGATGGTGTACTACGAGATGGGGAAGATGCCCGAGGCGCTGCGGGAATTCGACAAGACGCTCGATCTGGAGAAGGGCTACACCGACGCCCGCATCTACCGCGGCAGCGTGCTCATGAACCTGGACCGGACGGAGGAGGCGCTGGGCGAGTTCGAGAAGGCGCTCCAGGATCTGACCTACCCCTGGCCCGAGCGCATCCACGGCAACATCGGGATGCTCAGGCGCCGGATGGGGCAGCCGGACGCCGCCATCGCCAGTCTCCAGAAAGCGGTGCGCGCCAACCCCTCGTACGCCAAGGGCTACTTCGAGCTGGGGGTCACGTACGAATCGCTCGGCCGGCACGTCGAGGCGCTGAAGGCGTACCAGGACGCGCTGGTGGGGATGGACGCCGTGCCCCAGCTCCACCTCAAGCTCGGCCTCGCCCTCCTGAAGGCCGGCAGCAGCCCGAAGGCCCGCCTGCACTTCGAGCGCGTGCTGCAGCTCTCTCCGGATGGTCCCGAGGCGTCGCAGGCGCGCGACCACATCGCCCGGATGGACAAGCCCTCGTCCCCGTCATGAGCCTGTTCGAGCGACTCCGGGCCGGCCTGTCGCGCACGCGCGAGGGGCTCGCCTCGCGCCTCGGCACTCTGTTCCGCCCGGGGGAGGCCAGACGGCTTGAGGAGATCCTCGACGATCTGGAGGAGATCCTGATCCAGGCGGACGTGGGGCCGGCCGTGGCTTCCGAGCTGGTCACCAGCATGCGGCGCTCCGCGGGCCGCGGGCGCACCGTGACCGGGGCCGGGGACCTGAAGGGACTGCTGGCAGAGGCCATCGCCTCGCTCGAGGCGGGGGCCGCGCTCCCCGCCGCCGTGCCTCCCCAGGGAGCTCCCAGGGTGATCTTCCTGGTGGGAGTGAACGGCGGCGGCAAGACCACCACCGCGGCGAAGCTTGCGGCGAGCATGGTCCGCTCCGGGGAGCGCGGCATGGTGGCCGCCGCGGACACCTTCCGGGCCGCGGCCATCGATCAGCTCGCTGTCTGGGCGGGCCGGATCGGCGTGGATCTGATCCGCCACCAGGAAGGGGCCGACCCCTCGGCCGTGGTCTTCGACGCGCTCAAGGCGGCGCGCGCGCGGCGGGCGGACTTCGTGGTGGTGGACACCGCCGGACGGCTTCACACCAAGACCCCCCTGATGAAGGAGCTCGAGAAGATCTACCGCGTGGCCTCGCGGGAGGTGGAGGGGGCCCCTCACGAGGCGTTGCTGGTGATCGACGCCAACACTGGCCAGAACGGCGTGGCCCAGGCGCGCGAGTTCCTGAAGGCCGGCCGGATCACGGGACTGGTGCTCACCAAGCTCGACGGCACGGCCAAGGGAGGAGTGGCCATCGGCATCTCCCGCGAGCTGGGGATCCCGCTGCGCTACGTCGGCGTGGGGGAAGGGGTGGACGATCTTCTGCCATTCTCGCTGCCGGAGTACGTGGAGGGGATCCTCTCTTCCACGGCTTCTTCCGCCTGAGAGGGCGCTCCCATGCCGGGCCGCGGCGATCTGGAGCACATGGCCCGCTGTCTTCACCTGGCGGCGCGCGCCGCAGGAAGGACACGGCCCAACCCGATGGTGGGGGCGGTGGTGGCGCGCGGCGGGCGCGTGGTGTCCGAGGCCTGGCACCGGCGGGCCGGCGGAGCCCACGCGGAGGTCCTCGCTCTGCGCCGCGCCGGGCCGGCGGCGCGTGGGGCGACCCTGTACGCGAACCTCGAGCCGTGCTGCCACTATGGCCGGACCCCTCCCTGCGTGGAGGCCATCCTGGCCGCCGGCATCCGCCGGGTGGTGGCCTCGCACCGCGATCCGTTCCCCATGGTGGATGGGCGCGGCTTCGCCGCCTTGCGCGCGGCCGGCGTGCGGGTGGAGGTGGGGCCGATGGCGGCCCAGGCCCGTGAGCTCAACGGGCCCTATCTGACCAGCCTGCTCCTGGGACGGCCTTTCGTGGAGATCAAGGCGGCCGTCTCTCTCGATGGGCGCATCGCCACCCGGACGGGGGAGTCTCGCTGGATCTCCTCCCCCGCGAGCCGGATGGAGGCGCACCGCATGCGGTCGCGGTGCGACGCCATCCTGGTGGGCGCCCGCACCGTGGCCCGCGACGACCCCTTGCTGACCGTGCGGCTGCGAGTCCGCCGGGCCCCGGCCGCGCCGGGAGGACCTCTGGGTGTCGTCCTGGACAGCCGGCTGGTGACGAGCCCGGCCGCCCGCCTGCTCGCCGGCAGGAGGAGAGGATCCGTTATCATCTACGGTGCCAGGCAGGCGCCCGCCCGCCGCGTCCGCCGCCTGGCCGCCGCGGGCGCCCTGGTGGTCCCCGCTCCGGCGCGCGGGGGGCGCGTGAGCCTCCCCTGGGTGCTCGAGGACCTCCTCCGGCGGGGGGTCCAGAGCCTGCTCATCGAAGGGGGAGGCGAGGTGATCGCCTCGGCTCTCGAGGCGGGCGTGGTGGATCGCATGACGCTCTTCGTGGCGCCGGTGGTGATCGGCGGACGCGATGCCGTCCCCCTGGCCGGCGGCAAAGGCGTGGCACGGCTGTCCGAGGCGCTGCGGGCGCGATCGCTGCAGACGGAGCGGCGCGGGCCGGACCTCGTGCTGCGGGCGCGCTTCGATCGGCTCCGGGCGCGGAGGAGGGCATGAGGGCATGTTCACAGGGATCGTGACCGAGGTGGGGACGATCCGCTCGGTGGCGTCCTCCCGCGCCGCGCGCCGGCTCGTCATCCGCGCGCCGCGCACCAGCCGCGCGCTCCCCGTCGGCGGCAGCGTGTCGGTGGCCGGCGTCTGCCTGACCGCCGTGAGGGTGGCGCGCGGGAGCTTCGAGGTGGACGTGGTCCCCGAGACCGCCCGCCGCAGCACGCTCGGCGCCGCCGAGGCCGGGAGGCCCGTGAACCTGGAGCGCCCCCTCGGGGCCGGAGGGGAGCTGTCGGGCCACTTCGTGCAGGGGCACGTGGATGCGACGGGGAAGGTCGTGCGGGTGGCACGCCGCGGCGGAGAGGTGCTCCTGCTGGTGAAGGCTCCCGCCGCCCTGGCCCGCCTGGTGGTGCCCAAGGGATCGATCGCCGTCGACGGTGTGAGTCTGACCGTGGTGTCCGCCGGCCGGGAGGGGTTCACCGTGGCGCTCATCCCGCACACGCTGCGCGAGACCACCCTGGGGCGCCTGGCTCCGGGAGACCAGGTCAACCTGGAGGCGGACATCCTGGGGAAGTACGTGCAGGCCTACCTGTCGAGGACGGGATGACGGCCGCCGGCGGTGGACGCGGGGGGCGGGGACGCCGCGGCGCGAAGGATCGACGGCCTCTTTTCTGCTCGATGGAGGAGGCGATCGAGGAGATCCGCGAGGGCCGGATGATCGTCATCGTGGATGACGAGGACCGCGAGAACGAAGGCGACCTCGCCGTGGCCGCGGAGAAGATCACCACCCAGCACGTGAACTTCATGGCCCGCCACGGACGCGGGCTCATCTGCCTGCCCATGAGCGAGGAACGTCTCCGCCAGCTCGACGTCCCTCTGATGGTGGAGAAGAACACCAGCCCCTACGGCACGGCCTTCTGCGTCTCCATCGAGGCCCGCCATGGCGTGAGCACCGGCATCTCCGCCGCCGACCGCGCCCGCACCATCAAGGTGGCGGTCGATCCCGCCACCCGGCCCTCGGACCTGGCCCGTCCCGGGCACGTCTTCCCGCTGATGGCCGTGCGCGGCGGCGTGCTGAAGCGGCCGGGACAGACCGAGGCGATCGTGGACCTGGCCCGGCTGGCCGGGCTGCAGCCGGCCGGGGTGATCTGCGAGGTCATGAACGAGGACGGCACGATGGCCCGGGTGCCGGAGCTGTCCGCCTTCAGCCGCAAGCACGGCCTGAAGATGATCAGCGTCGCCGCGCTGATCCGCTACCGGATGAGGACCGAGCGCCTGATCCGCAGAGTGGCGGCGCCGATGCTCCCCACGGGATACGGCGCGTTCCGGCTGGTCGCCTACCGCAGCGACCTGGAGGACAAGACGCACCTCGCTCTCGTGCTGGGCGAGATCGGCATGGACGATCCGACGCTGGTGCGCCTGCACAGCGAGTGCCTGACAGGAGACGTCTTCGGCTCCCTGCGCTGCGACTGCGGCCTGCAGCTGGACAAGGCCATGGAGCTGATCTCCCGGGAGGGGAAGGGGATCATCGTCTACCTGCGGCAGGAGGGGCGCGGGATCGGGCTGGAGAACAAGCTGCGGGCCTACGAGCTGCAGGACCAGGGCAAGGACACCGTCGAGGCCAACGAAAGCCTCGGATTCAAGCCGGACCAGCGGGACTACGGCATCGGGGCTCAGATCCTGAGCGATCTGGGGGTGAACCAGATCCGGCTGATGACCAACAACCCCGACAAGTTCATCGGCCTGCGGGGGTTCGGCATCGAGATCGTCGACCGGGTGCCGCTGGAGGTCCCCTCCAGCGGGCCCGCCCTGGAGTACCTGCGGGTGAAGAAGGAAAAGCTGGGACACTTCCTCTCCGTCTGACCCCCTCCCGCGGCGCGCCCCTGCTAACCTCCGGGTGCTCAGAGCCTTATGCTTGACCCCCCGCCCGCTCCGGCTATAATACGGGGTTCGATCAGAATCCTGTGCTGGAGGGGTGGACAGGTCTGCCCCGGGCCAGGACCTTTCCCGACAACCACGGCGGAACCGTCATGCTGGAGACACTCAGCGCGCGCCTGCAGTCGATCGTCAGGACTCTGCGGGGGCAGGGGCGCCTGACCGAGGAGAACGTCAAGGAGGGCCTGCGGGAGATCCGCATGGCCTTGCTCGAGGCGGACGTGAACCTCCAGGTGGCCCGGCGGTTCATCGACCGGGTGCGGGACAAGGCCCTGGGCCAGGAGGTCCTGGAGAGTCTCACCCCGGGCCAGCACCTCGTCAAGATCCTGCGCGACGAGCTCCAGACGCTGCTCGGCACCGGCGAGGCGTCGCTCGACCTGACGGGGGCGCCGCCCGCGGTCATCCTGATGGTCGGGCTTCAGGGATCCGGGAAGACCTCCACGTCGGCCAAGCTGGCCTTGATGCTGAAGGGGAAGGGGCGCGCGCCGCTGCTGGTGCCGGCGGACGTCCAACGGCCGGCGGCGATCGAGCAGCTCAAGGTGCTGGGGCGCGACAACGGCCTTCCCGTCTTCGACGGCGGCGGAGCCCTCGACCCCCGGACCATCGCGCGCGACGCCCTGTCCCTGGCCAGGTCCACGGGACACGACACCCTGATCGTGGACACGGCCGGCCGCCTTCACATCGACGAGGTCATGATGGCCGAGGTCAAGGACCTCGCCGCGCTGCTCCGGCCGAACGAGGTGCTGTACGTCGCCGACTCCATGACCGGGCAGGACGCCGTCAACTCCGCGGCGGCCTTCGCCGCGGCGCTGCCGGTGACCGGGATCGTGCTGACCAAGCTCGACGGCGACACCCGCGGAGGCGCGGCGCTCTCGATCAAGGAGGCCACCGGCGCTCCGATCAAGCTGGCGGGGACCGGAGAGAAGGTGAAGGACCTGGAGGTCTTCCATCCCGATCGGATGGCGTCCCGGATCATCGGGATGGGGGACGTGCTGACCCTCATCGAGAAGGCCGAGGAGGCCTACGGCGGAGACGACGCCGAGCAGGCGGCCCTGGCCCTGGCGGAAGGGGAGTTCTCCCTGGAAGACCTCCGGACGCAGCTGCGCAAGCTCAAGAAGATGGGTCCTCTGGCATCGCTGCTGGAGATGATCCCCGGCCTCGGCCCCCTGCGCGGAGCGGGCGACGTGGACGAGGACGCGATGAAGCGGGTCCAGGCCGTGCTGGACTCCATGACCGCCCAGGAGCGCGCCAACCCGTCGCTGATCAACGGCAGCCGCCGTCGCCGCATCGCGCGCGGCTCGGGGACCAACGTCCAGGACGTCAACAAGCTGCTCAAGCAGCACGCCCAGATGCGCAAGATGATGCGAACGCTGTCCAGGACGGCGAAGAAGGGACGGGGGCCGGGCCGGCTGCCGTTCCCGTTCCGATGACCGGCCCCGCGGTGCGCCGCGGGGCCTCCGAGCAGAGAGGGAGGACGAAGGAGTGCTGAGGATCAGGATGTCTCGTCAGGGATCGATCCACCGGCCGTTCTACCGCGTGGTCGTCTCCGATTCGAAGAAGCGCCCGAGCGCGCGGGCCGTGGACACGCTGGGTTTCTTCGATCCCATGCGGCGGCCGGCGGTGACCAAGCTCGACGTGGAGCGTGCCGAGGAGTGGATCCGAAAGGGAGCCGTCCCCTCGGGCCGGGTGGCCGCCCTGTTGCAGAAGGCGCGCCGGCCCAAGGCCTGATCGGCCCAGGAGCAGGGGTGAAGGATCTGATCGAGTTCATCGCCAAGTCGCTCGTGGATCGCCCCGAGGAGGTCTCCGTGAGCCAGGTGGAGGAGGATGACGCCACCGTCCTGGAGCTGCGGGTGGCCCCGGACGACCTGGGGAAGGTGATCGGCCGGCAGGGGAGGATGGCCAGGGCGCTGAGGACCCTGCTGGGGCCGGCAGGGATGAAGCAGCGCCGGCGGATCTTCCTGGAAATCATTGAGTGAAAAAGAGATGGGCCTGAGCCCGGCACGGCGGACAGTTCCGCCGTGGGAGCGCTCCATGGCCGAGGACGGCTACATCCTGATCGCCGAGGTGGATCGGGTGAGAGGCCTGCGCGGCGAGGTGGTGGTGACCGTGCACGCCGACGACCCGTCCCGGATGGCGCGCCTGGCAACGGTTTTCATGAGAGAGGCCGGGGGAGCCTGGAAGGAGCTGGCAGTGGAGGGGGTCAAGCGCCTCGGGGAGCGGGCGGTCGTCAAGCTGTCCGGCTACGGCACGGTGGAAGAGGCGCGGACCCTGCTGGGAAAGGAGCTCTTTATTCCGCTGGAGGCCTCGACGCCGGCCCCGCCAGGACGATATTACGCATACCAGCTGGAAGGCTTGGCGGTGACCCTGAAGGACGGCTCCCCGGTCGGAGCGGTGCGCGAAGTCCTGTCGCAGGGGGCCCAGAGCCTGCTGGTGGTGGACGGCCCCCGCGGGGAGATCCTCATCCCGCTGGTGGCGGCCATTTGCACCGACATCGATCCGGACAGGGGTGTGGTCGTGATCGATCCCCCCGAGGGTCTGGTCGAGCTGAATCCGGCGAGGCCGCCGCGCGGCTGAAGCCAGGAGCGCACATGGAGTTCGACGTCGTCACGCTGTTTCCGGAGATCGTCGAGGCGCCGCTCTCCCGGACGATCCTGCGGAGGGCCGTCGAGGAGGGGATCCTCACCGTCCGCACGCATGACCTGCGCGAGCACGGGGAGGGTCCGCACCGCAGAGTGGACGACCAGCCCTACGGCGGCGGAGGAGGCATGATCCTCAAGCCCGAGCCGATCTTCGCGGCGGTGGAGTCGGTGCTCGAGCGCCATCCCCGCAGCGCGTCGCGCACCATCCTGCTCTCGCCCCAGGGCGCCCCGTTCGATCACGCCGCCGCCGTGCGCCTCAGCCTGTACGGCAGGCTGATCCTGATCTGCGGCCGCTACGAAGGGGTGGACGAGCGGGTGCGCGAGGGTCTCGCCGACGAGGAGATCTCCATCGGCGACTACGTGCTGACCGGGGGGGAGCTCGCGGCGATGGTGGTGATCGACGCCGTCTCGCGGCTGGTGCCGCGCGTGGTGGGTGAAGGGGAGTCGGTGCTCCGCGACTCCTTCGCCGACGGGCTGCTGCAGCACCCCCAGTACACCAGGCCCGCGGTCTTCCGCGGCATGGCCGTGCCCGACGTGCTGCTGTCGGGACGGCACGAAGCGATCGCCGCGTGGCGGGCGGAGATGTCACGGGCCAACACCCGGAAGCGCAGGCCGGATCTGCTCGCCTGCGCCGGACGCGCGACGCCGAAGCACGACGATGTCTGAACGTTGCCAGGAGAGGAGACGGACATGGATGTGATCAAGATGGTGGAAGAGAAGGCGTTGAAGTCGGAGATCCCCGTCTTCACGCCCGGGGACACGATCAAGGTCGCCGTGAAGGTGAAGGAAGGGGACAAGGAGCGCATCCAGATCTTCCAGGGAGTGGTCATGGCGCTCAAGGGCGGCGGAGCCCGGCAGACCTTCACGGTGCGCAAGGTGTCCGACGGGATCGGCGTGGAGAGGATCTTCCCGCTCCACTCGCCCACCCTCGGCAAGATCGAGCTGGTGCAGAGGGGCAGAACGCGCCGCGCCAAGCTCTACTACCTCAAGAAGAAGATGGGCAAGGCGGCGCGCATCAAGGCCGCGAGGGAGAAGCAGGTTCAGCCCGTCGAAGCGTGACCGTGTCCCGCCTCCGTGCCAGGCCGGGTTGGGAGCTCGAGCGCCGGGCCCTCCTCGAAGGGTCGAGCCGGGTGGCCGGGCTCGACGAGGTGGGGCGGGGATGCCTCGCCGGACCGGTGGTGGTGGCGGCGGTCATCCTGAGGCCGAAGGCGAGGCTGGCGGGGCTGAACGACTCCAAGCTTCTCACGCCTCTGCAGAGGGAGACGCTCTTCACGAAGATCCTCAGGGCTTCGGAAGCGTGGGGGATAGGGGCCGCGGATGCGCAGGAGATCGACAGGATCAACATCCTCAACGCGACGCGCCTGGCGATGGCGCGGGCGGTGGAGTCGCTGCCGGTGCAGCCGGATCATCTCCTGATCGACGCCGTGAGCCTTCCCCAGGTGCTGGTGGCGCAGACCTGCCCTGTGGGAGGAGACCGCATCTCGGTGTCCATCGCCGCGGCTTCGGTGGTGGCCAAGGTCGTCCGGGATCGGGTGATGGATTACTACGATCGGGTCTTCCCCGGCTTCGGGTTCGCCGCGCACAAGGGCTACGGGACCCAGGAGCACCTCCAGGCCGTGGAACGGCTGGGTCCCTGCGCCCTGCACCGGCGGAGCTTCCAGGGAGTGTGGCTGCAGCGATCGATCGAGTTCTCGTGATCGGCTGAGGAGACAGGGTGGCGATCGACCGCAACAAGATCTCGCAGGCGGCTGAAAAGCTGGTGGCTCAAGGGAAGATCGACCAGGCCATCGCCCAGTTCGAGCTGCTGGTGCGCGACAACCCGCGCGACATGAACGCCATCAACAAGATCGGCGACCTGTACTCCAGGATCGGCAAGAAGCGCGAGGCCATCCTTCAGTACAACAAGATCGGCGAGTTCTACGCCAAGGACGGCTTCTTCCTCAAAGCCATCGCCATCTACAAGAAGATCAACAAGCTCGATCCTTCCCATCTCGACGCCTACCAGCGGCTGGCCGAGCTCTACGAGAAGCAGGGGCTGGTGCTGGAGGCCCGCTCCCAGTACCAGTTCGTGGCGCAGCAGTCGCTGCGAGCGGGGGACGTCAAGCGGGCCATCGCCGTGAACGAGGCGCTGGTGGCGATGGACCCTTCCGATCTCAAGCAGCGGGCCGCGCTGGCCGACCTCAAGGCGGGCGATGGACGGGCCCCCGACGCGGCCGAGGACTACGTGAAGATCGGGGCCGAGCTGGAGGAGAAGGGAAGGACCGCCGAGGCCCGGTCCGCCTACGAGAAGGCCGCGTCCCTCCATCCGGGGTCTCCCGCCATGGTGCTGCGCCTGGCCGAGTCCCGCCGCGCCGGGGGAGACGCCGAGAGCGCGCTCAAGATGGTCAAGGACGCCCTGAAGAAGTCGGAGAGTCCCGATCTGCTCATCCTGCAGGGGGACCTGCACCTGGACGCCTCGCGCTGCGCGGATGCCATCGCCTCGTTCGATCGGGCCGCGGCGCTGGCGCCGCAGAGGGGGGAAGCCGCGGTGAAGGGGGCCCGCGCCCGGCTGGCCGCGGGAGACGCCGCCGGCGCGATCGAGAGCCTCGCGCCGCGCGCGGACGCCCTTCTCAAGCAGGGACTGGGCAAGGAGGCGGCCGCGGTGCTCGAGGAGGCGGCCGAGGCCGACGAAGGCTCCCACGTCCTGCGCGTCCTCATGTCGCTCCACGAGGCGCTGAAGGACGACCAGCGACTGCTGCGCGCTGGATCGCGCCTGGCGCTGAGGTGCCTGGAGGCGGGAGAGACCCTGGAGGGCGGCCGGATCGTGGAGAAGCTGCTGGCCATGCGCCCCGGCGATCCGGGCCTGGAGGAGCTCAGGGTCCGGCTTCGCCCGTCCCCTGCGCAGGCGGCGGCCCCGGCCGCGCAGGGCGGGAGGGATCCGGATTCGGCCCCGCTCCGAGAGAAGGGATCGGCGGCAGGGGAGCTTCCCGAGGCCCCCCGGATCGAGCCGGAGGACGAGGACTTCATCACCGAGCACATGACCGAGGCCGATGTCTTCGTGAAGTACGGACTGGGCGATCGCGCCGTGGAGCAGCTCCAGGCGGTGATCGACAAGTATCCCGGCTACGCTCCGGCCTTCGCCAAGCTCAAGGAGCTCTACCTCGAGGAGGGCAACCGCGACGGCGCCCGCCGGCAGATGGCGTCGTTGGTGCGGGCGCACCTGGCGGCCGGGGATCGCCAGGCTGCCGCCGAGGCGCTGGAGGAGCTGAGCCGCTTCGATCCGGCCTCTCCGGAGACGGCGGCGCTCCAGGGGCTGGTCTCGGGCGGCCCTGCCGCCGCGGCCCACCGCGCGGCACAGGCGCCCTCCGCCGCCAGCGAATCCGCGCCGGCGCCGGCCGAGGAAGAGCCGGCGGAGCCGGAGCCGCCGGGCGCGGAGCTGGCGCAGATCGATCGACTTCTAGCCGCCGGGAACCGGTCCGAGGCGGTGCAGATCCTGCGGCGCCTGGCCGAGAGCTGCGGGAGCCACCCGGCGATCGTGAGCCGGATGAGGCAGGCTGTCTCGATGAGCGCCCAGGCCGCTGCCGGCCCGGCGGCCGCGGCGCGGTCTCCGGTGCATCACGCGGACCACGAGGAGGAGTTCGAGATCGGCGACGCCGAGGACGAGGCGCTCCACGTCCAGACCGCCGCTCAGGCCCCGTCCGTCTCCGGATCGGACGGACCGGCCGACCTGATGGACCTGGCCTCGGAGATCGACGCCGCCCTCAGCGGCGCCTCCAGCGAAGCCTCCGCGCTGGTCACCGGCGAAGAGGCGTCTCCCGAGGGGCACAGCCTCGAGGAGATCGTGCAGGCCTTCAAGAAGGGGGTCGAGCAGCAGGTAGGCGCCGACGACTTCGAGACCCACTACAACCTGGCCATCGCCTACAAGGAGATGGGGCTCCTGGACGAGGCGATCGGCGAGTTCCAGTTCGCAGCCAAGGAGCCGAAGCTGCTGCTGGACTGCTGCAGCATGCTCGGGATCTGCTTTCGCGAGAAGCGCATGGGTCCCCTGGCGGTGAAGTGGTACCGCAAGGGGCTGGAGGCGGCCGAGGGACGCGACGAGGAGACGGTGCTCGGACTCCGCTACGACCTGGCCGCGCTCCTGGCCGAGCTGGGCGAGCATCGAGAGGCGATGGAGCTGTTCACCGAAGTCTATGGCAACAACTCCCAGTTCCGTGACGTCGCCGCCCGCATCAAGGAGCTGCAGCGGGCCATGTCCCGCTGAAGAGAAGGACAGCGTCGGTCCGGCGGCAGTCCGTCATGGTCACGGCGGACGGCGCAAGCGTCTGAGGCCTCTCGCTTTGCGGCGCCGATAGGCCTCCCCGGCGTCACTCCCTTGACGGATCCTCATGGAAGCTCTCCGCGGCGGCCGGGGGTCTCCGGGGCGTGTGATGACCCTTAAATATCTGTCGTCAAAAGGTTTTTCCGGCACCATCCCAGGATGACGCGGCGGGCCCGTCGCCGGCATGGGTGTTGCTGGGACCTCCTATCGACCGCGCCGGCGGCGAGGGCATCGGCCACCGCCGCGACCGGCGCGTCCAGTCGAGGAGGTCCGGCGAGCGGTCCCCCACACCCAATCTCCCCCGGTAGCTATCAACCAACCCCCCATCCGTGCATAGCTGCTCACCGGGACCGATCGCCGGAGGATGCCGGACCCGCCGCCCCCATGGGGCGGCGGCTCCGTCTCGAGACAGGAGCGCCCGATGAGCCACCGCGGTGCAGGCCCGGACGGCACCATCCCGCAGGCGGACGCCGCGCCCCGCCCGGGACCTTCGGACGGCCCGCGTGACGCGGCCGCGTGGATCGAGATGGGCCGGGGGCTGATGGGGACCGGGGACGCCGCGGACGCGCTGTGGTGCCTTCGACGGGCCATCGAGATCGATGCCGATGACGCCTCCGCCTGGCACCTTCTCGCGCGGTGCTTCACCGAGATCGATGAGCCGATCCGCGCCCGCCGCTGCCTG